>JBBSPY010000008.1:0-32576 GCA_038258415.1 Burkholderiales bacterium
GCCGCTGCTGGCGACGCAGTTCGCCGGCGCGGCCGCCGCCGCGGCTGCCTCGCCCGCGGCTCGCCGCCCGCTCGGCGACGAGCCGCGCGAGCAGTCCCGGTGGAATCGCAGCAGCGGCCGCAGCGAGCACCACGTCGTCGAGATCCGGCAGGGGTGCCGTCGTGTCGTCTGTCGACGGTGGTTCACGCGCGTCGGCGGCGGCGTCCTGCGGCGTCGAGTCCGGCGAAGGATCAGGCATCGGGTCCGGTGCATCGGGCGTGTTGGGCGGCGGTTCGGGGGCCGTCGGCTCCGCGTCCGGCGCGCGGGTGGCGCGGTGTGCGAGCACGAGTCGCGCAGCGATGGCGGCATCGTCGGCACCGGCTTCGTCGCGGCCGGCGAACCGTGCAACCAGTCGGGTGACGCGCACCGCATGCAGGCTCGCGCGCGGCGCGTCGATCCCGAGCGTCGCGGCGGCCGCGCACATCGCCTCGATCAGTTCGTCGCCGACGACGATCGACGCGCTGTCGCGCCCCTCGGCCAGTGCGGCGGCGGCGCTCCCCCACATGGCCCGCCACCGTTCGCTCGCCGCTTCCGCCGCGCGTACCGTGACCGTCCGCAAGTCGACCGAGAACGCGAGGCGATCGGCGAGCGACGGATCGAGGCCGTCGTCGCCGGCATCGACGTCGTCGCTCTCGTCGAACGCGACCACGCCGAAGCGCGTCGCCGTGCGCGACTCGATGCCGTGGCGGGCACACACCACCGCACCTTCGTCGAGTGCGGCCGCGACGTGCGCGAGCGTCGATCGGCTCGCCCGCTCCGCCATCGCCAGCACCACCACGCCGCCGTCGGCCTCTGCCAGCAGGCCGCGCTCGGCCACCCGCCGGCCAGAGCGCAGGGTCGCGGCGAGGTCGATGCCGCCGAGGAGACGGTCGTCGTCGACGTGAACGGGCACGACGCGCCAGGGCCGCGCCGGCCCGAGCGCGAGACGCAGGTCGGCGACGAAGCGATCGCGCACCGGGCCCGCTGCGCCGCGCACCACCACGCCTCCGGCAACGGCCGGGTCGATCGCCGTCAGCGCCAGCACCTGCCAGGCATCGGTCGCGACGTCCACGACCACGCCGGACGACTCAGGCGGGGAAAAGCTCGGCGACGGCGCGCTCGACGCGCGTCGTCGAGCCTGCGTCGTCGAGCGGGTTGCGGCGCAGCCGGTGGCGCAGCGCCGGCGCGGCGACGCGCTTCAGGTGTGCGTCGCCCACGGCGGCGTCGCCGTCGAACGCGGCCAGCGAACGAGCCGCGCGCATCAGCGTGAGCTCGCCGCGCAGGCCGTCGGTTCCGAGCGCCATGCAGAGCTGCGCGGCGCGCTCGAGCGCGCTGTCTGGAACGACGACGTCGACCAACCGCGCACGCGATGCGACGATGCGCTTGCGCAGCTTCTCGTCGTCCTTCTTCCAGCGCGCGATGAAGGCCTCCGCGTCTCGCTCGTAGGCATCGCGTCGGCGCACGACCTCCACGCGGGTCGGGAGGTCGGTCGGCGTCTTCACCTCGACGGAGAGGCCGAACCGGTCGAGAAGTTGCGGGCGCAGTTCGCCTTCTTCCGGATTGCCGCTGCCAACGAGCACGAAACGCGCGGGGTGACGCACCGAGAGCCCCTCGCGCTCGACGACGTTCTCGCCCGACGCGGCGACGTCGATCAGCAAATCGACGAGGTGGTCTTCGAGAAGGTTGACCTCGTCGACGTAGAGAAAGCCGCGGTTCGCGCGCGCGAGCAGCCCGGGCTCGAACGACTTGACGCCGTCGACCAGCGCACGCTCGATGTCGAGGCTGCCGGTGACCCGGTCTTCCGTCGCACCGAGCGGCAGGTCGACGACGGGCACGTCGACCGTGATCGCGCGCAGCGACTTCGGAGCGAGCCCTGCGCAATGCGGGCATGAAAGAGACGGCGCCGCCGGGTCGCAGCGATACGGGCATCCGGCAACCGCGCGCATCTTCGGCAGGAGCGCGGCGAGCGCGCGCACCGCCGTCGACTTGCCGGTGCCGCGGTCGCCGAGCACGAGCACGCCGCCGACGAACGGATCGACTGCCGCGATCACGATCGCCTGCTTCATCTCGTCCTGGCCGACGATGGCCGAGAAAGGAAACGCGGTCGTCATGCGACCGCTTCGTGCCGGTGGGCGGAGGCCGGCGCGCGACGCGTCACGCCTTCTTCACATACGCGCTGCACCAGCCCTTGGCCTGGACCTGCTTGCCGCCGAAGATCGGGCACGGGCCCATGGCCGATCCAGCCTTGCCCTGATACAGCGCGCAGTTGCCGCACATCTGCGCGGGCGTGTGGTTCGGGTACTTCGCCTTGTTCGCCTTGGCCGAGTCGGCCACGTATCCGAGCGCGACGGCTTGCGGATCCTTCTCGTCGAGAACGGGGGCATCCGCTGCGATCGCGGTTCCGGCGGCGAAGGCCGCACCGGAACAGGCGGCGAGGCGAATGAAGTGGCGGCGTGAGGTCATCGGTGGTCTCCGGAGTTGGCTTCTGGCTGGTCACGGGTTGGCAAAGTCTATGCCCAGCCCGCTTCGTCTGCTCAACGCGCGGCATCGGTCCCGCGACGACAGCGATCGTCAGCTCAGCATCTCATGAGGCGAAGGCGCGACGCCGGTTGCAGCCGGCAACTCGCCGCGCCGACCGTCGAAGCGGGCCAAGGCGTCGACCAGTCGATCGAGATCGGCCGTGCGGCCGACCGGATCGAGACGCTCGGTGTCGACCGCGAACACCGGCGCGCCGTCGTATGACGCGAACCAGTCTGCATACGCATCCGACAGCCGATCGAGATAGCCCGCCTCGATGCCCTGCTCCATCGCGATGCCGCGCCGGCGCACCCGCTCGACGAGCGTGGCCGGCGATGCGCGCAGCCACAGCACGAGGTCGGGCTCGCGAACCTGCGAGGCGACCTGGGCGTACATCGGCGCGTAAAGCCGATGCTCGTCGTCGCCGAGCGTGAGCCGGGCGAAGAGCGCGTCCTTCGCGAGCATGAAGTCGCTGACGACCGGTGAGCCGAAAACGCTCGGCTGCGCCACCGACTGCACCTGCTTCTGCCGCTGGAACAGGAAGAAGAGCTGGGTCTGGAAGGCATAGCCCTCCATGTCGGCGTAGAAGCGGTCGAGGAACGGGTTCTCGCCCGGGTTCTCGAGCAGCAAGTCGCCGCCGATGCGTTCGGCGAGCAGCTTCGCAAGCGACGTCTTGCCGGCACCGATCGCGCCTTCGATCGCGATGTGCCGGAAGCGCGAGAGGTCGGGGCCGCTCACGGCTGCGTGGTCATGCCGCCCGAAAGACGAAATAGATCGCGCCGACGAGACACAGCGCGGCCCACAGAAAGTCGAGCTTCATCGGCTGGCCCATCACGAAGTAGGCGAAGGGCACGAACACGCCCAGCGTGATCACCTCCTGCGAGATCTTCAGCTGCGCAAGCGTCATGCCGGAATCGAAGCCGATCCGGTTGCCCGGCACCTGGAACAGGTACTCGAAGAACGCGATGCCCCAGCTGATGATCGCTGCGACGATCCAGGGCCGCTTGTCGAGGTACTTCAGGTGTCCGTACCAAGCCACCGTCATGAAGCAGTTCGAGACCGTGAGGAGGAAGAAGAAGCGGACGGACGCCGGCACCCATTCGAACATCGATCAGAGTTTAGCGATGCGCTGTGTCCGCACGACGGACATCAGGGCCTCCACCGGCCCGGCTCCGGGCACGACCAGGCCCGGCGCGACCTCGGCAAGCGGCAGCAGCACGAACGCGCGCTCCGCGATGCGCGGATGCGGCACGACGAGCGTCGGTGTGTCGATCGATTCGCCGCCGTGGAGCAGGAGATCGAGGTCGAGCGTGCGCGGCGCGTTGCGATGCGAGCGCGTGCGGCCGTGGCGGGCCTCGATCGCCTGCAGCGCGGCGAGCAGCGCATGCGGATCGAGCCCGGTCGACACCTGGGCGACGGCATTGACGTAGTCGTCGCCATCGGCGTCGACCGGGGCACTCGCGTAGAGCGACGAGCGCGCGACGAGGCGCGTGCGTGGCAGTGCGGCGATCGCGTCGAGCGCCGCTTCGATCGTCGAGACGCGGTCGCCGAGATTGGCACCGACACCGATGTAGGCGATCACCGCGGCGGACCGCGACGCGGCAAGGTCGGCTCGGGCATCGACGGCCGCGGCGCTCATCGCCCGGCCGGATCCTCCGGCGGGGGCGCGGGCACCTCGTCCCCGGCGCCCGGCTCCGTCGGCTTGCGACGTCGACGTCGACGCTTGCGAGGCGCGGCGTCTGCACCTTCGGCGAGGTCACCGCTCGAGTCTTCCGGCGGAGCAGCGTCGTCGCTCGAAGCGGCAACCTCGTCGACGACCGGCTCACGGCTGCCGCCCTCGCCACGCGGCGCGCGCGATTCGGGATTCTCCGCAGGCGCCTTCTTCACGCGACGCGGACCGCGCGATCCGCGTATCTCGTCGAGCAACCGGTCCCGCTCGCCCTCGTTGCCCGAGTACAGCGCCTCCCACCAGTGCGCGAGCGTCGGGTCGGCCTCGCCGACCTCGCCGCGCAGGCGCAGGAAGTCGAGTCCGGCGCGGAAGCGCGGCTGCTCGAGCAGCGTCATGGCCGACGACGCGGACCGCTTCTCGAGGCGCGGCTGCATCATCCAGATCTCGCGCATGTCGGCAGCGAGCTTGCCGCGGCCGGAGATGTCGCCGATGCGCGCGTCGAAGGCCGCGTCGATCGCGTCCTGAAGCGCGGGAAACGGCGACTCGCCGGCGGCCTGGCGTTTCTTCCAGCCATCCTGGACGTCATGCCACAGCATCGCCGCAAGCATGAAGCTCGGCGCAACCGGCTTGTCGGCCGCCACGCGCGCGTCGGTGTCGGAGAGCGCGAGCCGCACGAACTTCTCGCGGCCGTCGTGCGCCATCGCCTCGTCCAGTGCGACGTCGAGCACCGGGAACACGCCACGGTGCAGGCCCTGCTTCTTCAACTCGACCACGCTGGCTAGCGCGTGGCCGGTCTGCAGCAGCTTGATCATCTCGTCGAAAGTGCGCGACGGCGGCACGTTGTCGAGCAGCGCCACCATCTCCCGGATCGGGGCTCTCGTCTTCGGCTCGATCTCGAAGCCCAGCTTCGCCGCGAAGCGCACCGCGCGGATGATCCGCACCGGATCTTCGCGATAACGCGCCGCCGGATCGCCGATCATGCGCAGCAGCTTCTTCTTCGCGTCCTTGATGCCGCCGTGGTAGTCGACCACGACCTCGCGCAACGGGTCGTAGTACATGGCGTTGACGGTGAAGTCGCGGCGCGCTGCGTCGTCGATCTGCGGGCCCCAGACGTTGTCGCGCAGCACGCGGCCGCTGGCGTCGACCACGTGCGTCTTGTCGGCGAGCGCCCTGCGCGAGGTCTTCTCGTCGCCGGCGACCTGGTCGGCGTCTGCCGCGTCGAGCATCGCCCGAAAGGTCGAGACCTCGATGACCTCCGACAGGCCCCGCTCCTGCCGGCCGCGGCCGAACACGACGTGGACGATGCGAAACCGCCGGCCGATGATGAAGGCGCGCCTGAACTGGCCCTTGACCTGCTCGGGCGTGGCGTTGGTGGCCACGTCGAAGTCCTTCGGCCGCAGGCCGAGGATCAGGTCGCGGACCGCACCGCCGACGATGTAGGCCTCGTAGCCGGCGTCGACCAGCGTCTGCACGACCTTGGCGGCGCGCTCGTCGACGAGCTTCGGGTCGATGCCATGCTCGGCCTTGGCGACCTCGACCCGCTTGGCGGCGCGGCTGCGGGGGCTGGCGGACTTGCCGAAGAGCTTGTCGATGAAGTTCTTGATCATGCTGTGGTCGTGGCGGTGAGCGGCGATCAGACGGCGCCGAACAGGTCGAGCATGCGCCAGCCGCGGCTCGCGGCGACCGCCGCCAGCTCGGCCGACGGATTGGTCGCGACCGGCTCGGTCGCCATTTCGAGCAGCGGCAGGTCGTTCGGCGAGTCGCTGTACGCAACGACCCCGTCGAAGTCGCCCAGGCGCTCGCCGCGTCCGGCGAGCCATTGTCCGACACGAGCGACCTTGCCCTCGCGAAGCGCCGGCGTGCCGTCGATGCCGCCGGTCAGGCGGCCTTCGGCGTCGCGGGCGAGCCGCGTCGCGATGACGGCCTCACCCTCGACACCGAAGGCGGCCGCGATCGGCCGGACGATGAAATCGTTCGTCGAACTGGCGATCGCGACGAGATCGCCACGGTCGCGGTGCGACGCGACGAGCGCGAGCGCTTCCGGCAGGATCTGTGGTTCGACGACCTCGCGCATGTAGCGGCGATGCGCCTCGGCGCGCTCGGCGTCGCTGCGCGCCATCAGCGGCGCGGTCGCGAACGCCACGTAGGCGTGGATGTCCAGCCTGCCGGCCTGGTAATCGGCGTAGAAGCGGTCGTTGCCGGTACGAAACTGCGCGCCATCGACCCAGCCGATCGACACCATGAACTCGTTCCACGCGTGGTCGGAGTCGATCGGCAACAGCGTGTGGTCGAGGTCGAAGACGGCCAGGCCGCGCCGGCTCGCCTCCTTCGTGCCCGTCGGGCCACTCATGCGTCGTCCTCGTCGCCTTCCATGCGCCTGAGCAGTGGCACGGTGATCGGTCGCTGCGTCGACAGCGAATACGCGTCGAGCCGGTCGAGCAGTGCCATCAGGTGCTTGAGGTCGCGCGCATGGCGCGTCAGCAGGTGGTCCATCACGTCGTCGGAGAGGAAGGTGCCGCGGCGGTCGGCCTCGCGGCGCATCGCCGAGCGCACGTCGGACTCGGCGAGCGGCGCGAGCGCCCAGACGTGGCCCCAGCCGAGGCGCGTGCGCAGGTCCTCGCGCAGGCCGAACGACGCCAGGTCGACCGGCGGCACGGCTCCGGCCGCGACGACGACCGCGCCGCTCGACTGCGCCGCGACGAAGATCGAGAACGCGGCCGCCTGCTGCGCGTCGTCGAGGCGATCGCAGTCGTCGATCGCGTAGCGGTCGCAGGGCTCGGGCAGGGACCACGGCGCCGGCACGTCGGCGCCGAGAAAGACGGCCCGCTGGCCCTCGGCGATCGCCCGGTCGGTCGCGGCGTGCAGCAGGTGCGTCTTGCCGCTGCCTTCGGCGCCCCAGAAGTAGACCGGCGGCGCACCGGTGGCGAGCGAGGCGAGATGCGCCACCGCGGCGGCGTTCGGCCCGGGCAGCAGGTTGTCGAAACTCATCGCCGGCTCCAGCCCGATCGACAGCGGGATCTGCTTCATCTGGGGCCGCGCCCGCCGTCGTCGACTGCGTCTTCGTGATCGCGATAGAGGCGGCTGTTGGAGTAGCCGGCCCGGATGCGCGCCGCGACCACCGACAGCAGCGCGCTCGCCGGCAGCGCGAGCAGCACGCCGACGAAGCCGAACAGCCGGCCGAACGCGAACAGCGCGAAGATCACCGTCAGCGGACTCATGCCGATCCGCGACCCGACGAGCTTGGGCGTGAGGAACAGGCCCTCGACGACCTGCCCGGCACCGTAGACGACGAGCACCGACAACGGACCCTGCCAGCCGGTGAACTGCAGCGTGCCGGCGAGCGTGGCGAGGACCAGTCCGAAGCCGAAGCCGACATACGGGATGAACAGCGCCAGCCCCGTGAAGACGCCGACCGGGACCGCCAGCTCGAAGCCGAACAGCGCCAGGCCGATGCTGTAGAACGCCGCCATCAGCAGCATCACCAGCAACTGGCCGCGCAGGTACTGGCCGAGCACCCGGTCGCAATCGGCGACGAACCCATCGACGCGGCGGCGCAGCCTCGGCGGCACCAGGGCGCGGGTCCGCGCGACGTAGCTCGTCCAGTCCATCAGGACGAAGAACAGCACCACCGGCACCAGCACGCCATAGCCGACGATGGCGAACAGCACGCTGCCGCCGAAGCGCGCCGAGGCGAGCGCCGCGGCGATCGAGTCGTCCCAGTTGGCGCCGACGTACTTGACGATGAAGTCGCGCAGGCCGGCAGCGTCGAACGAGATGTCGATGCCCATCTGGCGCAACCACGGCGCAAGCGACACGTTGGCGCGCTCGACGAGCAGCGGCAACTGGTCGCGCAACAGCGGCAACTCGCGCGACAGGATGGGCACGACGAGCAGGAGCAGCAGCGCCGCCGCGAACAGCGCGCCGATCTCGACCGCGGCGACAGCGAGCACCCTCGGCACGCCGCGCGCCGCGAGCTTCTCCACCGGTGGGTGCAGCGCGTAGGCGAGGACGGTGCCGACGGCGAAGGGCGTGAGCACCGGCGCCAGCAGCCAGATCGCCACCGCGATCACCAAGGCGATGGCGAGCCAATGGAAGGCGCGCCGCTGCTCGGCGGAGAGGGTCACGCTGGAACCGCCACGCGGATCAGTGCCGGGGCTCAATGCAGACGGAATCGGCCATGGTCGCCGGGCTCGGCCAGGTCGGCGAGGCGCTTCGCGATCTCGACGCGGTCGACGGCATCGGGCACGTTCTCGAGGTAGCTGCCGAGGTCGACCATCGCCTGCCGACGCGCGCCGAGCGCGGCGTGGACCAGGCCGCGGTCCCGCCTCTCGTCCCACGCCTCGGGCAGCAGGACGACGAGCCGATCGCAGACGGCGACGAGGTGGGGCGCGTCGTCCCTGCTGCGGAACACTTCCTTCAGGTTGCCCAGCATCCGCGCCAGCGTCTCGCGCGGCGTCGCCGCCCGGAGGAACGACGACAGCGGGATCTCGCGTCGTCCGCTGCGGCCGCGGCGGTGTGGCGCGAGCATCGAGTCGAGCGTGTCGCGCGACAGCGATTGGCCGGTGAACGGGTCGATGACGATCTCGCCTTGCGGCAGCCGCACCTTGGCGAGGTAGTGGCCCGGGAAGGAAACGCCGTGCGCCTCGAGGCCGATCTCGCGGGCGAGTTCGACGTAGAGCACGGCAAGCGTGATCGGAATGCCGCGCCGCGACTCGAGCACCGCGTGCACGTAGCTGTTGCGCGGGTCGTAGTAGTCGTTGACGTTGCCGGCGAAGCCGAGCTCCTGGAAGAAGAAGCGGTTGAGGATGCGCAGCCGCTGCAACTGGCCGGCATCGGCGGCGAGCCGGGCCCGCAGTCGGGCGCCGAGCGAGTCGATCTCCGCCAGCGGCGCCTGCGTGTCGAGCCCCGGCTCCTCGCAGTGGGCGATCGCGATCGCGGCCTCGATGAACGGCAGGCCGGCGTCGTCGGCGACGAGCGAGGCGAAATAGTCGAGTGCCGTCGGCGGGAGGAGCGGCAGCGGGCCAGACATCGGCGGCGAGTTTAGGGCTTCGGCGGCGCCGCTTCGGCGGCGCCCGGCGTCGGCCCGACGGCGCCCCGGGCGAAGTCGCGTGGCCTGAGGCCGAACGCGGCAAGACCGGCGAAATAGACGATCGCCGCGCTGGCGAGGCACGCCGCCATGAGGGCGATCCGGCCGGTTTCACCGCCGGGCGGATGGAGCCAGTCGATGCGCGACTGCGCCAGCACGAGGCCGATGCCGAGCAACACCGTCGACACGCCGACCGCGAGGAGGAAGCGCCCCCACCCCGGTGCCGGACGGTAGGCACCGCGCCGGCGCAGGGCGAAGAACAGCCACGACGCGTTGACGAGCGCTCCGACGCCGACCGAGAGCGCCAGTCCGGCATGGCGGAACAGCGGGACGAAGACGAGGTTGAGCGCCTGCACGACGACGAGCACGACGACGGCGATGCGCACCGGCGTCCTCAGGTCCTGCCGGGCATAGAAGCCCGGCGCGAGCACCTTGACGCCGATCAGCCCGAGCAGGCCGACGCCGTAGCCGCGCAGGGCGAGCGCGGTCTGCGCGACGTCGGCGGCATCGAAGCTGCCGCGGCCGAACAGCGTCGCGATCAGCGCTTCGGGAAAGACGAGCAGCGCCACCGTGCACGGCAGCGCCAGTGCCAGCGTCAGTCGCAGACCCCAGTCGAGCATGCCGGAGTAGGCGTCGACGTCGCTGCGCGCCTGCGCCGCGGCGAGCTGCGGAATCAGCACCGAGCCGACCGCGACGCCGAGCAGCGCGGTCGGGAACTCCATCAAGCGGCTTGCGAAGTCGAGCCAGGACACGGCCCCCACGCCCTGATGCGACGCGATCTGGGTGTTGATGAGCACCGACAGCTGCGCGACCGAGACACCGAGCAGCGCCGGCGCCATCTGCTTGAGCACTCGGCGCACGCCAGGATGACGCCAAGCCTCGGCGACGACCGCCGGTCGCAGCGCGACCCGTGGCAGGACGCCGATGCGGGCCAGCGCCGGTACCTGGACCGCCAGCTGCAGGACGCCGCCGAGCATGACGCCGACGGCGAGCGAGTAGACGCGCTCGATGCCGTGCCCGGCCAGCCACGGCCCCAGGCCGACGACGCCGCCGATCATCGCCACGTTGAGCAGCATCGGCGTCGCCGCCGGTACCGCGAACCGGCGCCACGTGTTCAGGATGCCGGCCGAGAGCGAGACCAGCGAGATGAAGCCGATGTAGGGGAACATCAGCCGCGTCATCACCACCGCGTCGTCGAATCGGGCCAGGCCCGACGCCATGGCCCAGACGACGACCGGAGCGGCGACGACGCCGACGACGCATGTCGCGACGAGCAGCCAGAACAGCACCGTCGCGACGGCGTCGATCATGAAGCGGGTTGACGCGTCGCCGTCGGTTTCACGAACGTGCGCGAGCGCCGGCACGAAGGCCTGGATGAAGGCACCCTCGCCGAACAGCCGGCGCAGCAGGTTGGGGACGCGGAAGGCAACGTAGAAGGCGTCGAGCGTCGCGCCGGCGCCGAACATCGACGCCATGACGGCGTCGCGGGCCAGGCCGGTGACGCGCGAGGCGAGTGTGAGCAGCGAGATGGTCGACGCCGCCCGCAGGAGATTCATGCGGCCGATGCTATACTCGCGGGCTTACCTGAAGCTTCTCAAACCTCTGCCGATCCATGGCCACCGCCACCAAAGCCAAGAAGAAGACCGTCCGCATCGCTTCGGGCCTGAAGCGCGTCCGCCAGGACATCAAGCTCAATGCCGCCAACACGGCGCTCCGGTCGAAGTTCCGCACCGTCATCAAGAACGTCCAGAAGGCGGTCGACGCAGGTGACAAGGCGAAGGCAGCCGAGCTCTTCAAGACGGCCCAGCCCGTGATCGACTCGGTCGCCGACAAGGGCCTGTTCCACAAGAACAAGGCAGCGCGGCACAAGAGCCGGCTGTCGGCGAAGGTCAAGGCGCTCGCAGCCGCGGCCTGAGCGCACCGCTCTCCGGCAAAGGCCCGCTTCGGCGGGCTTTCCTGTTCATGGTGTACCGGCGATCGGGTCGCTGACGACGAGCCCGTTGTCGCGCGCGAAGTTCATGACGAAGTCCCAGGCCATCGGCTCGACGTCGCGCAGCTGCCGGTCGACGAGGACACCCTTGACGCCGTCGATCAGGCGCGGAACGCACAGCGGCGAGTAGCCGATGTAGGCGCCGCGCCCGCCCGAGGTTCCTTCGGGACGGAAGCACGACATGGCGCCGGCGAGGCGCTCGGCCCAGTCGCTCGGACGAAACGCCTTGCCGTCGCTCGTGACACCCTGGATGAAGACGAGGGACGGCGCGGTCACGGAGGCGATTGTCGTCGTGGCGGGCGCACGGATGCGCAGGGAGACACGCAAGCAACGTGCCGAAACACCGGCTCGTAGAATTCGCCCTCCTCACAAACCCCCACGGGAGT
Organism: Burkholderiales bacterium; assembly: GCA_038258415.1. Lineage (GTDB taxonomy): Bacteria > Pseudomonadota > Gammaproteobacteria > Burkholderiales > Burkholderiaceae_C > Schlegelella_A. Next base: position 11,667 of record JBBSPY010000008.1, read on the forward strand.
GCCGCACTCATGAACGCGCCCGAGAAGCTGCCCGCCGCCTCGCCTTCCACCGCCGCCGCTGCGGAGCCGCACGTGATGAATACCTACGGCCGACTGCCGATCGCGCTGTCGCACGGCGAGGGATGCTGGCTCTGGGACACCGAGGGCCGCAAGTACCTCGACGGGCTCGCCGGCATCGCCGTCAACACGCTCGGCCATGCGCACCCGAAGCTCGTCGCGGCGCTCACCGACCAGATCGGCAAGTTGATCCACAGCTCGAACTACTACCTCGTGCCGCTGCAGGAGCAGCTCGCGGCGAAGCTGGTCGAGCTGTCGGGGCTGACCAACGTGTTTTTCTGCAACTCGGGCCTCGAAGCGAACGAGGCGGCAATCAAGATCGCCCGAAAGTTCGGTCACGACAAGGGCATCGAGCGGCCGGAGATCGTCGTCTACGAGCAGGCGTTCCACGGCCGCTCGATCGCCACGTTGTCTGCCACCGGCAACCCGAAGGTCCAGGCGGGCTTCGGGCCACTCGTCGAGGGGTTCGTTCGCGTGCCGCTGAACGATCCCGAGGCGATCGAGGCCGTGGCGAAGACGAATCGAAACGTCTCGGCCGTCTTCCTCGAAGTGATCCAGGGCGAAGGCGGGATCCGGCCGACGACGGCCCGGTACCTGCAGGACGTGCGGCGCATCTGCGACGCCAACGACTGGCTGCTGATGCTCGACGAGGTGCAGTGCGGCATGGGCCGCACCGGCAAGTGGTTCGCGCACCAGTGGGCCGGCATCAAGCCCGACGTGATGCCGATGGCCAAGGGGCTCGGCTCCGGCGTGCCGATCGGCGCCGTGGTATGCGGACCGCGCGCCGCGAGCGTGATGGGCCCGGGCAACCACGGCACGACCTTCGGCGGCAACCCGCTTGCCATGCGGGCCGGCGTCGAGACGATCAAGGTCATGGAAGCGGAGGGTCTGGTCCGCCACGCCGGCGAGACGGGCGAGGCGCTGATGGCGTCGCTGCGGCGCGAGCTCGCCGACGTGGCCGGTGTGGTCGAGGTGCGTGGCCAGGGGCTGATGATCGGCATCGAACTCGACCGGCCGTGCGGCGCGCTGTTGCAGCAGGCGGCCGACGCGGGCTTGATGATCAGCGTGACCGCCGACCGCGTCGTGCGGCTGCTGCCCGCGCTTGTCCTGTCGCGCGACGAGGCCGACGAGATCGTGCGCCGCCTCGTGCCGCTGATCAAGGCGTTCCTCGCCGTGCCCGTCGTCGCCCCTGCTCCGATGCCGGAATGAAGCCGGGCATGTCGCTGATCCGACATTACCTGCAGTTCAGCGACCTGCGCGCCGAGGAGTACGCCTACCTGTTCGAACGCGCCTCGATCATCAAGAAGCGCTTCAAGAACTACGAGAAGTTCACGCCACTCGTCGACCGTACGCTGGCGATGATCTTCGAGAAGGCGTCGACGCGAACGCGCGTGAGCTTCGAGGCCGGCATGTACCAGATGGGCGGCTCGGTCGTCCACCTGACGACGGGCGACAGCCACCTCGGCCGCGCCGAGCCGGTCGAGGACACGGCGCGCGTGATCAGCCGGATGGTCGACATCGTCATGATCCGCACCTACGAGCAGGCCAAGCTCGAGGCGTTCGCCGCGCACTCGCGCGTTCCGGTCATCAACGGCCTGACCAACGAATACCACCCCTGCCAGATCCTGGCCGACGTGTTCACCTGCATCGAGCAGCGCGGGCCGATGGCCGGCAAGACCGTCGCGTGGGTCGGTGACGGCAACAACATGGCCGCGACCTGGCTGCAGGCCGCCGACATCCTCGGCTTCACGCTGCACGTGAGCACGCCGCGCGGCTACGAGGTCGACCCGGCCGTCGCGGGGGTGAAGAACCGCGACTGCCTAGAAGTGTTCCGCGACCCGCTCGACGCCTGCCGCGGCGCCGACGTCGTGACCACCGACGTGTGGACCAGCATGGGCTGGGAAGCCGAGAACGCGGAACGCGAGAAGGCCTTCGCCGACTGGTGCGTCGACGCGGAGATGATGGCCGCCGCGCGCCCCGATGCGCTCTTCATGCATTGCCTCCCCGCGCACCGCGGCGAGGAGGTCGCCGCCGACGTCATCGACGGGCCGCAGTCGGTGGTGTGGGACGAGGCCGAGAACCGGATGCACGCGCAGAAGGCGTTGATGGAGTACCTGCTGCTGGGGCGGATCGGCTGACACCGATCGGGAAGTCGCCGCTCGCTACGACGGCTCTTCGAGCAACGCCGCCGGCGCCGCCGACTGGCGCTTCCACGTCACCATCGCGACGCCGAGGCACGCGACGACCATGCCGGCCCACATCACCGCAGTCGGTGGCACGCCGAAGACGGCCCACTCGCAGAGCACGGCGACCGGCGGCGTGAGGTAGAGCAGGCTCGTCACGCTTGTCGCCTCGCCGCGCCGGAGCAGGAAGTGCAACACCGAGAAGGCGCCGATCGAGGCGAACACGACGTGGTACACGAGGGTGACCGCGAGGCCGGCGTTCCAGCGGATCGCGAAGCCCTCGACCGCCAGGGCCAGCGGCAGCATCACGACCGCCGTCGTGCCGAGGTGGATGCAGGTCGCGGCGCGCAGGTCGATGCCGGCGCAGCGATGGCGCTGGTAGAGCGTCCCGGCGGTGACGCTCGCCAGCGCCCAGAGCACCGCCGCGAGGCTTGCCGGCGTGAGGCCGGCGCCGTCGACACGATCGAACACCACCAGCGCGACACCGCCGAGCCCGACCGCGATGCCGGCGATCTGCAACCGGCCGAGCCGCTCGGCGAACAGCGCCGCGACGAGCGCGGCGGTGGCCAGCGGTTGCAGCGCGAGCACCAGTGCCGTCACGCCGGCCGAGAGGCCCCAGCGCTGCGCGTAGTGGCTGCCGCCGAGGTAGGCGCCGTGCGTCAGCAGGCCGGCGAACGCGGCGTGGCCCCAGTCGGCGGCACGCGTCGGCCAGCGAGCACGCAGGCCGAACAGGACGACCGCCACGGCGAACGCGATCCAGTAGCGGACGGCGATGTAGGTGAACGGCGAGGCGTACTGGAGCGCGTAGCGCGAGGCGACGAAGCCGCTGCCCCAGACGGTGACGAAGTAGGTGGCAAGGCCCCAGCGCCACGCCGGCCCGAGCGGCCCGGCGGTCGTCGTCATGTGTGGAACCATAGCAGCCGACCTGCGGGTTGTTTGCTACCGTCGCGCGATGCCACCCGAGACCGAGCCACGCTCGCCTGCCTGCCGCGCGGACGCCGAAGCGCTCGACCGCGACGACCCGCTCGCTCCGCTCCGCGATGCCTTCTCGCTGCCCGATGGCCTCGTCTACCTCGACGGCAACTCGCTCGGCGCATGCCCGAAGCGAACCGCGGCGCGGGTTGCCGAGACGATCGGCCGCGAGTGGGCGCACGACCTCATCACCAGCTGGAACCGGGCCGGCTGGATCGACCTCGCGGCCCGCATCGGCGATGGCATCGCCACGCTCGTGGGTGCCGGCCCGGGCGAGATCAGCGTCGGTGACTCGACCTCCGTCAATCTCTACAAGGTGCTGCACGTCGCGTGCGCGATGCAGGCTGCCGACCGGCCGGGTCGCCGCACCATCGTGTCCGAGCGCGGCAATTTCCCGACCGACCTCTACATCGCCGAAAGCATCGCCCGGTCGTTCGGGCTAGAGCTGTTGCTGGTGGAGACGAACGGCGGCGCAGGCGACGACGCAGCCATCGAAGCGGCGCTCGACGAGCGACTTTCGGTCCTGATGCTCACCCATGTCGACTACCGCAGCGGCCGGATGCTCGACATGACGGCGCTCACCCGCAAGGGGCACGACGCAGGCGGGCTCGCCGTGTGGGATCTCGCGCACTCCGCCGGCGCGGTGCCGGTCGACCTGCACGGCGCGGGCGCCGACTTCGCGGTCGGCTGCGGCTACAAGTATCTCAACGGCGGGCCGGGCGCGCCGGCGTTCGTGTGGGCGCACCCGATGCACCCCGAACGCATGGACCGCGACGGCACGGCACAGCCGCTGTCGGGCTGGCTCGGCCACGGATCGCCGTTCACGTTCACGCCCGACTACCGGCCCGCCGCCGGCATTGCGCGCTTCGTGTCGGGAACGCCGCCGATCCTGGCGATGCGCGCACTCGAATGCGGCGTGTCGGTGTTCGCCGATGCGGAAGCGCTCGGCGGCATGGCAGCGCTGCGGGCCAAGTCGCTGGCGCTCACGGCGTGCTTCCTGGACCGCGTCGAGGCGTCGTGCCCAGGCGTGCGCAGCGTCACGCCTCGCGATCCGGCCATGCGCGGCAGCCAGGCGAGCCTTGCCCACGACGACGGATACGCCGTCATGCAGGCGCTGATCGACCGCGGCGTCGTCGGCGACTTCCGCGCCGGCGACGACGCGGCGGGTACGCCGAACCTGCTGCGCTTCGGTTTCACGCCGCTCTACACCCGCTTCGTCGACGCGTGGGACGCGGCCGAGGCGCTGACCGACGTGCTCGCCAGCGGCGTCTGGCGCGAGCCGCGTTACGCCAAGCGCGCCGCCGTCACCTGAACCGTCCGGACGAGACCTCGATGACCCCAGCCGACGACGCCCAGGCCGCTGCCGACCCGCACGGCGCGAAGGTCGACTTCAGCCGCGACATGAGCTATGGCGACTACCTGAGCCTCGATGCGGTGCTCGGCGCGCAGCACCTGCGTTCGAGCGCGCACGACGAGATGCTATTCATCGTCCAGCACCAGGTCAGCGAGCTGTGGATGAAGCTGCTGCTGCACGAGCTCGAAGCGGCGATCGCGTCGGTCGCCGCAGACGACCTGCAGCCCGCGTTCAAGATGCTCGCCCGGGTCAGCAAGATCATGGACCAGCTCGTCCACGCCTGGGACGTGCTGGCGACGATGACGCCGCCGGAGTATTCGGCGATCCGGCCGTCGCTCGCGTCGTCGAGCGGCTTCCAGAGCTGGCAGTACCGGCTGATCGAATTCCGCCTCGGCAACAAGAACGCGGCGATGCTGCAGCCTCACGCCCATCGACCCGACCTGCTCGCGCGCGTTGCCGCGGCGCACGCCGAACCATCGCTCTACGACGAGGCACTGCGGCTGCTCGCGCGGCGCGGCCTGCCCGTCCCGGCCGACCACGTCGAACGCGACTGGTCGCGACCCTACGAGGCGAGCGACGGCGTCGAGGCGGCGTGGCTCGTCGTCTACCGCGACCCGAAGGCGCACTGGGACCTCTACCAGCTCGGCGAGGAGCTGACCGACCTCGAGGACACCTTCCGCCTGTGGCGCTTCCGCCACGTGACCACCGTCGAGCGCATCATCGGATTCAAGCGCGGCACCGGCGGCACCGGCGGCGTCAGCTACCTGCGCAAGATGCTCGACGTGGTGCTGTTCCCCGAGATCTGGCGCCTGCGAACCGTCCTCTGACGCGAGGCACGCCGATCGGCGAGATGCGGTGAGCAAGACGACCCGCGATCCCACGGTACCGACCGTTCGCCTGCGCACCCGCATCACGGTCGGCGACCACGTCGCGATCGGACCGGGCAAGGTCGAACTGCTCGAGGCGGTCGCCCGTGAAGGGTCGATCTCCGCCGCAGCTCGCAGCATCGGCATGTCGTACCGGCGCGCCTGGCTGCTGCTCGACGAGTTGAACCGCGCCCTCCGCGAGCCGGCGACCGAGACCGCCCAGGGCGGCGAGCGCGGCGGCGGCGCGCGGCTGACCCGTTGCGGCGAGGAGGTGGTGCGCCGCTACCGGCACGCCGAAGCCGACGCCATGCGCGCCGGCGCCCCACAGATGCGTCGCCTGCTCGCCTTGCTGCGCAGGTAGCAGGCCGCCGCTGCCGGCAACCTCGCTATAGTCGGCCGTATACATCGGTCGGCCGCTTCAGGCAGGCGTTGCAGGAGTCGCGTTGGAGGAAGCGTGGGTCGCCCTCGGCCTGTCCTTGAAGGTGGCGCTGTGGGCCACGGCGATCGATGTCGTGCTCGGCGTCGCCGTCGGCTACGCGCTGGCGCGGCTGCGCTTCCCCGGCCGCGAGCTGGTCGACTCGATGCTGCTGCTGCCGATGGTGCTGCCGCCCACGGTGCTCGGCTACTACCTGCTCGTCGTCGTCGGCCGCAACGGCTGGCTCGGCAGCTGGCTGGACTCGGCGTTCGGCATCCGACTGGTCTTCACCTGGCAGGGCGCCGTGATCGCCGCCGCGCTCGTCGCTTTCCCCTTCGTCTGCAAGTCGGCGCGGGCCGCGTTCGAGGCGGTCGAGCCGCAACTCGAGCAGGCGGCGCGCGTGCTCGGCCTCGGCGAGCCGGCGGTGTTCTTCCGCGTCACGCTGCCACTCGCCTGGCGCGGCATCCTTGCCGGCACGCTGCTCGCGTTCGCCCGCGCACTCGGCGAGTTCGGCGCCACGCTGATGGTCGCCGGCAGCATCGCCGGCAAGACGCAGACGCTGTCGATCGCCGTCTACGAGGCCGTCCAGGCCGGCCGCGACGGCCTCGCCAACGGACTCGTCGCGCTCACCTCGGCGACGTGCATCGTCGTGCTGCTGCTCGCCGGGCGGCTCGCGCCGGCGCGCATTCCGGGTCGCAGCTGATGCGCTGGGACGTCGCCGTGCGCAAGCGCGTCGGACACGGCGTCGAGGCCTTCACGCTCGACGTCTCGTTCTCCGACGTCGCCTCGCGCCTGGTCGTGTTCGGCCCATCGGGCGCGGGCAAGACACTGACGCTGAAGGCCATCGCGGGGCTGCTCGAGCCCGATCAGGGGCACGTCACGGTCGACGGCGAGACCCTGTTCGACCGGGACCGGAAGATCCATGTGCCGGCGCGGCAACGACGCTTCGCCTACCTGTTCCAGGAGTACGCGCTCTTCCCGCATCTCACGGTGCGGCAGAACATCGCCTTCGGTGTCGATCGGGGCCTGCGCAACCCGTCGCCCGATGCGATCCATGAAGACGTCACGCGCTGGCTCGAAGCCTTCGAGCTCGGGCCGCTCGCCCGACGCTACCCCGATGAGCTTTCGGGTGGGCAGCGACAGCGCACCGCACTGGCGCGCGCACTCGTCGCGAGCCCGCGGGCGTTGCTGCTCGACGAGCCGTTCTCCTCGATCGACCGACCCATGCGCGAAAGGATGCGGTCCGAACTGGTCGAGCTGCAGCAGCGCCTGTCGCTGCCGATGCTGCTGATCAGCCACGACCCGGCCGACATCGACGCCTTTGCCGATGCCGTGGTGCGAATCGATGCGGGGCGTGTGGACCGGGCTGCCGCCACGGCCTGACTGAAGGCTAACGCGACGCCGTGGTCTTCCCGGACGCCGTGCTGCTCCTCGCGACCGACCCCGCCCCGCTGCCCTCGACCGGCATCCGCTTGTCGCGCCATTCCGGCATGCCGCCGCGAAACCAGTAGACGTTCGCGTGGCCGGCCCCCACCGCGGCGCGCGACGCCTTGTACGACTTCCAGCACTCCGGGCCGTTGCAGAGGAAGACCACCGGCTTGTCCTTCGGGATCTTCGCCAGCGCCGAGAAGTCGTCCTTCGCGGCGTCGAAGTCGGCCTCCTTGAGGCTCTTCTCGAGGTACGACACCAGGACTGCGCCCTTGAGGTGCTCGTTGTCGTATTCCTTCTGGCTGCGCGTGTCGGCGACGACGACGCCCTGCTTCATCAGCTCGGCCACCTCCTCGGCACCGACGCGCTTGGCGCCCTTGATCGTGTCCGGTGTCGTGATGCCGAGCGACGCGACGTAGGTGAATTGCTTGCCCGCGTCGGCCGTCGCAACTCGAAATCGCCCGATGCCGGGGATCATGCCGTCGCCGGAGTTCACCCAATCGGTGAGCCGCCCGCATTCGGAGGCGCAGAAGTCGCGTCGCACGACGATGTTCATGCCGCCGGGAACGGCGCGTGTCGCCTTGAGGATTTTCGCCTGATTCGGGTGCTGCGCGATCCAGTCCTTGGCCTGCTTCTCGTCGGTGATCGTCGCCTCGGCCGCGCCGAACGACAGCGCCATCAGGCCACCGCCACTGGTGTTGCCGTAGGTCACCTTGGAGAACTGCTTGAGCTTCAGTCCTGATTCGTTGAGCAGGCCCTTGGCGACGTAGCTGCGCAACGAGTCCTGCTGCGGCAGGTAGAGCCGGGTACCTGCGAGCTTGTCGACGCTGTCGATGCCGTTCTTCGCGACGAGCACATAGACCTGCTCCTGGCCGCTCGTCGCGAGCAGCTGATAGGCATGCAGGATGGCCGACGCGGTGACGTGCGCCGGCGCGATGATGATCTCGTTCTCCACCGTGCGACTGGCCCGCATCACCTCGGCCATGGAAGACGTCTGCGTGACCATCGCCCTCGCGCCGAGGGCGCGCGACATCGACTGCGCCGGCGACAGCGATGCACTGAGCAGCACGTCGCCGGAGTTGTCGGCGGGATCGACGCCGAGCAGCACCCGAACATCGGCCGCCCAGGCCGGCGCTGCACCGAGCGAGAAGAAGGCCAGCAGCGCCGTGACGGCGCCGCGGGCGGCGAGCAGGAGGTACGGCTGCGGCATGTCGAGCTCCTGTCGCCGCACGAGGTGGCGACGACAACGCGCGAGCTTACCGGCGGAGGCGCGACGCGACGGCCCGACTGTGGCGACTAGTTCACACCGTCGGCCGAACGGATCGCGATATCGCTCAGCCGAGCTTGACGGGGACGAAGATCTTCTCGCCGTCCCGCTGCACGAGCAGCGCCACGCTGCCGGGCTTGCCGGCGAGCACGCTCTTGATCTGATCGACCGACTGCACGCTCTTTCCGTTGATGGCGAGCAGCACGTCGCCTTGCTGGATGCCGGCGCGCGCCGCCGAACCATCGACGTCTTCGACGAGCAGGCCCGAGTCGACCTTCGCCTCTCGCTGCTCCTCGCGGGTGAGCGGCCGCAGGGCCAGGCCGAGCTGTCCCTTGTCGAGCGAGCCGGACGCATCGGCCACCACCTTGCCGGAGCCGTCGGCACCCTGCAGGCGAGCCTCGATGGTCTGCTCGGAGCGGTCGCGCCAGACCTTCAGCCTGACGCGCTCGCCCGGGGCCGACATGCCGATCACCGCCGACAGCGCGCCGGACCGCGCGACGGGCTCGCCGTTGACTGACGTGATCACGTCGCCGGCCTTCAGGCCCGCAGAAGCGGCGGCGCTCTTCGGCGCGACGCTCGACACCAGCGCACCGTCGACCCGGCCGAGGCCGAACGAATCGGCGAGCGACTGGTTGAGGTCCTGCACCGTCACGCCGAGCCGCCCGTGCTCGGCCTTGCCGGTCGCGACGATCTGGTCCTTGACCTTCAGCGCCACTTCGATCGGGATCGCGAACGAGACGCCCTGGAAGCCCCCGGAGCGCGAGTAGATCTGCGAGTTGATGCCGACCACCTCCCCCTTGCCGTCGAACAAGGGGCCGCCGGAGTTGCCCGGGTTGACCGCCGCGTCGGTCTGCAGGAAGGGCACGACGGCGTCGCCGGGCAGCGATCGGCCCTTGGCACTGATGATGCCCTGCGTCGCGGTTTCCTCGAGGCCGTAGGGGGCGCCGATGGCGAGCACCGGATCGCCGACCTCGAGTGACTTCGCGCTGCCGAGCCGCACGACCGGCAGGTGGGTCGCGTCGATCTTGAGCACCGCGATGTCGGTGGCGGTGTCGATGCCGAGCACCTTGGCGGTGAACTCACGCCGGTCGGAGAGCTTGACGGTCACGTCCTTCGCCTCGCGAACGACGTGCGCGTTGGTGAGGATGATGCCGTCGGAGCCGATGATGAAGCCCGATCCCATGCCCCTGAACGGCGCACCGCCCGGCGGTTGCTGACCGTGCTGGCCGGGCATGCCACGGAAGAAGCGAAAGAATGGATCGTCGCCGAGTTCGGACGGCATGCCGCTTTCCTCCGCCGTCGCCTTGTGCATGCCCTCGACGGTCACGCCGACCACGGCCGGTGCCGACTGCTTGACGATGGCCCGGTAGTTGGGCGTCTGTCCGGGCGGAAGCGCCTGCGCGGGGACCACGCGCTCGCCGCGCGAGTCGGGAACGTTGGGGGCGCCATTCGCAGCCAAGACCGCGTGATCGCCTCCACCGAGCCAGTGAGGAAGGTCGATCGCGCCGGCCGTGCCGACGACGGCGATGCCGGCGCCCAGAAGGGCCGCGCTCAGGGTGTTCAGCTTCATGTGTCTTGCTCCAGCGTACGGGGTGGATGCGGTTCGGGACCGCTGCGACGCTGAACATAAGGCGACGGGATGAGCGCCGCATTAGCGCTTCATGAAGCGAGCGTTAAGGCGACGCCGCGAACCGGACCTCGACGCGCAGGCCACCGAGCGGCGACGTGTCGAGGCGGATGCGGGCGCCGTGCTGGTCGACGACGTTGCGCACGATCGCCAGGCCGAGGCCGCTCCCCGAGGCGTTGTCGGCGTCGCTCTCGCGTCGGTAGAAGCGATCGAAGACACGGTCGCGTTCGGCCTCCGGAATGCCGGGGCCGGCGTCGTCGACGGTCAGCGTCACGGTGCGATCCATCGCTTGCACGGCGACGCGCACCACCGCATCGGGAGCGTGACGCACGGCGTTGTCGGCGAGGTTGCGGGCCAGCAGCGCGAGGCCGAGCGGGTCACCCTCGACGAAGACGGGCTCCGGCGCGTCGAGCTCTAGGGCCGACTGGCGGGACGATGCGGCGACCTCGGCGACGACGTCGCGCACGAGAGCCGCGAGGTCGACGCGCTCGCGTGTGGCCGGCGCCGCACCCGGCTCGCTGCGCGCCAGCGCCAGCAGCTGGTTGACGAGCCGTGTGGCCCGGTCGATGCCGGCGGCCAGTCCCTCGCGCGCGGAGCGCCGGTCGGCGGCGGCGGAGGCCTCGACACCGCTGTCGTGCTGGCCGTCTCGCTCGGTGCGACGCAGCAGTTCGAGCTGCAGCTTGAGCGCTGTCAGCGGCGACCGCAGCTCGTGCGCCGCGTCGGCGACGAACGCGCGCTGCGCCTCGAGCGCACCACGCAATCGACCGAGCAGGGCGTCGAGCGCGCCGGCGAGCGGCGCGATCTCGTCCGGACCGTCGCCGGTGACGAGCGGTGCCAGCGATGCAGCATCGCGCGTGCGCAACTCGGCGGCGAGCGCGTCGAGCGGGCGGAGGCTCCGCGAGGCCAGCCAGGCGAGGCCGACCGCGGCGAGCGGCGCCAGCAGCAGGAGCGGCAGCACCGTGCGCCACGCCGCCGTCGCCGCCAGCCGCTCGCGGATGGCGACCGGCTGCGCGACCTGGATCACGCGCGACGGCGTGACGACGCCGAAGCTGCGCCATTCGTGGCCGCCGGCGCGCAGCGTCGCCAGGCCGAGGAAGGCACGCGTCGGCAGCGCGGCGTGCGGGCGCGACGCGTAGATCGAGCGACCGTCGACCGACCAGACCTGGACCACGAAGTCGAGCTTGGCGTCGGTCAGCGTGTCGACCTGCGCCGCGGCGATCTCGCCCTGGTCACGCAGCGACAGCGCCATCTGCTGCAGCTGGTAGTCGAACAGGGCCTCGGTCTCGGCCAGCGCATTGCGGTAGGTGACGGCGCCCATGGCCGCCGCGGCGACCGCGAACAGGGCCAGCAGCGACGCGATCAAGCGGGCGCGGATCGACGTCATTCGACGTTCGACGACGGCGGCGCGAAGGCCGCTTTCGCGGATCCTGGGTCGACCGCGTAGCCGACGCCGCGCACGGTGCGGATCGCGTCGGCGCCGAGCTTCCTGCGGAGCTGATGGACGTAGACGGACACGGCGTTGCTCTCGATCTCCTCGCCCCAGCCGTAGAGCCGGTCCTCGAGCTGCGCCCGGGACAGCACCGCACCCGGCCGTTGCAGCAGCGCCTCGAGCACCGCGAACTCGCGCGCCGACAGCAACACCGGCGTGCCGGCACGGGTGACGGTTCGATCGGCTGGGTCGAGGGCGATGTCGCCAGCGGTGAGCAGCGGCGCCGCGCGGCCACCGTGTCGGCGCAGCACGGCGCGCATCCGCGCCAGCAGCTCATCGAGCTCGAAGGGCTTGACGAGGTAGTCGTCGGCGCCCGCATCGAGCCCGGCGACGCGGTCGCCGCGCTCGTCGCGCGCGGTAAGCACGATCACCGGCGTCGCGTCGCCGCGGGCGCGCGCGGCGTGCAGCACGATGAGGCCGTCTGCGCGCCGGGACGCGTCGCCGACCGCGGCGGCGTCGCTACGCGACCCGGCACCGCCGGCCGGCAGGCCCAGATCGAGCAGCACGAGGTCGAAGCGCTCGCTCGCCAGCGTCGTCGTCGCGGCCGAGGCGTCGCGCACCCAGTCGACGGCGTAGCCTTCCAGGCGCAGTGCGCGCTGCAGGCTCTCGCCGATCATCCGGTCGTCCTCGACGAGTAGCAGGCGCATGGCCGCTTCAGCATAGCGCCGACAATCGCCGCGTGAAGAACCCGCTGCGGATGACACTCGTCTCGGCGCGTGACGTGTTCGTGACCGGGGCGCCGTTCGTGCTGCTGGCCATCGCCCTCCTCGTCGGCGCCTTCATCGTCCTCGACCCGGCGCCGCCGAGGCGGGTCGTGCTCGCGACCGGGCAGGACCAGGGCGCCTACGCCGAGTTCGGCAGGCGCTACGCGAAGATCCTGGCCGAGTACGGCATCGCGGTCGAACTGCGCAAGACCGCAGGCGCGGCCGAGAACCTCGACCTGCTTCACGCCGAAGGCGGCGATGTCGACATCGGCTTCGCGCAGGGCGGTGCCGCCGCCGAGCGCCCTGCCGGCAGCGACGAGGACACCGGCGACGGCCTGGTGAGCCTTGGCAGCCTGTTCTACGAGCCCGTGTGGCTCTTCTACAGGCGGGACTCGGCCGAGCGCCTGCTCAAGGCACCGACGCTCGACAGCCTCGGCCAGCTCGCGGGCTGGCGCGTGAACATCGGCGCACCGGGAAGCGGCGTGCCGAATCTCATGGGGCGCCTGTTCGACGCCAACGCCATGGACGCGTCGTCCATGACGCTGATGCGCGACACGCAGACGCCGGCCGTCGCGGCGATGCTCGAAGGCGGGATCGACGCGGTCGTGTTCGCGTCGGCGCCGGAGGCGCTGCTCGTGCAGATGCTGCTGCAGACGCCGGGCATCGCCCTGTTCGACTTCGCCCAGGCCGAGGCCTACACGCGCCGGCTACCGTTCCTGAGCCCGGTGACGCTGCCGCGCGGCGTGGTCGACCTCGCGCGCGACATCCCGGCAGACGACATCCGCCTCGTCGCGCCCACCGCCACTCTGGTGGCGAGGAAGGGCACCCACCCGGCGCTGATCCAGCTCTTCGTGCAGGCGGCGCATCAGGTCCACGGCGGCGCCGGCTGGTTCCAGAAAAAGGGCGACTTCCCGACGCCGCGCAACACCGAGCGGCCGCTTGCGAACGACGCCGCGCGCTATTACGCGAGCGGTCCGCCAGTGCTGCAACGCTACCTGCCGTTCTGGCTCGCCAACCTCGTCGACCGGATGTGGCCGCTGATCCTGGCCATCGCCGCGGCGCTGATCCCGTTGTCGCGGGTGCTGCCGCCGCTCTACACGTTCCGCGTGCGCTCGCGGATCTTTCGCTGGTACCGGCAGCTGCGCGACATCGAGGATGCGATCGGCCGTCGGCCGGCCGACGAGCTGCTCAGGGAGCTCGGCGAAGTCGAGTCGCACGTGGAGCACGTGAGTGTGCCGCTCAGCTACGCCGACGAGCTGTACTCGCTGCGCACCCACATCCACATGGTGGCAGCGCGCCTGCGCGGAGCGGAACCGGCGATGGCCGCGACATGAGCGCGCCGTCGAGGTCCTCCACGCGACCGCGGATCCTCGTCGTCGGCTGCGGCTTCGGCGGCGTCGAGGCGGTTCGCGCGCTCTCGAAGGCCGACGTCGAGATCACCCTCGTCGACCGCACCAACCACCACCTGTTCCAGCCGCTGCTCTACCAGGTGGCGACGGCTGGCCTCTCCGCCCCGGCCGTGAGCGCGCCGATCCGCCACGTGCTGCGCCACGAGACGGCGCGCGGCAACCTGACGATCCTGAAGGCCGACGTGTGCGCGCTCGACCTCGAAGCGCGCACCGCGACCCTCGAAGGCGGCGACATCGTCGCCTGGGACCACCTCGTCGTCGCCGCCGGCGCCACGCACAGCTACTTCGGCCACGACGAATGGGAGCGCCACGCGCCGGGCCTGAAGACGCTGGCCGACGCCTTCGCGATCCGCGCCCGCATGATCGACGCCTACGAGCGCGCCGAGCGCAACGGTGACGGCGCAGCCGACGAGGGCTGGCTCACCTTCGTCGTCATCGGCGGTGGCCCGACCGGCGTGGAGATGGCCGGCACCCTGAGCGAGATCGCGCGCCACACCCTCAAGAACGAGTTCCGCCGCATCGATCCGACGCGTGCCCGCGTGATCCTGCTCGAGGGCACCGGCCGCATCCTGAGCGGGTTCGTTCCGAAGCTGTCGGCGAAGGCGCGCGCGCAACTCGAGCGGCTCGGGGTCGACGTGCGCACCGGCGCGAAGGTGGTGGCGATCGACGACACGTCGGTTTCCTACGCGAGCGCGGAGGGCACCGTGCGCCTGTCCACGCGCACCGTTGTCTGGGCCGCGGGCGTCGCGGGCTCGACACTGGGCGCGGAGATCGCGCGCGGCAGCAGCGCGAAGCTCGACAAGTCGGGCCGCGTCGTCGTCGAGCCTGACCTGAGCATCGGGGGTCACCCGGAGGTGTCCGTCATCGGCGACCTGGCGCAGGCCAGGAGCTGGCCGAAGCACGGCGAGCCGACACCGGTGCCCGGCGTGAGCCCCGCGGCCAAGCAGATGGGCCGCGCCGCCGCAGCCAACCTCCTTCGGCGCATCGCCGGCGAGCCGACCGCGCCGTTCCGCTATGTCGACTACGGCAACCTCGCGACCGTGGGCCGCAAGGCGGCGATCGTCGAGCTCGAGGTGCCGGGCATCGGGCCCGTTCGCTTCTGGGGCCTCGGCGCGTGGCTGTTCTGGCTGTTCGCCCACATCTGGTTCCTGATCGGCTTCCGCAACCGCATCATCGTCATGGTCGACTGGGCCTGGGCGTACTTCACCTACCAGCGAGGCGCGCGCGTGGTGGCCGAGCCGCCGCGAGGTTCGGATCCTCCGGTCGCTTGACCCGGCGCCCTCAGGCCGGTTCCACTCCGCATTCTTCCCGAGGGGTTGAACCATGGACACCCGCACCTCCCCCGCTCGCCTGCGCATCGACCGCATCCGCGACGCGCTCCTGGCCGAAGGCGTCGCCGCCGTCGTCGTGCCGTCGAGCGACCCGCATCTCTCGGAGTACCTGCCCGAGCGATGGCAGGGTCGGGCCTGGGCGTCGGGCTTCACGGGTTCGGTCGCGACGCTCGTCGTCACGCGCGCCGACGCCGCCCTGTTCGCCGACAGCCGCTACTGGGTGCAGGCCGAGCGCGAGCTCGCGGGCAGCGGCATCGAACTGGTGCGCGTGCCGACGCCGGCGGCATCGCAGCACATCGAGTGGCTGTGCGCGCACGTTGCCCGCGGCGCGACGGTCGCGGTCGACGGCGACGTGATCGGCCTCGGCGCCGCGCGCCAGCTCGAGGCCGAGCTCGGCCGCCGCGGCATCGCGCTGCGCAGCGATGTCGACGTGTTCGCCGCCGCCTGGCCCGAGCGCCCGGCGCTGCCCGCCGCGGCCGTATACGAACACGTGGCGCCCGAGGCGACCGAGACCCGTGTCGACCGCCTCGCCCGCATCCGGAGCGCCATGCGGGACGCCGGCGCCTCGCACCACTTGGTCTCGACTGTCGACGACATCGCCTGGCTTCTCAACCTCCGCGGCGCCGACGTCGCCTACAACCCCGTCTTCCTCGCGCACCTGCTGGTCGACGCCGACGGCGCCACGCTCTACGTCGGCGAGGGCAAGGTCGCCGACCCGCTGCGCGAGACGCTCGCTGCCGAAGGCGTGCGCGTCGCGCCGTACGCCAGTGCCGGCGCCGCGCTCGCAGCGCTGCCGGCCGATGCCACTGTGCTCCTCGACCCGAAGCGCGTCACGCTCGGCACGCGCCACCGGGTGGCCGCGGCCGTCGTCGAGCGCATCAACCCGAGCACGCTCGCGAAGAGCCGCAAGAGCGAAGCCGACGCGGCGCACATCCGCGCCGCGATGATCGAGGACGGCGCGGCCATGTGCGAGTTCTACGCCTGGTTCGAGCAGGTGCAGCGCGACCCGGCCTGGCGCGGCCAGCTCACCGAGCTCACGATCGACGAGAAGCTCGGCGAGGCTCGCTCGCGCCGCTCCGGTCATGTCGGCCCGAGCTTCGCGACGATCGCCGCGTTCAACGCCAACGGCGCGATGCCGCACTACCGGGCGACACCGCAATCGCACGCCGTGATCGAAGGCGACGGCCTGCTCCTCATCGACTCCGGCGGCCAGTACCGCGGCGGCACCACCGACATCACGCGCATGTGGCCGATCGGCCACCTCGGCGACGAACAGCGCCGCGACGTGACCACGGTGCTGCGCGGGACGATCGCGCTCAGCCGGACGCGCTTCCCGCGCGGCACGCTGTCGCCGATGCTCGACGCGATCGCACGCGCCCCGCTCTGGGAGCACGGCCTCGACTACGGCCACGGCACCGGCCACGGTGTAGGCTACTTCCTCAACGTGCACGAAGGCCCGCAGACCATCTCGCGCACGATCCCCGACGCGACGATGGCGATGCAGCCGGGGATGATCACCAGCATCGAGCCGGGGCTGTACCGGCCGGGCCGATGGGGCGTGCGGGTCGAGACCCTGGTGATGAACGTGCCCGCGCCGGACAGCTCGGGCGAGTTCGGCGAGTTCCTGGCCTTCGAGACGCTCACCCTGTGCCCGATCGACGCTCGCTGCCTTGACACGACCCTGCTGCGCGCCGACGAGATCGCCTGGCTCGACGCGTACCACCGCACCGTGCGCGAGGGTCTGTCGCCGCGCGTGTCGGGCGACGCACTGGCGTGGCTCCGGCAGCGCACGGCGCCGCTCGGCACCTGACGCTGCGGGGCGCGGCAGACCCTTCGTCGCCGCATCTTGCGCTTCGTCGCCACCAGGGCGGGCTTCGTCGCAACGGCCTTTCGCAGCGGCGACGCGCTTCCTACAGTGCAGCCATCGACACACCGATGCGCCACCCAAGGAGCCCCACCATGATCAGCCGCCTCACCGCCGCCGCCACCCTGTTCGCTGTTCTTGCCACCGCCACGCTGGCCTACGCCGTCGAGCGGCCGGCCGCCCCGATCTCGCGCACCGCCACCCGTTACGACGTCGCCGCACCCGCCGGCGAGTTGCGGGTCATCGTGCTGCCCAGCGTCGAGGTGATCGGCCGCAACATGCGCTGATGCCGCGGGGGTGGTGGCGGGGAGGCCGCGGCGACCGTTCGACCCCCGGGGCCGCGCGGTGCAGACCGCGCGGCCCCTGTCGTTTCGGCAAGCGGTGGCCATGGGTGGCGTCGAGCGTGCGGTATTGGGCGATCGGACCGCGTCGACGTCGCCACCCCGACCACGCTGCCGATAGGCTGCGCGCTGCGACCGCTCAAGGATTCGGGCGGCGCGCCGAAATCGTCTCCGGGCGCCCTTCGACGGGGCGGCCACGACATCGCCCGCCGGAACCCGACCCACGACCGCGATCCATGAATTTGCCCGATAGCGCCTGGCTGCTCGCGAGCGTCGCTGGCTTCGTGCTCAGCGCCGCCACGCTGTGGAGCGCGGCGCAGCTCTTCACCGCGTCGCGCACGCAGGCGCAGCGCAGCGGCCGGCTGCTCAAGCTCGCCGCGCTCGGACTCGCCAGCGCGGCGCTGTGGTGGCCCGGACATTTCCTGTCGGTCGGCAACGGCGGCACCTTCGCCGGCATTCCCCTGGTGGCGGGCATCCTCTCGATCGCGTTTGCCGCCATCGCCGGAACGACAGCGAGGCTGGCGACGCGTCGCACCCTGCCCGCCTTCGCCGCACTGGCCGTCGTCACCGTCCTGCTCGCCTACACCCACGCCGTCTTCGCGACGCCCGGCCTGTTCCGAGCTGCCGCCGACGCCGGAGCCTGGGGCCCGTCCGTAGCCGTCCTGGCGCTGCCGGCGGCGCTGGTCGCGATGGGCCTCGACTTCGCGCCCGGACGCAAGACGCTCGCGCTGCGCCTCGGGCTTGCCGCCGTTGCCGCCAGCCTGCTCACGGCCGCCGCGGTGCATCCGGTCGCCGCCGGTGCCGTCTTCGCCACGCCGTGGACCGAAGCACTGCTCATGGCCGCCGTGCTGGCGCTCGCGACCGTGCTCCACGCCTCGCTGGATCCGACGTCGCAGCCGAGCGCCACCGAGCACATGGCGCCGCGCCGCGCCCTCTCCGCGGTGCCCACGGTCGACAACCTCACGCAGTTGCCGACGCGCGTCTACTTCGAGGACCGGCTCGCCGCCGCCGCCACGAAGGCCGACGCCGGCGCCGGCAAGCTCGCTCTCCTCTTCATCGACCTCGACGGCTTCAAGCCCGTCAACGACACCTACGGCCACTCGATCGGCGACCGCGTGCTCGAGCAGGTCGGCCAGCGCCTGAAGGCAACGTCGCGGGGCAAGGACGTCGTCGCGCGGATCGGCGGCGACGAGTTCCTGCTGCTGCTCACCAACGTCCACGAGGACGATTCGGTCGCCGCCGTCGCCGCCCGCCTCATCGAGAGCCTGTCGCAGCCGTACACCGTCGAGGGCCGAGACGTCATGATCTCGTGCTCGGTCGGCATCGCCCTGTACCCCGACGGGTGCGCGCATCAGAAGCTCATCGCCCGCGCCGACGCAGCGATGTATGCGAGCAAGCGCGCCGGCGGCTCGAACCATTGCTTCTACTCGCCGGCGATGGACGCCGACGCCGAGGCCCAGTTCATCCTGCTGCGCGACCTGCGCAAGGCGATCGCCGGCCAGGAGTTCGAGCTCCACTACCAGCCCAAGATCGACTCGAAGAGCGGCAAGGTGACCGCCGTCGAAGCGCTGCTGCGCTGGCGCCATCCGAGTCGCGGCATGCTGCTGCCCAACGAGTTCATCCCGCTCGCCGAACGGTTCGGGCTCATCGGCTCGCTCGGCAACTGGGTCATCGAGGAAGCCTGCCGGCAGAGTCGGCAGTGGCGCGAGAAGGGCCTGCGGATGCGGGTCGCGATCAACCTGTCGGCGCACCAGATGCGGCAGGACGACATCGTCGACCGCATCACCGGCGCGCTGCACGCGCACAAGATCCACCCGTCGCTGCTCACCTGCGAGATCACCGAGACCGCGGCGATGGAGGACACGAAGACAACGCAGACGACGTTCCGACGCCTCGGCGAGCTCGGCACGCACCTGTCGATCGACGACTTCGGCACCGGCTACTCGAGCCTGGCTTACCTGCGCAAGCTCCCGGCCGAGGAGCTGAAGATCGACCGCAGCTTCATCATGGACCTCGAGCACAGCGCCGACGCGCGCGCCGTGGTCGACGCCGTCATCAAGCTCGCCCACGCGCTCGGATTGAAGGTCGTCGCCGAAGGCGTCGAGAACCAGCGACAGCAGCAGGTGCTCGTCGCGATGGGCTGCGACGAGCTGCAGGGCTTCCTGTTCGCCAGGCCGATGTCGGGTCGCGCGCTTCTGATCTGGGCGATCAACGACCGGGAGGAATCCGCGGTCTTCAAGCCCTCGCTGTTCGACGAGACGCGGCAGTCGGAGCGGGTGTAGCGGGCCCTGCGGGCACCGCCGGTCGCCGCCTGGCGCGTCCTGTGACGGCGCTCGCCCGGTTCGTCGCAACCGGCTTTCGCGGGTCGCGCATGCTCCCTAGAGTCACTTCCGACGCGACGAATAGGTCGCGCCGTCGAGACGAACGAACGCAGACCGAAGGAGCCCCTCATGCGCGACACCATCCTCACCGCCGTCCTGACGTTCGGCGTGCTGGCGGCCGGAACGGCAGCCATCGGAACCGAGCTTCTCCGCGTCAGGACGCTGCCGGCAGCATTGCCCGTGATCACGCTCCCGGCGGTGACGGTCGTCGGCCCGCGCGTCGCCCCCGCCGCGTCGACGCAGTACGCCGTCGAATCGGCGGAGTCGCCTGCGCGCCGGGTCCAGTGAAGCGCGCGACGCTCAGGCGCCGGAGCGCACCAGCCGCGCGTTGAGCGCTTGCTCGCTTGCGGGTCCCTTAGCCTAGACGCTCCCGGATCCGCAGCGCGATGTCGGCCACCGCCAGATACGCGCTCAGAGCGTGACGCAGGACGTAGCGCTTCAGAAGGCTGTTGCCGGGCAGACGGTAGCGTTCCTGGTACCAGGCGTTGCGCTCGTACCAGTTGTAGGCATCGAGGGCGCCCTCCGCGATCGCGATGTTGGGCTGGTCGATCGTCGTCGCGTGCCACCACCCTGCGGGCAGGAAGAGCGTCTCGCCCTGATGCACCGTGACGCGGATCGGCGTCGCGTTCCGGAACAGCGGGAACGCTTTGGTGTCGACGTCGAAGGCATCCGGAAGGCGCGAGTGGTTGGTGTCGTAAAGGCTGTCCTTCGCGTACAGGAAAGGCGTGTCTTCAGGCCTGAAGATGACGAAGTGCTTGTCGCCCACGATCTGCGAGATGAAGACGTGGAGCTTCGTCGAGTCCCAGTGGAGCAACCTGAAACCGCTCCCCTTAGTGCCGACAAAAACCGCCACGCTGCCTCTGGACAGTCGCATGTTGAAGGGCAGCAGCCAGCTGTAGAGACGGTTGAAGCGGGCGACCGCCAGATTGCCGACATCGCGCTGAAGCTCGCGGAACTGCTCGTCGAGCTTGACCATGCTCAGGTAGGGCGAGAAGCCGTCGACCGGTCCCTCCCGTAGCCGCCGGATCAAGTCACCGATGCGCCAGTCCCGACCATCGAACTGAACGACCTTCGAGCCGTAACGACTCTCGAAGTGATCGAAGCTCCACGTGCGGGTCGCCGGCCAGTCCCGGGTGGCGTCGGTGAGGATCACGGGGCGCCGGGCCGACGCATATTCGCGCTCGAAGTCCCTCCGCGACAGCTGGCTGCGACGGTCGATCGA
>JBBSPY010000009.1:0-31202 GCA_038258415.1 Burkholderiales bacterium
GTGTTGAGGTGGTCGTCGCTCGCGTGGTCGACGCCCTGGGCGATGTCGTTGCTCTGCTTGTCGTAGCAGACCATCACGGCGCAGCCCTTGTAGTCGATGCCGTACTCGGTGTTGTCGTAGCCGATGCGCTTGATCGTGTCGCGCGCGACCTGGATGTAGTCGACGTGCGCGTTGGTCGTGATCTCGCCGGCGAGCACCACGAGGCCGGTGTTGCACAGCGTCTCGGCCGCCACGCGGCTGCGCGGGTCCTGCGCGAAGATCGCGTCGAGGATGGCGTCGGAGACCTGGTCGGAGACCTTGTCCGGGTGGCCTTCGGAGACGGATTCGGAAGTGAAGAGGAAGTCGTTCGCCACGGTGTTCGATGCTCCAGTGAAATGGCTCGGCGCGTTGCCGGCAGATGGAGGTCGTGCGGCGAACGCTTTAGCGGTGCTTCTTTAACGTCGCCCCGCAAGTAGTTCAGTAACTCGGCGACCATCGCATTATATGAAGCGGCGAATGGCCCGCTTGCTGCATCGGACACCGACTGGCCGGATTGGCCGCGATTTCGCGTTAACGGTGACAGAGGCCGCCGCCAACCGGGCGCCACCACGGAGAACGACCGCCATGAGCCCCTTCGCCAAGACCCATCCCATGGATCGATCGCGCTCGAGGGCGATCGTTGCCTTCCTCTGTGCCTGCATGGCCGTGCTCGCCATGGCCGGATGCGGCGGGGGTGGGGGCGGGGGCGGGGGAGGCGGGGGCGGAGGCGGAGGCGGCTTGCCGGGCGTCGCACCGAGCATCACGGCGCCGCCGACAACCGTGAGCGTGGTCGCGGGTGCGTCGGCCATGTTCACGGTCGTCGCCGCTGGTGACGCGCCGCTCGCCTATCAGTGGCAGCGCAACGGCGCCGACATCGCGGGCGCCACGTCGGCGAGCTACGCCATCGCGGCAACCACGCTGGCCGACGGCGGCTCGGCGTTTCGCGTGGTCGTCACCAACCCGATCGGCAGCGCCACGAGCGCGGCGGCAACCCTGACCGTGACAGCCGCGCCGCCCGTTCTCACGATCACCGCCCAGCCGGCCGATGCATCGGTCGTGGCGGGAACCTCGGCCACCTTCACGGTCTCGGCCACGTGCAGCAGCGGCGCGCTCTCCGTGCAGTGGCAGCGCGGCACCACGACCTTCGCCGACATCCCCGGCGCGACCGGCGCGAGCTACGCGATCGTCACCGCGATCGCCGACAACGCCGCACAGTTCCGGGCCCAGCTTGCCTGCGGAGGCGCGAGCGCCACCACGAGCCGCGCTGCCGCGCTGCTGGTGACGGCGCAGACGGCCGCGTCGCTCGCGAAGCTGCCGGTCACCGGCCTGCGCGACCCGGCCGACATCACCTACGCCGCCGGCATCGTCCAGGACCCGGCGGGCAGCTTCACCTTCATCACCGTCAGCCGCATCAAGCGGCTGAGCGCCGACGGCACGACGATCACACCGGTGGCCGGTGGCGGCGCACCGGTCGGTGCCGTCGACGGCCCGGCCGACGTCGCCCGCTTCAACAACCCGCAGGGGATCGCGGAAGACGCGGCCGGCACGCTCTACGTCACCGACACAGGCAACCAGACCATTCGCAAGATCACGGCGGCGGGTGTGGTGAGCACGCTCGCGGGCACCGCCGGCGTGGCCGGTTCGGCCGACGGCACCGGCGCCGGGGCGCGCTTCAGCTCGCCAGTGGGCATCGCGCTCGGTCCCGACGGCGACCTTTACGTCGGCGACAGCGGCAACCACACCATCCGGCGCGTCACGACCGCCGGCGTGGTGACCACCTACGCCGGGAGTGCCGGCATGTCCGGCTTCCTCGACTCCGGCAGCCCGACCACGGCGCGCTTCACGCTGCCGAGCGGGATCGCGGTGGCGGCCGACGGCACGGTCTATGTCGCCGACTACGGCAACCTGCGGATCCGCACGATCGCCCGCGGCAGCAGCGGCGCCGGCGCGGTGAGCACGCTCGCCGGCAGCGGCATGAACACGAGCGGCTCGCCCGATGGTGCGGGCATCGTCGCGAGCATCCCGTTCCCGTCGTCGCTGGCACTGCGCGGCGGCACGCTCGCGTTCTACGACCTGGCCGCCGTGCTGCGGACGGTCGATGTCACGACGGGCCTGGTGTCGACGTTCGCCGGCACGCGCATCCTCGGTGTACCGAGCTACGGCGACGGTGCGCCGGGCAAGGGATACCTGCACAACGTGCGCGGCATCGCGACCGTGGCTGCTGGGGGTTACATCGTCAGCGACACCGACTCCCTGCGCACGGTGAGCACCGCCGGTGTGATCCGCACCGTCGCCTCGGCGGCGCGGGACAGCGGCTACACCGCTGACGGCGTCGGCACGCTGCCGCAGACCCCGATCATCCTGGAGGGGACGCAGTCGATCGCGGTCGACTCGAGCGGGCGCGTCGTCGTGGCCGACGGCGCGACCCATCTCGTGCGCCGCATCGATGCCAGCGGTTCCGTCACGCTTGTTGCCGGTCTCACGGGCAATACGACGGGGCTCTCGATCGACGGCGTCGCCAACGAGGCGCAGTTCACCCGCCTCGGCCCGATCGCCACCAACGGTGCCGGCGTCCTCTATGTCACCGACCGCTATGGCGTGCGACGCATCGGCACCGACAACACGGTGACCTTCCTCGCCGGCTCGGCCGCGGCCTTCGGCAGCGCCGACGGGCCTGCGGCAGCGGCGCGCTTCTACGACCTGCGCGGCATCGCCGTGTCGCCGCTCGACGGCACCGTGTTCGTGAGCGACGACCGGACGATTCGCCGCATCGACGCCGCCGGCAACACCACGACCGTCGCGGGCGTCCCCAACACGGGCGGCGACGTCGACGGCCCGGCCGGGTCCGCGCTGCTGCTCGGCCCGAACACCATGGCATTCGCGCCCGACGGCACGCTGTACTTTCTCGACGCCGGCGTGATCAAGCGGCTGTCGGCGGACGGGTCGACCGTGTCCCGGCTGCCGATCGGCGTGCGCACCGGCCTCGCCGTCGGAGCCGACGGCACGATCTATTTCGGATCGGAGAACGGGCTCGAGTCGTTCACGGCCGCCGGCGTTCGCAGCGTGCTGATCCCGCTCGGCGCCGGCACCGCGGTCGGTGCGAACCCGACGCTGCTCAACGTCATCGGCATCGCCGTGCTCGGGCCGAAGCGGCTCGTCGTCCAGACCGGATTCGAACTGCTCATCGCGACGCTGCCGTGATCGCCTCCGTCGTCGTGTGGCAGTTCGCCCGGGGCTTCACCTGACGTCACCGAAGGCGCACGAGAAGGCCGCGGCGTGTGACAAGGCCGCGCCGATCTCACGCAGAGTTGCGGCCGAGTCGGCATCCATCGACGCCGCGCTCGCGGCGTCGATGCGGTCGCGCCGGCGCTGCTGGTCGGGGTTGCGCACGGCCCCGTTCGCGCCCCGGTGTCGATCGGCGTATCCGAGCACGCGTGCCGCGTCGGCCGCGCGGCCCTGCAGTGCCGCGGTGAGCGCGAGGGGCTCGAGCAACCGGAACTCGTCGCCCTCGGCCATCAGCAGCGGCAGCGCCGCACGCGCCTCCTCGATCGCTTCTTCGTGGCGCCCTTGTTCGCTGGTGGCCAGTGCGAGGCACATCCTGACATGGCCGCCGTAGTGCGCGACACCATGAGACTCGAGCACGGTCAGTGCATGGCGGGCGCGGGCCTCGGCCGATCTCGGGCGGCCGAGGGCGATCTCGCAAAAGGCCAGGTTGCACCCCTCGGCGATCGCCGCGTGGGTCACGAATCCTTCGCTCCGGTAGTGCTCGGCCTGGAGCAGCACCGCCTGCATCGCGTCTTCCGTCCGGTCGGCGCAGATCAGCCAGCGCTGCCGCGCCCAGGCCATGCTGCCGCGTAGTCGCCTCGACAAGCCGTCGTGTTCGATGCGTGCGCCCTCGGCCAGAGCTTCGGCGGCCGCCTCGATCTCGCCACGCTCAGCGCCCACTCCAGCTCGGGCGATGAGCACTTCGTAGAGGTTGTCGACATCGCCCAGCTGACGGTAGAGGTCGGCGGCCCGGGCGGCGGCATCGAAGCACTCACGGCGCGCCGAGACGGTGCCCAGACGCGCGAGCGTCTTCCAGAAGCGCGCCTGCACGGCTGCCGGAGTGGCTGCGCAGAGCCGCGGCGCGACGCTCAGAAGCGCCTCGATCCCTTCGTGCAGCGACACGGTCGCATTCCAGACCGGGCTGGACAGCGAAGCCAGTTCGGCCACCAGATCGCCTGCGTCCCCTTGATCGCGCGCCCAGCTCAGAGCCGCTCGCAGGTTGTCGAGCTCACCGCGGAGCAAATGGGGGTCGGCGGCGCCGGCCGGCTCGCCGCTGCGGTCGATCTCGGCAAGCAGATCGCGCAACGCCTCGGCATGGCGGCGCAGAAGCGCGGACGTCTCGCCGGCCTCGCCCAGGCGCTCTAGCGCGTAGGCCCGGGTGGTCTCCAGTAGTCGGTAACGCGGTGTCTCGCCACCCTCGGCCATGACGAGCGACTTGTCGACCAGCGCCCCGAGGTCGTCGATGGCGGCCCACGGGTCCAGCTGCGCGTCGCTGGCGACCCGCTGCGCCGATTCGAGCGAAAAGCTGCCGGCGAACACGCCGAGCCGTCGCAGCACGATCTGCTCGCCCGGCGAGAGCAGCGAATGGCTCCAGTCGAGGGTGGCGCGCAGTGTCTGGTGGCGGCGCAGCACCGTCCGCGAATTGCCGGTGAGTATGTTGAAGCGCTCGTCGAGGCGCTGGCGCAGCCCTTCGATGCCCAGCAACGGCAACCGCGCCGCTGCCATCTCGATGGCCAGCGGAATGCCGTCGAGGCGGCGGCAGATCTCGGCCACCGATGGCCAGCGCGCGGCGTCGAGCACGAAACGCGAGTCGAGGGCTCGGGCTCTTTCGATGAACAGAAGCACCGACCCGTCGAACGCGACGGGCATGGGCTCGCCTTGCGCCGGGGTGGCCAGCGGGCCGAGTCGGTAAAGCTGCTCACGCGCCGAGCGCAGGGGTTCTTGGCTGGTCACCAGGATGCGGACGTGCGGCGCATAGGCCACGAGGGCCTCCGCAAGCACGACAACCGCGTCGGCGAGGTGTTCGCAGTTGTCCAGGACGATCAGCGACTGCTGACTCTCGAGAAGCGCCTGCAGCGCCTGCAGCGGCCCGGCGCCTTCGCCGCCGGGCGCGCCGATGACCCGCGCGGCGGTGGTCGCGACGAGCGTGGGATCGGCCAGCGACGCGAGGTCCACCCACCAGATGCCGTCCGGGAAGGCGTCGTCCTGTGCCGCGGCCACGTTCTGCGCAAGTCGCGTCTTTCCCATGCCGCCGGCGCCGACGATGCTGACCAGCGGATTCGAAACGACGAGCGCACGCACGGCATCGAGCTCGTGGTCGCGACCCAGGAGAGCGGCCGATGGCGCGGGCAGGTTCGTCGGGGCGCGCGCCGGCCGTTGCCGCGCGGGCGGCGGCGCAGTAGAGGGCCGGACGCCGGAATCGGACGCCGAGGCCGAGGGCGCGTCGGCCAGAACCAGCCGGTAACCGCGGCCGGGGATCGTGGCGATGGCCTGCGCCCCGAGCACCTTGCGCAGCGTCGAGATCTGCACCTGCAGGTTGTTCTCTTCCACCACCACGTTCGGCCACACGCGATCCATCAGCTCGCCCTTGGAGACCGTCCGGTTGCGATGCTCGATCAGGACCTCCAGCAGATCGAACGCGCGTGCGCCGAGCATGACGGAAACACCGTCGACGGCCACCGTCCGTTCGTTGCGCCGAACGTCGAGGTTGTCCAGCGTCAGCGGCTGCACGCGGGCTTGGGTCATGGGCGGAATTGTGTCTTCGCGCATGCCCCGGGGCAGCGCCCGAGACCGACGAAACGTCCGATTTCAGGTCGTTTCAGGAAATCTTCAGGACGGCAGCGACGTGCGGTCCGACAGTGCCGGCGTCTGACCTCTTCTCGGGAAAAGCGTCCATGGAAACCGTCCTCGATGCCTCGCAGCGTTCGCCGTGGCGCTTGCTGCCATTGACGGTATGTGGGCTGCTCACTTCGGCCGGTGCGGCCCATGCCGCCGGCTTCGAGATCGGCGTCACGGCCGGAGTCGACCGCGGCCATGTCACCTGCGTCGACACCTTCGCGTGCGACCGCAGCAGCGGCTTTGCCAGGGCGAGCGCCGGCTGGCGATTCGACAGCGGCGTCGACGTGCAGCTCCACCTGGTCGAGGTCGGTCGCTTCGAGGGCGGCGACACCACCAGGCTCGGCACCGACTTCGGCGGCACCTTCAAGGTCAGTGCGGTCGGCGTCACTGCGGGCTGGCGCTGGCGCTTCGCGCCGCAGTGGGAGCTCGACCTTCGCGGCGGCCTCGCCGCCGTGCGCACCCGGTTCGACTACGCCAACGCCGCCTGGGGCAGTCGCAGCAAGACGACGACCCAGCCGCTCGCCGGTGTCGGCATCGCGTGGACGCTGACCCCGCAGTGGCGCCTGGGCGTGGACCTGGATGCCACCCGAATCAAGGCCAATCACGAGCACGGCCTGCTGCAGATGCTTGGCGCTTCGGTGCGCTACGACTTCTGAACGGACCACGCGCCATGACCGCCTCTGCCGCCTTCTCTGCGTTCTTCATCCGCGCTGCCGTCGTCACGAGGCGGGCGTTCGTCGTCGCAGCGGCCGTCGCGGTCGCCGCCTGCGGCGGCAGCGCCGAGCCACCACCGCCGCCGGAAGCCCGAGGTGGAGGTGCAGGCGGGGGCGGAGGTACTGCGCCGACGATCACGCAGCAGCCCCAGACCGCAACCGTGACGGCGGGCCAGCCGGCCAGCTTCACCGTCGCCGCCACTGGCACCGCGCCGCTCGTCTACCAGTGGCAGCGCGCCGCTGGCGGCAGCGCGACCTACGCCGCCATCGCCGGTGCAACCTCGACCACCTACTCGATCACCGCGACGGTGCTCGGCGACAGCGGCGCCGTCTTTCGCGCCGTCGTCAGCAACGCCTACGGCAGCGCCACCAGCAACAAGGCGACGCTGACGGTGACCGCGAGCGCGCCGGTGCTCACGATCACGCCGCAGCCGGCGAACACGAGCGTCGTCGTCGGGGCGATGGCGAGCTTCACCGTCGGCGGCACCTGCAGCAGCGGCACGCTTGGCATCCAGTGGCAACGCGGCGCCGCCGCCGGGATGGCGTTCAGCAACATCGCCGGCGCCACCGCGGCCACCTACAGCTTCATGGCAGTGCTCGCCGACAGCGGCGCGCAGTTCCGCGCCGTGCTCGATTGCAGCGGCCAGAGCTCGACGCCGAGCAGCGTTGCGACGCTCACCGTCAACCCGCCGGGCAGCGTCACGCTCAGCCTGCTGCCGCTGGTGGGACTGCGTGCCCAGGCCGACATCAGCTTCCCCAGGGGAATCGATGCGCAGCCGGACGGCACCTTCGTGTTCACCACGGCAAACCGCGTCAAGCGGCTCAGTGCCGATCGACTGACCATCGAGCTCCTCGCCGGAGGTGATTCACCCGGCGCCACGGACGGGCCAGCCGCAACGGCGCAATTCCGGTCGCCGAGCGACGTGACACACGACGCTGCCGGCAACCTCTACGTCGCCGACACCGGAAACCACACCATCAGGCGGATCGCTGCCGACGGCAGCGTCACGACGATCGCCGGGTCGCCGCTCATCAGCGGAACGACCGACGGCATCGGCAGCGCGGCCCGCTTCAGCCAGCCCACGGGCATCGCGATCGGCCCCGATGGCGACCTCTACGTCGGCGATGTCGGCAGCAACGTCATCCGTCGGGTGACGACGTCGGGCACCGTCACGACCTATGCGGGCTCGCCGTCCGGCGGTGCCTTCGTCGACGGGCTGCCGACGCTGGCCAGGTTCTCGGGGCCGGTCAGCCTCGCGGTGGCCGCCAACGGCGACGTCCTCGTCGCCGATCGGTTCAACAACCGGGTCCGTCGCGTCGTTCGCAGTGGCGCGACGGCCGGTACGGTCGAGACGCTGGCCGGCAGCGGCTTCCCCTTCGCTCCCAGCGTCGACGGCATCGGCACCGCCGCCATCATCGTGCAGCCGAATGGCATCGACGTGGCTGGCAACGTCGCCACGCTCCGCGACGCCGAAGGTCTCGTGCGCCAGATCGATCTCACGACCACGGCGGTGACGACGCTGACCGGTTCGCGCACGCTCGGCGCGGGCGTCGCCGACGGCACCTCGGCGGTGACACGGCTGACGAGCTTCGGCGACATAGCCGGCGCAGCGGGCGGCGGCTACGTCACCGTCGACGGGGCGAACCTGCGCTTCGTCAGCGCCGCCGGCGACGTGAAGACGCTCGCGGCCGGCAACGCCGGCCCCGTGACGCCGGCCGCCATCGGCACGCTGCCGCAAGAGCCGTTCGACTTCACCGCGAACCTCAGCTCGCTCGGCGTCGATCCGGCCGGCACCGTCGTGGTCGCCAACGACTTCATCAAGCAGGTGCGCCGGGTCGACAACGCCGGTGTCGTGACGCTCGTCGCGGGCAATCCGGCGGCTCCTGCCCAGGCGGTCGACGGCATCGGCAGTGCCGCCACGTTCGCAGCGATCGGAATCGCGAGCGCCGTCGACGACGCCGGCGTGCTCTATCTGAACGACGGGTACGCCATCCGCCGCATCGGGACCGGCAACGCCGTCAGGACACTCGCCGGCTCAGCGGGAATCCCGGGCGCCGTCGACGGCAACGGCCCGGCGGCCCGGTTCGGCCTCATCGACGGCCTTGCCGTCGGCCTGGCCGGTGACGTGTTCGCTGCCGACGTGGGCAATGCCGCCGTGAGACGGGTCGACGCCGCCGGCAACGTCACGACCTACGCTGGTGCTCTCGGCCAGTCCGCCCTGGTCGATGGCCCGATCGCAGCGGCACGGTTCATCGCGCCGACCGGCGTGGCGCGCGCACCCGACGGCGCCCTCTACGTCGTCGACTTCGCTGGCTCCGGCGCCGCCGTGCTCCGCAAGGTCGCCGCCGACGGATCGGACGTGTCGACCGTGACCGCCGCCGGGAACGCGATCGTGTCGACGGCGATCGCCATCGACCCGGCGGGAAACCTGTACTACGTGGACGCGACCGGCCTGCGGATGCTGGCCCCGGGGGCACCGGCCAGCACGCTGCTCGTTCAGACGGGTGCGGCGAACGTGCTGGGAACGAGCCCGCGCGTCGCGACCGTGCAATCCATCGCGGTGCTCGGGCCGAAGCAGCTCGTCCTCATCGGTGGCCCCGATCTGCTGGTCGTGACGATGCCCTGAGCCGACG
Source organism: Burkholderiales bacterium (assembly GCA_038258415.1). Taxonomy (GTDB): domain Bacteria; phylum Pseudomonadota; class Gammaproteobacteria; order Burkholderiales; family Burkholderiaceae_C; genus Schlegelella_A. The sequence goes on from JBBSPY010000009.1 coordinate 9,249, forward strand.
CCGCGCTCGAACCCCGGCGCGGGATACTTCGACTCCTGAGCGCCCTCGACGAGGGCGCCTGGTCGGGCGCGGGGTGAATGAGGCATCGAGTCACTTGGGATCGCGAGTCGCGCTAGGCCTGCTCTGGTTCTTCCGCGCGCTCCCGCTCAACGTTCAGGCTGCTTGCGGCCGTTGTCTGGGCTGGCTCGGCTGGCACCTGGTGCGGGGTCGCCGCCGCGTGGCGCTGAAGAACCTCGAGCTCTGTTTTCCCGAGCTCGGACCGGCCGGGCGCGAACGCCTGGCGCGCGAGCACTTCCGCTGGCTCGGCCGCAGTCTCCTCGAACGCGGCCTGCTCTGGTATGCGTCGCCGGCGCGGCTGAAGCGCCTGATCCGCATCGAAGGCGACGTGACGCTCGCCGAGCGCAGCGACCGCCCGGTGATGTGGCTCGCGCCGCACTTCATGGGCCTCGACGTCGCAGGCGCTGCAGTGCTGCTGTTCCAGCGCCGCAAAGGCATCTCGATCTACCAGGCGCAGAGCGATCCGGTGATGGACGCGGCGCTGCGCCGCGGGCGATTGCGGCTCGGCAACGCCGAGATCTTCCCGCGCCGCAAGGCTGGCAAGGCCCTGATGCGCGCGATCCGCAAGGGCGACGCATTCTTCAACCTGCCCGACATGGACTTCGGCATCCGCGATGCGGCTTTCGTGCCGTTCTTCGGTGTCCCAGCCGCGACGTTGCTCTCGCCGTCTCGGCTGGCGAAGGCACTCGGCATGGTCGTTCAGCCCGTTGTCGCCGAGATCCTGCCCGGCGGCGGGGGCTACGTCGTCCGCTTCGGCGACCCCTGGACCGACTTTCCCACCGACGACCCGATCGCCGACGCGGCGCGCATGAACCGCTGGATCGAAGACGAGGTGCGGCGCAACCCGGCGCAGTACCTGTGGGTGCATCGCCGTTTCAAGACGCGGCCGCCGGGCGAGCCGTCCCTGTACTGAGTTCCGCGTGCTTCGAGGTCGCGGCGACCGCGCCCGATAATCCCGCCGATGCGGCAGCCCTTCACCAAGATGCACGGCGCGGGCAACGATTTCGTCGTGCTCGACGCGACGCGCACGCCGTTCGCGCTCGACGCTGCGCAAATCCGGCGCCTGGCCGACCGGCACCTCGGCGTCGGCGCCGATCAGGTGCTGGTCGTCGAGCCGCCACGCGCAGCCGACGCCGACTTCGCCTACCGCATCTTCAACGGCGCGAGCGGCGGGGAGGTCGAGCAGTGCGGCAACGGCGCGCGCTGCTTCGTCCGCTTCGTCCGCGAGCATGCGCTCAGCGACAAGCCCGAGCTGGTGGTCGACACGATGAACCGGCGGCTGGTGCTGCACGATGCCGAGGAAGGGCGCGTTGCGGTCGACATGGACGTGCCGGCGTTCGACGGCGACGCACCGGTCGGCCTCGACCTCGCCACCGGCGCGGCGGGCGCCGACCATGTCGACGTGTGGCGCGTGTCCATGGGCAACCCGCATGCGGTGCAGTTCGTCGCCGACGTCGACGCGGCGCCCGTGGAGCGTCAGGGCCCCGCGATCGAGCGGCACCCGCGCTTTCCCGGCGGCGTCAACGCCGGCTTCGCGCAGGTCGTGTCGCGCCACGCGTTGCGGCTGCGGGTCCACGAGCGCGGCGCTGGCGAGACGCTGTCGTGTGGCACCGGTGCCTGCGCGGCCGCCGCCTGCGCCATCCGCATCGGCCTGGCCGACTCGCCGGTCGAGGTGGAGACGCGCGGCGGCACGCTGACGATCGAATGGCCGGGCGTCGGCCACCCGCTCGTCATGATCGGCCCCGCCGAAACCGTCTACGAAGGAGCGATCGAGCTGTGACCACGAACCTCACCGGAACCATGGGCCTGACCGAAGCCGACATTGCCGACTGGCTCGCCATCACGCCGGGCTTCTTCGAGCGCCACGCCGAGTTGCTCGGCAGCATCCAGCTCACCAGCCCGCACGGCCAGCGCGCCGTGTCGCTGCAGGAGCGGCAGATGGAAATGCTGCGCGACAAGATCAAGGGCCTCGAGCGGCAGATCGTCGAGATGGTGCGGCACGGCCAGGACAACGTGACCATCGCCGACAAGCTGCACCGCTGGACGCGTGCGCTGATGCTGACGGCGAACGCCGCCGACCTGCCCGACACGCTGCTGCGCGAGCTGCAGCACCAGTTCATGATCCCGCAGGGCGCGATCCGCGTCTGGGCCGGCGCCGACGCGTTCGCCGCGCTGCCGTTCGCCCGGCCGGTCGGCGACGACGTGAAGACCTTCGCATCGAGCCTGGGTGCGCCGTACTGCGGCGTCAACAGCGGCTTCGAGGCCGTGCGCTGGCTCGAGGAGCCGACGGCGGCCGCGTCGGTGGCGCTGCTGCCGCTGCGGCGCGAGCGCGCCGATGGCGCCGACGAGGCATTCGGCCTGCTCGTGCTCGCCTCGCCAGACCCCACGCGCTACTCGGCCGACATGGGCACCGACTTCCTGTCGCGCATCGGCGAGGTCGCGGGCGCGGCGTTGACGCGGCTCCTGCCGCCGCGCTGATGCGGCGGCGCGCGGTCGATCGACACGCCACCGTGGGCCACGCTCTGACACTCGACCCGCGCCTTGTCGCGCACCTGCGCCACCTCGAGGTCGAGAGACGGCTCGCAGTTCGAACGTTGACGCTGTACCGCGACGCGTTCGTGCGACTGCAGGCGTTCGCGGCCGACGCCGGTGTCGATCTCGCAACGGTCGAGACGATGCACGTTCGTCGCTTCGCGGCGCGGCTGCACGCGGGCGGACTCGCGCCCCGCACCATCGCCGTTGCCCTCGCTGCGTGGCGCGGCTTCTACGGCCGGCTCGGCCAGGACGGGGTCGTCGGCGCCAATCCGGTCGACGGCGTTCGCGCGCCGAAGGCCGCCAGGCCGCTGCCGAAGGCGCTCGCGGTCGACCATGCGGTCGCACTGGCCTCCTACCGGCGCGTCGACGGCAACGACACCGCAGACACAGGTCGCGGCGCACTCGAAGCGCGCGATGCGTGCATGGTCGAGCTGCTGTACGGCTCGGGCCTGCGCGTCGGCGAGCTCGCCTCGCTCGACGTGCGCGCCGGCCGCGACGCCGCCAGCTGGGTCGACGCCGCCGACGCCACCGCGCACGTCCTCGGCAAGGGCAGCAAGCGGCGCAGCGTGCCGGTCGGCAAGCCTGCGCTGTCGTCGCTTGCCGCCTGGCTGTTGCAGCGCGACGCCGTGGCGCGGCCGGGCGAGCCGGCGCTCTTCGTCAGCACCCGCGGCACGCGCCTCGCGGCCAGCCAGATCCGCTCGCGGCTCGCGGCCCGAGCCGTCGCCGCCGGCATCCCGGCGCACGTGCACCCGCACATGCTGCGGCACTCGTTCGCGTCGCACCTGCTGCAGTCGAGCGGCGACCTGCGGGCCGTGCAGGAGCTGCTCGGCCACGCGAGCATCGCGACGACGCAGGTCTACACCAAACTGGACTTCGGCCACCTGTCGAAGGTCTACGACGCGGCGCATCCGCGGGCGAAGAAGCGGCCTTGACCGGCCTCCTGACCATCACGCCATGAAATCCATCCGCATCCGCACCGGCCGCGAACGCTCGCTCCTGAAGCGCCACCCGTGGGTCTTCGAGGGCGGCATCGAGCGCGGCAAGGCCGACACGGGCGAAACCGTGCGCGTCGAGAACGCCGGCGGCCACTTCATCGCCTGGGCCGCGTACAGCCCGCAGTCGGCGATCCGCCTGCGCGCATGGAGCTTCGACGAGCACGAGCGCATCGACAACGCCTTCTTCGCGCGCCGCATCGCGCAGGCGGTCGCCTTCCGAAAGCGCATCCAGATCGCGAGCGACAGCGTCCGTCTCGTTCATGGCGAGTCCGACGGCCTGCCGGGGCTCGTGGTCGACGCGTACGGCAGCGTGCTCGTCGCGCAGTTCACGTCGTCGGGCGTCGAGCGGCACAAGGAGGTGATCGCCGACGCACTGCTCGCCGCCACCGGCGCGACCGCGCTCTACGAGCGCAGCGACACGTCGTCGCGTGAACGCGAGGGCCTGCCGGTGGTGCGCGGCTGGCTGCGCGGCGAGGGCCCCACCGAGGTCGAGATCGGCGAACACGGCTGGCGCTTCACGGTCGACATCGCGTCGGGCCACAAGACCGGTTTCTACCTCGACCAGCGCGACAACCGGGCGCGCTTCGCCGCCGACGTGAAGCGCCTCGGCGTCGAGCGCGTGCTCGACTGCTACGCCTACACGGGCGGCTTCGCCGTCGCGGCGCTGGCCGGTGGCGCGCGCGACGTGGTCTCGGTCGACTCGTCGCTGCCCGCGCTCGAGCGTGCGGAGGCGCACGTCGCGGCCAACGGTCTCGACGCCGATCGACACACCACCGTCGACGCCGACGTGAACCGCACGCTGCGCGAGTACGCGGCGGCCGGCCGTCGCTTCGATGCGATCGTGCTCGACCCGCCGAAGCTCGCGCCCACCGTGTCGTTCGCCGAGCGCGCCGCGCGCGCCTACAAGGACATCAACCGCATCGCCTTCGGCCTGCTCGAGCCGGGTGGCCTGCTCTACACGTTCTCCTGCTCGGGCGGCATCTCGAACGACCTGTTCCACAAGATCGTCGCCGGTGCGGGGCTCGATGCCGGCGTCGACGGCGCCATCGTCGCCCGCCTCGGCGCGGCCGCCGACCATCCGGCGACGGTGACGTTCCCGGAAGGCGAGTACCTCAAGGGCCTGGCGATCATCCGTCGCTGACGCTCACGCCCGCGGCCCGGGCAGCGGCACCCACGTCTCGAACTTCGCCCGGTGCACGCTGAAGTGCGCCTTCACGTTGCGCACGTTGGCGTCGTCGGTGAAGAGGCGCTGCACGAGCGCGTGGTAGCCGGCCATGTCGGCGACGACGACGGTGACGATGAAGTCGGGGCCCGGCGAGACGCGGTGGCATTGCTGGACCGCGTTGTCGGCCACTGCGCGGGCCTCGAACGCGGCCAGCGATTCGGCGCTCTGCCGGTCGAGCGTGATCTCGACGATGGCGGTCAGGCCGTGGCCGAGTTTGTGTGGCGACAGGATCGCGACGCGCTTCTCGACGATGCCGGCGGCGACCAGGCGGGCGACGCGGCGAAGGCAGGTCGCGGCAGATGTGTGCACCTGCTTCGCGAGGGATTCGTTGGTCTGCGAGGCGTCGGACTGAAGCAGCGCGAGGATGCGAAGATCAAGATCGTCGAATAAAACTTGCGTGAAAGTCGCCATGAAACACGATTATTGCATTTGCGATTCTATGCGCAAGATCCATCCAAATAAACATATACATTGCAATCAATCCTCGGATGCTGACTTCTACAGTCCGCTCCCAACCGGAGGTCCATCATGTGCGGAATCGTCGCAGCCGTCAGCCAGCGCAACATCGTTCCGATCCTCGTCGAGGGGTTGCGGCGGCTTGAGTACCGCGGCTACGACTCGTGCGGCGTCGCCGTGCATCGCTCGGGGGCGCTGCAGCGGGCGCGCAGCACGGCCCGGGTGGCCGACCTCGCCGCCAACATCGTCACCGACGGGCTCGACGCCGGCACCGGCATCGCGCACACACGGTGGGCCACGCATGGCGCGCCGGTCGTTCACAACGCCCACCCGCACTTCTCGCCGGGGCCGTTGCCCGGACTGAACGCCGCCGGTCGCATCGGCCTCGTCCACAACGGAATCATCGAGAACCACGACGAACTGCGCGAAGAACTCGAGGCCAAGGGGTACGCCTTCGAGACGCAGACCGACACCGAGGTCATCGCCCACCTTGTCGACCACGCCTACCAGGGCGACCTCCTCGACGCCGTCGAGCGCACGCTGCCACGGCTGCGCGGCGCCTACGCCATTGCCGTGATGTGCCGCGACGAGCCGCAGCGCGTGATCGGCGCGCGCAACGGCTCGCCGCTGATCGTCGGCGTCGGCACCAAGCCGGGCGCCGCCGAGAACTTCCTCGCCTCCGACGCGATGGCGCTGGCCGGCGTCACCGACCGCATCGTCTATCTCGAGGACGGCGACGTCGTCGACCTCCAGCTCGGCAAGCACTGGATCGTGCGCGCGGATGAAGGAGGCACCTTTCGCCGTGTCGAGCGCGAGGCGAAGACCGTCGTCGCGCATTCGGGCGCAGCCGAGCTCGGGCCGTACCGCCACTACATGCAGAAGGAGATTTTCGAGCAGCCGAAGGCGATCGCCGACACGCTCGACGCCGTTCCGGGCGTCTCGCCCGAGCTGTTCGGCAACGGTGCGTGGAGCATCTTCCGCGAGATCGAGCAGGTGCTCGTGCTCGCGTGCGGCACGAGCTACTACAGCGGGCTCGTCGGCAAGCAGTGGATCGAGTCGTTCGCGCGCATTCCGGTGGCCGTCGAGGTCGCCAGCGAGTACCGCTACCGCGACAGCGTGCCGAACCCGAAGACGCTCGTCGTCTGCATCTCGCAAAGCGGCGAGACGGCCGACACGCTGGCGGCGCTCAAGCACGCGCGCGCGCTCGGCATGGCGCACACGCTGACGATCTGCAACGTGCCGACGAGCGCGATGGTTCGCGAGTGCGAGCTGGCTTACCTCACGCGCGCCGGTGTCGAGATCGGCGTCGCGTCGACGAAGGCTTTCACGACGCAGCTCGTCGGCCTGTTCCTGCTGGCGCTCGCGCTCGCGCAGACGCGGAGCCGGCTCGACGACGCGGCCGAAGCGATGCATCTGAAGTCACTGCGCCACCTGCCCGTCGCGGTGCAATCGGTGCTCGCGCTCGAGCCGCAGGTCGTCGCGTGGAGCGAACTCTTCGCGCGCAAGGAAAACGCTCTCTTCCTCGGCCGCGGGCTGCACCATCCGGTCGCGCTCGAAGGCGCGCTCAAGCTCAAGGAGATCAGCTACATCCACGCCGAGGCCTACCCGGCCGGCGAGCTCAAGCACGGGCCGCTCGCGCTGGTGACGAGCGCGATGCCCGTCGTCGCCGTCGCGCCGAACGACGCGCTGCTCGAGAAGCTCGAGAGCAACCTGCACGAGGTGCGCGCCCGCGGCGGCGAGCTGTTCGTCTTCGCCGACGCGAGGACTCGCATCGAGTCGGGCGCGGGCGTGCACGTCATCCGCATGCCCGAGCACTACGGCGCGCTGTCACCGATCCTGCATGTCGTGCCGCTGCAGCTGCTCGCGTATCACACGGCGGTGGCAAGGGGGACGGATGTCGACAAGCCGAGGAACCTGGCGAAGAGCGTGACGGTGGAGTAGGGGCAAACGGTGCAGCCGGCGCGCGCGTCCGGCCGAAGCACGCGGCTCGCGGCGGCCAGCCACCGTTCGTTCGCCCGGATGCTCGTTCATCCCACCCTACCGGCAGCTCGTGCAACGGGCATCCCCGGCCGCCACCCCCCCTCCCTACACTGCCGAGCATGATCTCCACCGCAGCGAAAGTCGACTGGCGTCAGCTGTGGTGCGTTGGCCCCAGCCGGGTCTTCACCGCCGAGGAGATGGCGATCGCGGGCAGCGACGCTCCGAGCCCGACGCTTCTGGCCGTGGCGGGCATCAATTTCGCAACCATCGTCTTCGTGGTGCTGCAGCTGGCGCCAGCGAGTCAGACGGCTCGCCTCACCGCCGCCTTGCTGGCGTTGGCAATCCTCGCGACGAGCGCCGGGCGTTGGCTGTGGTGGCGGCCGTGGCGGCGATCCCTCACCATCGCGAGCTGTGGCGTCGCACTGGCGATGGTGTTGCTGTCCCTGGGCGCGAGCTGGCGCATTCGCGAACACGAGGAGGTCTACGCCGTCGGCATGACGCTGGCGCTGGGCTGCACCGTCATCGTGGCGATGCTGTGGTTCCTCGTCATCTGGCGATCGCACCAGATCGAGGGCCGACTTCGGGAACAGGCAGAGCGCGAGAAGGCGATCGAGATGGCTCGCAGGCTTGCCAGCGCGCAACTCGAGCCGCATTTCCTGTTCAACACGCTCGCGTCCCTGCAGCACTGGGTACAGACGCAGGACGAGCGCGCCGCACCGCTGTTGGAGGCGCTCACCGGCTACCTGCGCACGACGCTGCCCCTCTTCGACAGGCCGCTGCTCGCCGCCGGTGACGAGTTGCGGGCCGTCGAGCGCTACCTGCAGGTCATGCAGGCGCGCTTGGGAAGTGCGCGCCTGCAATGGCGGCTCGACGTGGAACCCCGAGTGTCACGAGCCCTGCTGCCGCCTGGCGTCCTGCTGACGCTCGTGGAGAACGCCGTGGCGCATGGCGTCGAGCCGCTGTTGGCCGGCGGCTCGATCCTGCTGCGCGGTACGAGAGAAGGGAGCGACGCGGTCTTTGACGTGGTCGACAACGGGCCCGGACCGGGGGACGATTCGGTCGACGGCGTCGGTCTTGCCAACATCCGACAGCGCCTGACCTTGTCAGCAGGCCCACGGGCACACCTCGTCGTCGAGACTGCTGGCGCGCAGGGTGGATGCCGCGCCACCATCCGACTGCCATACGCCGCAGCGGCAGGCGAGATCTGAGCACCGCCGTGCGCTGCCTCGTCGCCGACGATGAAGAGGCCCCGCGCCAGCAACTGCTGTCGGCGCTGCGGCTGGCGTGGCCCGAACTTCAGGTCGTGGCAGAGGTCACCAACGGCGTCGACGCCTGGGACGCCTACCTCGAGCATGAGCCCGAGCTGTGCTTTCTCGACATACGGATGCCCGGCCTGAGCGGAATCGACGTGGCGCGGCGTGTCGGCGACAAGGCACAGACGGTGTTCGTCACCGCACACGACGAGCATGCCCTGGCCGCCTTCGACACCGGCGCGGTGGACTACCTCGTCAAGCCGATCGATCCGGAGCGGCTCGCCCGGACGGTCGAGCGTCTGCGCGCGCGGCTGAGCGCCTCCGCGCCCGTACCAGACCTGAAGGCGCTGCTCGGCACCTTAAACACCGGCATGCGCCGGGCAGCACGGCTGCGCGTGCTGCAGGCCGGAGTGGGCCGTGAGGTGAAGCTGATCCGCACCGAGGAGGTTCTCTACTTCGAGAGCGACAGCCGCTACACGCGAGTCGTGTTCGAGGGCGGCGAGGCGCTGATTCGCACGCCGCTGAAGGAGCTCCTGGCCCAGCTCGACGAGCACGACTTCTGGCAGGTGCACCGCTCGATCATCGTCAACCACCGCTGCATCGCCAGCGCCGTGCGCGTCGACGAGGGTCAGATGCATCTGACGCTGCGCGACAGAGCCGAAAGGCTACCGGTCTCGAGGCACTTTCAGGCGCTGTTCAGGGCGCAGTGAGCCGACGGGCCGTGCGGGTCGCCGAGCCTCTGCCCGAGAATCTCGCGCATGAGCGGCCATCGCATCCTCTACGGCGACATCCACAACCACAACGCACACGGCTACGGCGTCGGCTCGATCGAGCGCTCACTCGACATCGCCCGAGGCCATCTCGATTTCTTCGCGTTCACCGGCCACTCGAGCTGGCACGACATGCCGACGATGGAGGGTGGCCGCGAGCAACACTGGATCAACGGGTTCCGACGCCTCGAGGAAACCTGGCCGCGCGTGCAACAGGTGATCGCCGACGGCAACCGCGACGGCGCGTTCTGCGCGTTCCTCGGCTTCGAGTGGCACTCGTCGCATTGGGGCGATCAGTGCGTCGTCTTTCCGGGCGATCACAGGCCGCTCTGCTTCGCCGAAGACCCGCACAGGCTGCGCGCCTTCTGCGTGTCGGAGTCGGCGCTGATGATTCCGCACCACCTCGCCTACCCGGCCGGGCGGCGCGGCGTCAACTGGGATGCGTTCGACGAAACCTGCACGCCGGTCGTCGAGATCTACTCCGAGCACGGCAACGGCGAGGACGACCGCGGGCCGTATCCGTATTTCAGCCATTCGATGGGTGGACGCGAGACCGCGCACACCGCGGCGGCCGGACTCTCGGCGGGCCTGCGATACGGCTTCGTCGGCTCGTCCGACGACCACGCCGGGTTTCCCGGGGCCTACGGCGAAGGCCTGATGGCCGCGCTCGTCACCGAGCACTCGCGCGCGGGAATCTTCGAGGCGATCCGGGCGCGCCGCACCTATGCGCTGACCGGTGACCGGATCGAGGTCGGTTTCAGCGTCGACGGGGCGCCGATGGGATCGACGATCGATACCGGACGAGAGGTCGAGGTCGCGTTCGACGTTGCGGGGCGCGACGAGCTCGATGTCGTCGAGGTGATCCAGGACGGTCGCATCGTCCACCGCGCGTTCGCCGATCCGGCGCCGATCCCGCTCGCGACGGGCGTGCCGGTGCAGCTGCGCCTCGAATGGGGCTGGGGCCCGTGGGGCGCGCTGGCGCTCGATCGCGTGTGCGACTGGGCCTTCGTGCTGAAGGTCGAGCGGGGCCGGATCGTGCGCTTCTTTCCGTGCCTGCAATCGATGCCGTTCGACGAGCGCCGGCGCCACCGCTTCGAACGTCTTGGCGACGACGGCCTCGCCGTCCGCTCGTACACCGCGCGCCAGGGCGCCTACCGCGAGAACCCGAACCAGAGCGTCGTCGTCGAGCTCGAGGGCGACGCGGCGACGGTGCTGGAGCTCGCCATGAGCGAGCCGGTCGAGGGCCGGCAGTGCGTCGGCCTCGACGAGCTCGCTCGCGGCTCGCGGCATGCGTTCACCGGCCCTTTCCCGAGCGAGGGATGGCAGTGGCACCGCATCGTGCCGCGCGCCGCCTCGGCGCTGTCCGGGCGCTGTACCCTCGCGGTGCCGCAGCAGAAGTCTCATGTCTACCTGCGCGCGCGCCAGCGCAACGGCCACATGGCGTGGGCCAGCCCGGTGTTCCTGAACTACCGTTGAAGGAGGCGAGGGGGGATGCGGATCGAATCGATCGAGGTCTTTCCGGTGCGCCTGCCGATGAAGGCGGTGTTGACCCTGCCGCGCGGCCCGTCGCGCAGCCTCGACGAAGGCAAGCGCATCGCCCTCGTCAAGCTCACCGATCGCGACGGTCATGTCGGCTGGGGCGAGGCGGGGCCGTCCAGGCGCTGGTCGGCCGAGACGCTCGAGTCGTGCGTCAGCTCGATCCGCGCCTACCTCGCACCGGCGGTCATCGGCCACGACCTCTTCGACATCGCCGGGCTGCACGAGAAGATGAACCGCGAGCTCGCCGTCGGCATCGACCCGGGCCAGCCGATCGCCAAGTGCGCGATCGACCTTGCGGTGCACGACCTGATCGGCAAGCGCCTCGGCATTCCGCTGCAGAGCTGGCTCGGCGCGAAGCGTGCCGACCACGTCACGCTCGCGCGTCTGGTCTCGGCGGCGACGCCCGACGAGGCCGCGCGCATCACCCGAGAGGCGCGCGCCGAGGGCTACGTCGGATTCAAGGTCAAGGTGGGGCACCACAAGGCGCTCGACGCCGACATCGTCCGTGCCGTCGTCGACGCTGCCGAAGGCGGCTACGTCTGGGCCGATGCGAACCAGGGTTGCACGCTCGAGGAGGCGCTGCGCCTCTCCCGGGCGATGGAGCGGCTCGGCATCACGCTCTTCGAGCAGCCGGTGCCGATGAGCGACGTCTACGCGATGAAGAAGCTCGTCACGGCGAGCGGCCTGACGATCGCGCTCGACGAGGCCGCGATGGGCCTGCCCTACGTGATCGAGCTGATCCGGCGCGATGCGGTGGAGGGCCTCGCGATCAAGGTGTCGAAGACCGGCGGCCTCCACTACGCGCGCCAGATGTGCGACCTCGCCCGCAACGCCGGGCTCGCGCTGATCGGCTCGGGGCTGATGGACGCGCCGCTCGGCTTCGCCGCGTCGGTGCACCTGTTCGCGGCCTACGGCATCGAGCTGCCGGTCGATCTGAACGGCCCGCAGTTCATCGCCGAGGACTACCTTGCAGAGCCGCTGCCGATCGAACGCCATGTCGCGAAGGTGCCGACGGCACCGGGTCTCGGCGTGGTCGTCGACGAAGCCAAGGTCGCGAAGTTCGCCCTCGACCTCACTCTCTAGGAGCTCACCTCATGCGTGCACTGCTGGCCCTGCTGATCGTGTCGTTCGCAAGCCTGGCCCAGGCCGAGGCCTGGCCTTCGAAGCCGGTGAAGATCGTCGTCGGCTTTCCGCCCGGCGGTTCGACCGACACCACCGCGCGGCTGCTCGCAACGAAGCTCACCGACGCCTGGCATCAGCCGGTCGTCGTCGAGAACCGCCCCGGGGCCGGGGCGAACATCGGCACCGCGTATGTCGCACACAGTGCGCCCGACGGCTACACGATCCTGCTGGTCACGACGGCGATCACGATCAGCCCGACCGTCTTCGCGAGTCCCGGCTACGACGCCCTGAAGGACCTCGCGCCCGTGATGCTGGTCTCGACGATCCCCAACGTGCTGGTCGTCAACCCCAAGGTCCTGGCGCAGACGATCGGCGAGTTCATCGCGTATGCGAAGGCCCATCCGGGGGAGCTCAACTTCGCCGCGCCCGGCGTCTCGAGCGGGCAGCGCATGACCTTCGAGCTGATCAAGCAGGTCACCGGGACCGACATCGTGATGGTGCCGTTCGGCGGCGGCGCACCGGCGCTGCAGGCCGTGCTCGCCGGCCAGGTGCAGGCGATGATCGTCAACGTCGCCGAGGCCACGAGCTACGTGCGTTCCGGCAAGCTGCGCGCCCTGGCAACGACAACAGCCCAGCGCGCACCGATGCTGCCCGAGGTGCCGACGCTCGCCGAGACGGTCGCCCCCGGCGTCGACACCGCCGTCTGGCAGGGCATCCTGGTTCCGGCCGGTACGCCGCAGCCGGTGATCGCGAAGATCCGCGATGACGTCGCCGCCGCGCTGGCGCAGCCCGACGTCGCGTCGCGCCTCGGCGGGCTCGGCATGAACGTCGTGCCCGACAACCCGGAGGCCTTCGGTCGCTTCCTGCGCACCGACATGCAGACCTGGAAGCGCGTCGGCACCGCCGCCGGCGTCAAACCCGAGTGAGAAGGAGCGTTCCCATGCCGTTCATCCGAACCCTGATCGTCGCGGCCCTCGCCGCCGTGGCGGCCGTCGCGGCGCCGTTCGCCGCTGCCGCCGATGCGTGGCCGACGCGTCCGATCCGGATGCTCGTCGGCTTTCCGCCCGGCGGCTCGACCGACCTCTCGGCCCGTGTTCTCGCGGCCAAGCTGACGCAAAGCCTCGGCCAGACCGTGGTCGTCGAGAACAAGGCCGGCGCGAGCGGCAACATCGCCGCCGACGCAGTTGCGCAAGCAGCGCCCGACGGTTACACGCTGCTGGTCGCGGCCACCTCGTTCGCGGCCGCGCCCGCCTTCTTCGACAAGCTCGGCTGGGATCCGGTCAAGGATTTCACGCCGGTCTCGCTGGTCGCGACGGTGCCGATCCTGGTGGTGACGACGCCGTCGCTGCCGCTGAAGACGCTGCCCGAGCTGGTCGCCTACTCGAAGGCGCACCCGCGCGAGCTCAACCTCGCCTCGCCGGGCGCGACGACGCTGACGCGGCTCTCCGGCGAGATGTTCCGCCAGGTCGCCGGGCTCGAGTGGGTCACCGTCAACTTCAAGGGCGGCGCGCCGGCGATGCAGGACATGCTGAGCGGCCGCGCGCACGTGATGTTCGCCAACATCTCCGACGTGATCGCGCAGGTGAAGTCGGGCAAGCTCGACGCGCTCGCGGTGACAACGTCCAGGCGCAGCTCGGTCGTGCCCGACGTGCCGACGCTCGCCGAATCGGGCTACCCGGGCTTCGCGTTCGCGACCTGGCAGGCGGTGGTCGGCCCGCGTGGCATGCCGCCGGCGATCGTCGAGCGCCTGAACGCCGCGATCCGCGACGCGCTGGCGGCACCCGACGTCAAGGCGCAGTTCCTGACGTTCGGCACCGAGGCCGAGAGCAGCTCGCCGCAGGCGCTCTCGCAGCTGCTCACCGCCGAGGTCGCGAAGATCGACAAGGTCGCGAAGTCGGTGAACGCGAAGCGCGAATAGCAGTTGGCGTCGCCCCGACCGAGATCACCTTGGTCCGGTCGAGTCCCGGGTCGGCGGACGCGAAGACGATTGCCCACGCGATGTGCGCAGGAGAGTGGGAAGACATGCAGAGCGGAGCACGGCGCTCCGCGATCGGTTGCACTCCTGCTGAGCTTCACGGCCGGCGTCCCGGTCGGCGTCGTGAGCTTCGAGGTCCTGCCGGAGATCTTCGAGCTCGCACAGGAACGCGGCTTCGATGCGACCTGGGCCATGGTGTCGCTGGTGGTCGGCTTCCTGTTCTTCCACGCCCTCTACCTTGATTTGTCGCCGGCATTCTTCTCTGCATCGGCGTGTCCGACATCCTGCCGGAAGCGCACTCGGGCGCCACTCCGGCGACCGCCGTGAAGCTGCTCATGCTGACTGCGAGCGGCGCCGTGTTCACGTTCCTCGTGACCCGCGTCGCCGGATAGGCTTCCCGCCCGCACGCCTACAGCACCTTGCTGCCCACGTCGGTGCCGCAGGTGGTGCGCACCTGTGCGCCGTTGGTATCAAAGATCTGCGAGCTGTTGACACCCGTCACGGTGCCGGCCGTGGCGCCGGGCGTGAGGGTGCGCGTCGCGCGGACCACGCCGCTGTAGTTGCCGGCGGCGTCGTAGGTAAAGAAGCGGAACTTGACGATGTAGTTGCCACCCGATTTCGTCCACGTGCCCCAGCCCGGGCCGCGCGATGCGATCGGGCTGCTGTTGGTGTCGCTCACCGTGCCACCGTGGTGGAACATCTGGCTGCCCTGAAACATGGCGATCGTCGCCGAGGTCGTGCAGTCGCGCACCGTGACCGAACCTTCCCACACGCCTTCGATCGGGTCGGCGGCGGCCGTCTGCGCGACGGCGTCGTCGCTGCCTCCGCAGGCCTGCATGACGAGAAACGCCGCGAAAGCGGGCACGATCGAGGCGATGAGGTGGGTGCGTCGGGTGAGGGTCATGTCTTTCTCCGGTGAAGTTGTGGATCGAGGCTCGTGAGGAGCGATCGCATCGTCCGACGGGTCCGGCATCCGCGTCTTTGGCACGTCATGAAAATTCATGAATCCTCGTGCCGCCTCGTTCGCTGGCGGGGCAGCGTCGATACGATGAGCCCGTGCCTGTCGACCTCGTCTACTCGTTCGGCTATTTCCGGCTCTTCCCCGAGCGGCGCACGCTGCTCGCCGGTGAGCAACCGATCAAGCTGGGTGCTCGCGCCTTCGACCTGCTGGCCGTCCTGGTCGCGGCATCGGGGCGGATGCTGACCAAGGGCGAGCTGATCGCGGCGGTGTGGCCGCACCTCGTGGTCGAGGAGAACAACCTCAACGTGCAGGTGCTCGCGCTGCGCAAGGTGCTCGGTCACGCGGCGATCGCCACGGTCCCGGGGCGCGGTTATCACTTCGTCATGCCGGTGCAGGTCGCGGGCGACGACCCTGCCCTTGCCACATCAACCACGCCGCCGTCGGACGCTGCCGCCGCCGAAGAGGGCAACAACGACGGCGCGCCCGCCGCGGCGACCCGCTCCAATGTGACCGGTGCCGCACCCACGCTCTACGGCCGCCAGGAGGACATCGACGCCGTCCTCGCGCTGCTGCGCGAGCACCCCGTCGTGACCCTGACCGGCGCCGGCGGGATCGGCAAGACGCGCCTCGGAGAAGCGGTCGCGCACCGGCTGCTGTCGAGCGACCGCTGCAGCGTCTGGTGGGTGGACCTGGCGTCGGTCAACGATCCCGCCATGATGGCCGCGGCGGTGGCACGCACGCTCGGGCTGGATCCCGACGGCACGCGGTCGCTGGTTCACCTCGTCGCCTCTGCACTGCGCACCGGCCCGGCCGTCGCCGTGCTCGACAACTGCGAGCATCTGGTCGATGCGGTCTCGGTCTTCGTGAGCGGTCTGCGCGCACTCGCGGCTGACCTGCGCATCCTCGTCACCAGCCAGGAGGCGCTGAAGACCGTGGACGAGCACGTCTACCGCCTCGGCACCCTGTCGCTGCCGACCGCGCGAGCGGGCTCGCCAGCGACCGCGCACGAGGTGGCGCTGAGTGGCGCCGGCGCTTTGTTCGTGGCGCGGGTGCGGTCCGTGGACCCTCGCTTCCAGCTCGTTGCCGACAACGTCGCCGCGGTGGTCGAGATCTGCCGCTGCCTCGACGGCATCCCGCTCGCGATCGAGCTTGCCGCGGCGCGGGTTCCGCTGCTCGGCGTCGAAGGCGTGCGCGCGCGGCTGAAGGAGCGGTTCAATGTGCTGACGGGTGGCACCCGTGCGGTGCTGCGGCGCCACCAGACGCTTCGTGCCGCGCTCGAGTGGAGCCATGGCTTGCTGAGCGAGCCCGAGCAGCACGTGTTTCGCCGCCTCGGCGTGTTCGCCGGCGGCTTCACGCTGGAATCGGCCCAGCGCGTCGCCGACGACGAAAGCGTCGATGTGTGGGACGTCCTCGAGCACCTCGGCACCCTGGTCGACAAGTCGCTCGTGCTCGCCGAGGGCCCTTCGGTGCCGCGCTACCGCATGCTCGAGACGACGCGCATGTTCGCGCTCGAGCAGCTCGGTGGCGCCGGGGAAACCGCGGCGATGCTGCGGCGGCACGCGTTGGCCATGCACGCACTGCTCGAGCCGTACGACATCTATCGCGACGCCGGCAGCGTGACCGACGCGGAAGAGGCGTTGCTGTCGGCCGAGGGCGACAACATCCGCGCTGCCTACGACTGGCTGGCGACCACCAGCGGGCCGGCCGACGACCTGCTCGCCATCGAGCTGGCCAACGTCGCGATCCTGCCCTTGGCGTGCGCAGGCGGCGTCAGCGAAGCCTTCGACCGAACGGTCGTGTTCAGTCCGCGAGTCGGGACCGACACACCGGCCGCGATCGCCGCCCGATTCTGGCTGGGGCTGTCGATCTGGGGGGCCATCGTCGGCCGGCCCGAAGCGTACGAGGCGGCCATGCGGGCGATCGAGCTGTGCCGGGAGCTCGGTGACGACAAGGGCCTGCACCGGGCCATCACCAGCCGCGTCGCCATCGGCGCGCGACGCGGTGAATCTGCGCACCTGGGCGCGCTGGTGGACGAGGCTCGACGCATCGAGCAGCCCGACTGGCCGACGACCCGGCTCACCGGGTTTCGATGGGCGTGCTACCGCTGGCTGCAAGCCGAGGGCCGACCCGAAGAAGCCCTGGCCTGCTCGCTCGACAGGGTCGCGATCAGCGAAAGGGCCGGCCAGCCGTTGCTGGCACAGGTGACCATGGGCGACGCCGTCGCCGACTGCGAGCTCCGCGCGGGCCGCGTCGACGCGGCCGAGGCGCATTGCCGAGCGGCACTGGACTTCGTGCGTTCCGATGCCTTCGGCGCGGCCCACGTCCTCGAGACGCTCGCCTTCGTCTGCACGGCCCAGGGGAAGGATGCCGAGGCGCTCGAGCATGGGCAGCACGCGATCCGGTCGTCGCGCGACATGGGCATGCACTTCCGCCTGCTCGAGGCGATGGCGCTCAGCGCAGCCCGCCAGGGCCGCCTGCACGACGCCGCGTGGGCCGTCGGCCACGTCGACCGGCTGTACGCGCAGCGCGGCGAGGTGCGCTGGCCGTTCGCCAAGGCCCGCCGGGCCCAGCTCGACGCGCTGCTGGATGCGAACCTGCCGGGCGACGAGCGCCAACGGCTGGCCGCGCGCGGCGCTGCCGAAGACATCGAGGTCGCTTTCCAGCGGGCATTCGGACCGGAGCCGGTCAACGCCGCCGACAGGCACGCGTGACCGCTCGGCGGTCGAAGCTAGAACCAGCGCCCGGCCGGCAGCTGGACTTTCAGGCCCTGAACGAAGAGCAACTGGAACCCGAGCACCACGATCAGCGCCACGACCGCGAAGCCGAGGAGCCGTTTCAGCGTCGAGGGTTCGCGGTCGGTGATCACCGCGAGGGCCAAGAACGAGATCACGCCAGCCGCCGCAAACCCGGCGCGCTCGAGCAGCGCGATCCAGAGCGCCATGACGACGACCATCAGCGCGCCGCGCCCCCAGCCATCGCGCGGCAGGCCGCGGCTCATGCGCGCTCGACCGGCGAGCGTGCGCCAGAGCACGACGGCACCGGTGACCAGCAGCGCCGCACCGATGGCGCGCGGGAAGATGGCGCCGAGCGGCGACAGCTCCCGCGACTGCCACAGCGCGCCGGCGGCGATGGCCATCAGCAGCGCCGCGACGATCGCGGCGCCGATGTCGGCGCGGCGGGTCGGCCGCGGGGCCACCTCGAGCTCTGTCGCGTTCACGGCGCGCCCCTCTCGATGTCGCGTCGCCGTGCCTTGCGCTCGTACCACAGACGCGAGACCGTCGGGTAGAGCAGCGTCAGCGCGGCCATGAAGATGATCGCCAGCGAAATCGGGCGGGCGAAGTACATGCCGAGCAGGTTGTCGGTCGCCGAGCCGATCATCCACGCCTGCACGAAGCCCTGCTCGGCGAGCGGCCCGAGGATCAGCCCGAGCACGATGGGCGCCGGCGCGTAGCCGTAGCGGCTGAGCGCCCAGCCGACGACGCCGGTTCCGAACATGACGATCACGTCGTCGACGTTGTTGTGGATCGCGTAGCTGCCGATGATGGTGAGGAAGGCGATGCCGGGAACGAGCAGGTGCTTGGGCACGGCGATGATCGAGCGGTAGGCGTAGCGGCCGAGCACGAGCCCCACGGGCAGCATCAGCAGCGTGGCGATGATCAGGCCGACGATGAAGGTGTAGGCGATCGCGCTCTGCTCGCGAAACAGAGAGGGCCCGGTCTTGATGCCCTGCACGAGCAGCGCGCCAAGCACGACCGCGTCGACCGGCGTGCCAGGGATGCCGAGCACCAGCGTCGGGATGAAGCCGCCGCCGACGGTGGCGTTGTTCGACGATTCGCTGGCGATGATGCCGGCCGGGTTGCCCTTGCCGAAGCTCTGCGGGTCGCCCGAGGCGCGGCGCGCTTCGGAGTAGGCGACGAGCGCCGCGATCGAGCCGCCGGCGCCGGGCAGCATGCCGATCACGGTGCCGATCGTCGAGCTGCGCGCGAGGTTGATCTTGTTCGCGAGCGCGATGCGAATCGCCTCGCCGAGCCGGAACCCCGCGACCTTGCCCTCGATCTCGAGGTGCTCCTCGCGCGAGACGACGAGGTCGATCAGCACCGGGATGCAGAACAGGCCGATCAGCGCCGGAACGACGTCGATGCCGCCGAGCAGGAACTGCGTGTCGAGGGTGTAGCGGATGTCGCCGCCGACGACGGCCGAGCCGATCATCGACAGCAGCAGGCCGACGCAGGCGCCGACCGCGCCCTTCCAGCCGTCGCCCTCGGAGAGCGCGGCGACGAGCGTAAGGCCGAGGATGGCGAGCCAGAAGTACTCGACCGGGCCGAACGCGAGTGCCACGGTCGCGAGTGGCGGCGCCAGGAGCAGCAGCGCGATGGCGCCGACAAGGCCGCCGACGACCGAGGACAGGCACGCCAGCGTGATGGCGAGGTCGCCGTCGCCGCGCTTGGCCATCGGAAAGCCGTCGAACGTCGTCGCGATCGCCGACGGCGTGCCCGGCGTGTTGAGCAGCACCGCCGAATACGCGCCGCCGTAGATCGCGCCGGTGTAGATCGCGCCGAGCAGGATCAGGGCAGAGGCCGGGTCCATCGTGACCGTGAACGGCACCAGCACGGCGACCGCCATCGTCGCCGTGAGTCCGGGCATCGCGCCGATGGCGGTGCCGGCGACGACGCCGGCGAGCGCGAGCAGCAGGTTCCAGGGCGACAGCGCCGCCTGGAACGTCGCGAGCAGCGACATCGACGCTGCCGTCGCGCTACTTCAGCATGCCGACGTCGCGCGCCGCTTCCTCGTATTCCTTCTTCTGCGTGGCCATGAAGCCGGCCATCTTCTCGTAGGGAATGTCGACCAGCACGTAGCCCGCGTCGGTCGCCTTCTTGCGAAACGTCGGGTCGGCGTTGACCTTGGCGAAGAGGTCGGATAGCCGCTTGCGTTCCGCCTCCGGCGTTGCCTTGGGCACCGCAACGCCGCGGAACACGCCCGAGACCATGTCGAAGCCGAGCTCCTTGAAGGTCGGAACGTCGGGGTGATCGGGCAGCCGCTTGTCGAGCGCGACGGCGAGCATGCGCACCTTGTCGCCCTGCTGGATCGCCGCGGTGGTGAAGGTCATCGCCGCATTGACCTGCTTGCCGAGCATCGCCGCGACCGACGTCGCCGTGCCGGAGAACGGGATGTAGGTCGTCTTGACGCCGGCGAGCTTGTTGAACGTCACGGCGCTGAGCTGCGGGCCGGTGTTGGTGCCGCTGCCGGCCATCGTGATCGCGCCGGGCGTCTTCTTCGCTGCGGCGATCAGGTCCTTCAGCGTCTTGTAGGGGCTGTCGGCCGGGACGACGATCGCGTCGGGCGTGAGCTGGAAGACGTAGACGGAGACGAGGTCGTCGGTCTTGTAGCCGACGTCCTTCTGCATCGGCTGCAGGAAGATGTGCGGCAGGTTGATTCCCATCACCGTGTTGCCGTCGGCCGGCAGCGAGGAGAGCGATGCCCACGCCGTGGCGCCGCCGGCACCGACCTTGTACTGGACGACGACGTCTCGCCCGGAGATGGCCTTCATCGCCGGCTCCTGCAGCCGTGCCGTCACGTCGGACTCGCCGCCGGCGGGGAAGGGGATCACGTAGGTCAGCGTCTGCGCCGCGGCGGGCAGGGAGGCAGCGAGGGCGGTCGAGGCGCCGAGTGCAAGGGCGCAGCGGCGCAAGGCCGCGGACACGGGGTGGGTCATGGTGTCGATCTCCATACGCGGCGCACATCGCCGCTCTTGACCGCAGGATAGGAGGCGCGAGGGGCGCGTCAATCGGGCATGCCCGGGGCGGCGCTCCGGTCGGCGCCCGCCGCCAGCTTCGGCAGGTTCGCCATCGCCGCCACCGACTGTTCCTTCAGCCGCGCGATGGTGGCCTGCTTCGCGGCGTCGTCGCGGTCGGCGCCCGCCACGAGCTTGCCGAAGCCGTCGAGCCGGCTCTCGCGGATCCAGCGGCGCAGGTCGGGATCCTGCCCCCAGCGGAACTGGTTGGTCATGCTCGCCAGCATCGAGCGCGGGTAGTCCTGCAGCGTGCGCGGGAACGGAACCGGCCTGCACAGCAAGTTGCCTTTTGCCTCGTCGGCGTGGTGAGCCTCCACGTAGGCGATCAGCGCGGCACTGAATGCGGGCTGCGGCAACCGCAGCATCTGAAGCACGATGCGCTCGCCCTGAAAGACGGGTTGCGGCGGCGGCGTGTCGACCGCCGAAGCCGTGCAGTCGACGACAACCGAGTCTGCCTTCAGCGGGACCGCTCCGCCTTCGAGTCGCATCGTGCCCGGCTCGAGCGCGACGACGCGGCCGAGGCGGACCACGTGGCGAATGCGGCGCAGCAGCTCGACCTCGGGCCCCGTAACGGTCGCGAGGTGGAACATCGTCGGTGTGCGACCGCGGTCAATGCGCAGCAGCATGCCGCACGCCTCGAGGCGCAGGAACAGGTCGTCGATCGAGGTCGCGCGTGCGAAAGCTTCCATCTGGTCGGCCTGGCCGCCGATCGCGGCCTGGAAGAACGCCTCGCCGTTTTGCTGGACGGCCCGGTTCAGCAGCCACGGATCGCGCGGCACGACC
Source organism: Burkholderiales bacterium (assembly GCA_038258415.1). Lineage (GTDB taxonomy): Bacteria > Pseudomonadota > Gammaproteobacteria > Burkholderiales > Burkholderiaceae_C > Schlegelella_A. The sequence goes on from JBBSPY010000009.1 coordinate 30,691, forward strand.
CAGGTGATCGCGTCGGCATCGGCGCCGCTCTCCATGAGCCAGGTGCAGGTGTCGATCGCCGTCTTGCCGGCGCCGAGCACGACGAAATGCCGAGGTGCGGTTGCGCCGCTGGCGGTGCCGATGATGTCGGGCAGGGTGTTGGGCGTCGTCAGGCGCGCACCGGTGTCGACCGTGAACCGGGGCGTGTGCGTGGACGGCACGGTCGGGCCATAGTGCTTCGCGTCGACGATCTTCCTGCGAACGCGCACCGGCGTGCGTTTCCCCGACAGCAGCGACTCGATCGCATGACCGTCGTCGTCGCCGGCGTAGTGCGACAGCGGCTGGTAGCGAACGCGGCCGCTCGGCAGCAGGTGCTGGTTCATCACGCGGTGGAAGTAGCCGCTGATCTCGGCACCGGAGGCGAGCTCCTGCAAGCCGCGGTTCAGGCCGGCCGTGTCGATCCGACCCCCGCACAGCTCCATCGAGTTCACGCCGTAGAACGCCGAAGGCTGGTGCAGCGTCACGAAAGGGTA
>JBBSPY010000010.1:0-30918 GCA_038258415.1 Burkholderiales bacterium
CCTGCGCAAGCAGCGGCGCACGTTCCAGCAGCGCCCGGCGGCCGAGTCGGTGGCGGTGGACGATCGCGTCACGATCGACTTCGCCGGCACCATCGACGGCACGCCGTTCGACGGCGGCAAGGCAGAGGATTTCCAGTTCGTCGTTGGCGAAGGGCAGATGCTCGAACAGTTCGATGCGGCCGTCCGCGGCATGAAGACCGGCGACTCCAAGACCTTTCCGCTGCAGTTTCCCGCCGACTATCAGGGCAAGGACGTGGCGGGCAAGGAGGCCGACTTCCTGGTGACGGTGAAGAAGATCGAGGCCCAGAAGCTGCCGGAGGTCGACGAGACCTTCGCCAAGTCGCTGTCGATCGGTGGGGGTACGGTGGAGGCGCTGCGCGCCGACGTGCGCAAGAACCTCGAGCGGGAGGTGAAGTTCCGCATGCAGACACGCAACAAGCAGAACGTGATGGCGGCGCTCGTCAAGAGCGCCGAACTCGACGTCCCGAAGGCGCTGGTCGCGGGCGAGACCGAGCGCATGATCGAGCAGATGCGCGCCGACCTGAAGAAGCGCGGCATGAAGGACGCCGACACTGCGCAGCTTCCTGCCGAGATGTTCGACGCCGAGGCCGAGCGCCGGGTGCGGCTCGGTCTGGTCGTCGGCGAGCTGGTTCGCACGGAGAACCTGCAGGCCAAGCCGGAACAGCTGCGTGCGCACATCGAGGAGATGGCGCAGAGCTACGAGAAGCCGGCCGAGGTGATGCGCTACTACCTGACCGATCGGCAGAGGATGGCCGAGGTCGAGGCGGTTGTGGTCGAGAACAATGTCGCCAACTACGTCCTCGAGCGGGCGAAGGTGACCGACAAGCCGGTACCCTTCGACGAATTGATGGCGGGCTAGTCAACCACAGGATCGGTCGAACATGAGCGCACTGGAAACCACGGGCCTCGGCATGGTGCCGATGGTCATCGAGACGTCGGGGCGCGGCGAGCGCGCCTACGACATCTTCAGCCGCCTGCTGCGCGAGCGGTTGATCTTCCTGATCGGGCCGGTGAACGACCAGACCGCCAACTTGGTCGTCGCGCAGATGCTCTTCCTCGAGAGCGAGAACCCCGACAAGGACATCCACCTCTACATCAACTCCCCCGGTGGCTCCGTGAGCGCGGGGCTGTCGATCTTCGACACCATGCAGTTCATCAAGCCCGATGTGTCGACGCTGTGCATGGGCATCGCCGCCAGCATGGGCTCGTTCCTGCTGATGGCCGGCGCCAAGGGCAAGCGCTTCGCCCTGCCGAATTCGCGGGTCATGGTCCACCAGCCGTCGGGCGGAGCCCAGGGCCAGGCGACCGACATCGAGATCCACGCCCGCGAGATCCTGAAGACCCGCGAGCAGTTGAACAAGATCTACGCCGACCGGACCGGCCAGCCGATCGAGAAGATCAGGTCCGACATGGAGCGTGATTTCTTCATGGATGCCGAGGAATCGAAGGCCTACGGGCTGATCGACCAGGTGCTCGAGCACCGGGGCAAGGCGATTTCGACGCCCTGACGCCACACCGGCGTCTTACGACGTCGAGCCAATCCACTATCATCTTCCGCGAACGCAGCTCAGCCGCACCGCTCCTACCCGCATGGCCGAGAAAAAAGGTTCCTCGAGCGAGAAGGTTCTCTATTGCTCCTTCTGTGGCAAGAGCCAGCACGAGGTCAAGAAACTCATCGCCGGCCCGTCGGTGTTCATCTGCGACGAGTGCATCGAGCTCTGCAACGACATCATCCGCGACGAGGTGCCCGCGGAATCGGCCGACGCGAAGGCCCAGAGGTCGGACCTTCCGATCCCCAGCGACATCAAGGGCAGCCTCGACAACTACGTGATCGGGCAGGAGGTTGCCAAGCGGGCACTCTCCGTCGCCGTCTACAACCACTACAAACGGCTCAAGCACATGGGCCGGGCGAAGGACGAGATCGAGCTCGCCAAGAGCAACATCCTCCTGATCGGTCCGACCGGCTCCGGCAAGACGCTGCTCGCGCAGACGCTGGCGCGTCTGCTGAACGTTCCTTTCGTGATCGCCGACGCGACCACGCTCACCGAAGCCGGCTACGTCGGCGAGGACGTCGAGAACATCATCCAGAAGCTGCTGCAGAACTGCGGCTACGACGTCGAGAAGGCGCAGCGCGGCATCGTCTACATCGACGAGATCGACAAGATCAGCCGCAAGGCGGACAACCCGTCGATCACCCGCGACGTATCGGGCGAAGGCGTCCAGCAGGCGCTGCTCAAGCTGGTCGAGGGCACCATGGCCTCGGTGCCGCCCCAGGGCGGTCGCAAGCACCCGAACCAGGACTTCCTGCAGATCGACACGACGAACATCCTGTTCATCTGCGGCGGCGCGTTCGACGGTCTCGAGAAGGTGATCCAGAACCGAAGCGAGAAGTCCGGGATCGGCTTTGGCGCCGACGTGCGCTCCAAGTCCGAGAAGCGCGCTGCCGAGATCTTCCGCGAGGTCGAGCCCGAGGATCTGATCAAGTTCGGCCTGATCCCCGAGTTGGTCGGCCGGCTCCCGGTCGTCGCGACGCTCGGCGAGCTGACCGAGGAGGCGATGGTTCGCATCCTCACCGAACCGAAGAACGCACTGGTCAAGCAGTATCAGAAGCTGTTCGCGATGGACGGCGTCGAGCTCGAGATCAGGCCGTCGGCGCTGGTCGCGATCGCGAAAAAGGCGCTGGCCCGCAAGATCGGCGCGCGCGGCCTTCGATCCATCATGGAACAGTCGCTCATCGACACCATGTTCGAGCTGCCCACGCTCGATGGTGTCGCCAAGGTGGTGCTCGACGAGCACACCATCCAAGACGAAGCCAAGCCGCTCCTCGTGTACCGGGAGCCGGCGAAGTTCTCCGCCTAGGCGTCTGCCGATGACGCCGACACCCGAAACCTCACCGTTCGGGCAGTCTTTTCTCCGGATCAAGCTTCCGGCGCCTCCCTTTTAATTCACCCTCTCGGCCCCCACCTCGGCACGAGAAAGGAATTCATCCCCATGTCCGGACACCCCGTTCTGCCTGCCGAGAAGATCACGCTGCCGTTGCTGCCCTTGCGCGACGTGGTGGTCTTTCCGCACATGGTCATCCCGCTGTTCGTGGGACGGCCGAAGTCGATCAAGGCGCTGGAAGTCGCGATGGAGGCCGGCCGCCAGATCATGCTGGTCGCGCAGAAGGCTGCCGGCAAGGACGAGCCCAAGCCCGACGACATGTTCGAGGTCGGCTGCGTCTCGTCGATCCTGCAGATGCTGAAGCTCCCTGACGGCACGGTCAAGGTGCTGGTCGAGGGCGTGCAGCGCGCGACGACGCATTCGATCACCGACAACGGCGAGTACTTCGTCTCCGACGTGACGCCGGTGCCGCCCGAGACCGACACCAAGAGCGAGGTAGAGGCGCTGCGCCGTGCCGTCACGCAGCAGTTCGACCAGTACGTCAAGCTCAACAAGAAGATCCCGCCCGAGATCCTGACCTCGATCGCCGGCATCGACGACGCCGGGCGGCTGGCCGACACGATCGCCGCGCACCTGCCGCTCAAGCTCGAGAACAAGCAGTCGGTGCTCGACCTCGTCGCCGTCGACAAGCGGCTCGAGAAACTGCTCGAGCAGCTCGAGCACGAGGTCGACATCCTCCAGGTCGAGAAGCGCATCCGTGGCCGCGTCAAGCGGCAGATGGAGAAGAGCCAGCGCGAGTACTACCTCAACGAGCAGGTCAAGGCGATCCAGAAGGAGCTCGGCGACGGCGAAGAAGGCGCCGACATGGAGGAGCTCGAGAAGAGAATCGTCGCCGCCAAGATGCCGAAAGAGGCGAAGAAGAAGGCCGACTCCGAGTTCAAGAAGCTCAAGCTCATGTCGCCGATGTCGGCCGAGGCGACCGTCGTTCGCAACTACATCGACACGCTGGTCAACCTGCCGTGGTCGAAGCGGACCAAGATCAAGCACGACCTCGCGTTCGCCGCGCAGGTGCTCGACGAAGACCACTACGGCCTCGAGAAGGTCAAGGACCGGATCCTCGAGTACCTCGCGGTGCAGCAGCGCGTCGACAAGGTGAAGTCGCCGATCCTGTGCTTGGTCGGGCCTCCGGGCGTCGGCAAGACCTCGCTCGGCCAGAGCGTGGCGCGCGCCACCGGCCGCAAGTTCGTCCGCATGGCACTCGGCGGCATGCGCGACGAGGCCGAGATCCGCGGCCATCGCCGCACCTACATCGGCTCGATGCCAGGCAAGGTGCTGCAGTCGCTGACCAAGGTCGGCACGAGGAACCCCCTGTTCCTGCTCGACGAGATCGACAAGCTCGGCATGGATTTCCGGGGCGACCCGTCGTCGGCCCTGCTCGAGGTGCTCGACCCGGAGCAGAACCACACCTTCGCCGACCATTACGTCGAGGTCGACTTCGACCTGTCGGACACGATGTTCATCGCCACCTCGAACTCGATGAACATCCCGCCGGCGCTGCTCGACCGGATGGAGGTCATCCGCCTGTCGGGCTACACCGAGGACGAGAAGATCAACATCGCGTTGCGCTACCTGCTTCCCAAGCAGGAGAAGAACAACGGCCTGCGTGAAGGCGAGATCGAGATCACCGAGAGCGCGGTGCGCGGCATCGTCCGCTACTACACGCGGGAGGCCGGTGTGCGCTCGCTGGAGCGCGAGATCTCCAAGATCTGCCGCAAGGTGGTCAAGGCGATCCAGCTCAAGCAGGTCGATGGCAAGGTCATCGTCGTCGAGGACAACCTCAACGACTATCTGGGCGTTCGCAAGTTCGACTTCGGCCACGCCGAGAAAGACAACCAGGTTGGCCAGGTCGTCGGTCTCGCCTGGACCGAAGTCGGCGGCGACCTGCTGACGATCGAGGCGGCGGTGATGCCCGGCAAGGGCAACATCATCCGCACCGGCCAGCTCGGCGACGTCATGAAGGAGTCGGTCGAGGCGGCGCGCTCGGTGGTGAGGAGCCGCGCACGCAGGCTCGGCATCAAGGACGAGATGTTCGAGAAGCGTGACGTGCACATTCACGTCCCCGACGGCGCGACGCCGAAGGACGGCCCGAGCGCAGGCGCCGCGATGACGACCGCCTTTGTCTCGGCGCTGACCGGCATTCCGGTCAAGGCGCATGTGGCGATGACTGGCGAGATCACGCTTCGCGGCGAGGTCACGGCGATCGGCGGCCTGAAGGAGAAGCTGCTCGCGGCGCGTCGCGGTGGCATCAAGACCGTCCTCATTCCCGAGGACAACGTCAAGGACCTGCAGGACATTCCGGAGAACGTGAAGAACCAGCTCGAGATCGTTCCGGTCAGGTGGATCGACCGCGTGCTCGAACTCGCGCTGGAGACGGCGCCGCAGCCCTTGCCGGACGACGAGCCTGTCAAGCCCGCCGAAGCGGCCGCGGCGGCCACGGCCGACGTCGCCAAGCCGGTCGACGGCGTCACGACGCACTGATCTCAGGTACGGAAGAAAAGCGGGAGGGCGGCTATACTGCCGCCCTCCCGTGATGCCTTCAGGCGCGATCGGGCGACGCGGGAGTAGCTCAGTTGGTAGAGCGCAACCTTGCCAAGGTTGAGGTCGAGAGTTCGAGACTCTTCTCCCGCTCCAGACAGAAGAAGAAGGGAAGCTGCGGCTTCCCGTTTTTTTACATCAGAGCGGCGCGGTAGCAAAGCGGTTATGCACCGGATTGCAAATCCGAGTAGGTCGGTTCGACTCCGGCCCGCGCCTCCATCCCCATGACCACCGTCACGCTCTACGGCATCGCCAACTGCGACACCGTGAAACGGGCGAGGGCGTGGCTGTCGGAGCACGGAGTCGCGACCGCCTTCCACGACTACAAGAAGCTGGGCGTGCCGGCCGATCGGCTCGACGCGTGGATTGCCGCACTCGGGTGGGTGGCACTGGTCAACCGCAAGGGCACGACGTGGCGACGGCTCGATCCGACCACGCAGGCCGGCGTCGTCGACGCATCGTCGGCGGGCGCACTCATGCTTGCGGAGCCCAGCCTGGTGAAGCGTCCGGTCGTGGAGTGGGGCGACGGTGCGGTCACCGTCGGGTTCGACGCGGCGCGCTGGTCGACCGAGCGTGTGCCGCGCTGACGGCCTGCTGACTGGTACCCGGGGCGGGACTCGAACCCGCATGCCTCGCGGCCGCGGATTTTAAGTCCGCTGCGTCTACCGATTTCGCCACCCGGGCGGGCGCCGGATCATAGGCGCGGGGTCCTCCATCGCCTGACTAGAATCGCACGGTCGTTCTTTTCCCCTCCGCGTCGTCCTGCCCATGAAGATCCTCGTTCCCGTCAAGCGCGTCGTCGACTACAACGTGAAGGTGCGCGTCAAGAGCGACGGCTCTGGCGTCGACATCGCCAACGTCAAGATGAGCATGAACCCGTTCGACGAGATCGCCGTCGAGGAGGCCGTCCGGCTCCGGGAGAAGGGTGTGGCGACGGAGGTGATCGCCGTCTCGTGCGGCGTCATGCAGTGCCAGGAAACGCTGCGCACGGCGATGGCGATCGGCGCCGACCGTTCCATCCTCGTCGAGTCGAGCGAAGAGCTCCAGCCGCTCACCGTTGCCAAGCTGCTCAAGGCGATCGTCGACAAGGAACAGCCCGGCCTCGTGATCCTCGGCAAGCAGGCGATCGACGACGACTGCAACCAGACCGGGCAGATGCTCGCCGCGCTCGCCGATCTGCCGCAGGCGACCTTCGCGTCGAAGGTCGAGGTGGCCGATGGCTTCGCGACCGTGACGCGCGAGGTCGACGGCGGCCTGGAGACCGAGAAGCTCAAGCTGCCGGCGGTCGTCACGACCGACCTGCGCCTGAACGAGCCTCGGTACGTGACGCTGCCGAACATCATGAAGGCGAAGAAGAAGCAGATGGACGTGATGAAGCCCGCTGACCTCGGCGTCGAGGTCAAGCCGCATCTGAAGACGCTGAAGGTGAGCGAGCCTCCCAAGCGCGGTGCCGGCGTCAAGGTGCCCGACGTCGCGACGCTCGTGGCAAAGCTGAAGAACGAAGCAAAGGTGATCTGAAATGACTGTCCTCGTCATCGCGGAACACGACCAGGCGTCGATCAAGCCGGCCACGCTCAACACCGTCGCCGCCGCGTCGCAGATGGGCGGTGAAGTTCACGTGCTCGTCGCCGGGAAGGGTGCCGATGGCGCGGCGAAGGCGGCCGCGGCGATCGCCGGGGTGGCCAAGGTGCTTCACATCGAGGGCGAATCGCTGGCGCACGGCCTCGCCGAGAACATGGCGGCGCAGGTGCTCGCGGTGGCCGCCGACTATTCGCACATCGTCTTTCCGGCCACTTCGGCTGGCAAGAACGTGGCGCCGCGTGTCGCCGCCAGGCTCGACGTGGGCCAGATCTCCGACATCATCAAGGTCGACGCGCCCGACACCTTCGAACGCCCGATCTATGCCGGCAACGCGATCGCGACCGTGCAGAGCCTCGACGCCGTCAAGGTGATCACCGTGCGCACGACCGGCTTCGACCCGGCGGCTGCGACCGGCGGCTCGGCCGTGATCGAGACGCCGGCGGCCGTGGCCGACGGCGGCATGTCGAGCTACGTCGGCTCCGAGATCGCCAAGCTCGACCGACCCGAGCTCACGTCGGCCAAGATCATCGTCTCGGGCGGTCGTGCGCTCGGCTCGGAAGAGAAGTTCAACGAGGTGCTGACGCCGCTGGCCGACAAGCTCGGCGCCGCGCTCGGCGCCAGCCGCGCCGCGGTCGACGCGGGCTATGCGCCGAACGACTGGCAAGTCGGACAGACCGGCAAGATCGTGGCGCCGCAGCTCTACGTCGCCATCGGCATCTCGGGCGCCATCCAGCACCTGGCCGGCATGAAGGACTCGAAGGTCATCGTCGCGATCAACAAGGATCCCGAAGCGCCCATCTTCGGCATCGCCGACTACGGCCTCGAGCAGGACCTGTTCACCGCCGTGCCCGAGATGGTGAAGGCGCTCTGAGGCGCATGCCGCACGCGCGCCGGCCCGCTCGCCCGATCATTCGGCCGGCGGGCCTTCGTTTTCGCGTTCGTCGGCAGATCAGCAGGAGTTCGAGATGAGCTACGTCGCCCCCGTCAAGGACATGCTGTTCTGCATGAGGGAGCTCGCCGACCTCGATGCGGTCGCGGCATTGCCCGGCTTCGACGACGCCGGGCTCGACACGGCGGCCGCCGTGCTCGAGGAATGCGCGAAGTTCTCGGCCGAGGTGCTCGCGCCGCTCAACCGCGAGGGCGACATTCATCCCTCGACCTGGCGCGATGGCGAGGTGACGACGACGCCCGGCTTCAAGGAGGCGTTCGCACAGTTCGCGCAGGCCGGATGGCAGGGGCTGCAGCATCCGTCGGAATTCGGCGGGCAGAACTTGCCGAAGACGATCGGTGCGGCGTGCATCGAGATGATCAACAGCGCCAACCTGAGCTTCGCGCTGTGTCCGCTTCTGACCGACGGCGCCATCGAGGCGCTCCTCACCGCCGGCACGCCCGAGCAGCAGCGGGCCTTCCTGCCGAAGATGATCTCCGGCGAGTGGACCGGAACGATGAACCTCACCGAGCCGCAGGCCGGCAGCGACCTGGCGCTCGTGCGCACCCGCGCCGAGCCGCTCGGCGACGGCCGCTACCGGATCTTCGGCACCAAGATCTACATCACCTACGGCGAACACGACATGGCGAAGAACATCGTCCATCTCGTGCTGGCGCGGGTGGCGGGCGCGCCCGAGGGTGTCAAGGGCATTTCGCTGTTCCTGGTACCGAAGTTTCTCGTCGGGGTCGACGGTCGACTCGGCGCCCGCAACGACGCCTGGTGCGTCTCGATCGAGCACAAGCTCGGCATCAAGGCGAGCCCGACGGCGGTGCTGCAGTTCGGAGACCAAGGTGGCGAGGGCCTCGAAGCACCAGGCGCCATCGGCACCCTCGTCGGCGAGGAGAACCGTGGCCTCGAGACCATGTTCATCATGATGAACGCGGCCCGCTATGCCGTTGGCATGCAGGGCATTGCCATCGCCGAGCGCGCCTACCAGAAGGCGGCGGCGTATGCGAAGGAGCGCGTGCAGTCGCGGCCGGTCGACGGCTCGGTGGCCGGCAGCGCGACGATCGTCCACCACCCCGACGTCCGTCGCATGCTGATGACGATGCGGGCGCTGACCGAAGGCTGCAGGTCGATGGCGATGGTCGCGGCAGCCGCGTTTGACGCGGCACACCATCACCCCGATGTCGAAACCCGCGAGCAGAACCAGGCGTTCTACGAGTTCCTGGTGCCATTGGTGAAGGGCTACAGCACCGAGATGAGCATCGAGGTCGCGAGCCTCGGCATCCAGGTGCACGGTGGAATGGGGTTCATCGAGGAGACGGGCGCGGCCCAGTTCCTGCGTGACGCCAGGATCCTGACGATCTACGAAGGGACCACGGCGATCCAGGCGAATGACCTCGTCGGCAGGAAGACCGCGCGCGATGGGGGCAAGGCCGCGCTCGCGGTCGCGCGGCAGGTCGCGTCGACCGAGGAAGCGCTGGGCGCGGCGCCGAGCGTCGCGTCGTGTTCCGTGCAGGAACGTCTGCGCGAAGCCCGCGTCGCCTACGAGGAGTCGGTCGCCTTCATCGCCAGGGCGGCCAAGGCAGATCCGAACGCCGCCTTCGCGGGCTCGGTTCCCTACCTGATGCTGGCCGGGAACCTGGTCGCCGGCTGGCAGATGGCGCGCGCGCTGCTTGCCGCCGAACGCGACCTCGAAGCGGATGCCGGCGACCGCGCCTTCCTCGACGCCAAGGTGGCGACGGCACGCTTCTACGCCGAGCACATCCTCTCCCGGGCGCGGGGCCAGCGCGACGCGATCGTCGAGGGTGCCGACAGCGTCACCGCGATGGCGATCGAGGCGTTCTGAGCAGCGCCGTCTTCACCGCGTCCACCGCGACCGTCACGAAAGCCCACGCGATGCCACTGCCGCCTGTCCTGCAGAAGCTGCCGCTGCCGATCATCGGCGCGCCGCTGTTCATCATCAGCAACCCGAAGCTCGTCGTCGCGCAGTGCACGGCTGGCGTCGTCGGCTCGATGCCGGCGCTCAACGCGCGCCCCGCCGAGCAGCTCGACGGGTGGCTCGCGGAGATCACGGAGTCGCTCGCCGCGTGGGATCGCGAGCACCCGGACCGGCCCGCGGCGCCGTTCGCGATCAACCAGATCGTGCACCGGAGCAACGACCGGCTCGACCACGACATGCAGGCCTGCGCCCGCTACAGGGTGCCGATCGTCATCACCTCGCTCGGTGCGCGGACCGACGTCAACGACGCGGTGCACGCGTGGGGCGGCATCGTGCTTCACGACGTGATCAACAATGCCTTCGCGAAGAAGGCGATCGAGAAGGGCGCCGACGGGCTCGTCCTCGTCGCTGCGGGCGCCGGCGGGCACGCCGGCGTGAAGAGCCCGGTCGCGCTCGTGCAGGAAGTCCGCGAGTGGTTCGACGGGCCGATCGCCCTCTCGGGCGCCATCGCGACGGGCGGCGCGGTCGCCGCGGCGCGAGCGATGGGCGCTGACTTCGCCTACGTCGGCTCGGCCTTCATCGCCACCACCGAGGCGCGCGCTCCAGACGGCTACAAGGACATGATCTGCGCCAGCTCGAGCGACGACATCGTCTATTCGAACCTGTTCACTGGCGTGCACGGCAACTACCTGAAGGGATCCGTGCGCGCCGCGGGCCTCGACCCCGACGCGCTGCCCGAAAGCGATGCGTCGAAGATGGACTTCGGCGGCGATGCCAAGAAGGCGTGGAAGGACATCTGGGGCTGCGGCCAGGGGATCGGCGCGGTCAAGGAGATCGTGTCGGCGCGGGTGCTCGTCGAGCGGCTCGCTGTCGAGTACGCCACGGCCAAGGCACGGCTGTGAATCGGACAACAGCGCGCCGCGGACCGGGTGCTACAGTGCCCGACTGACCTGAGCGTTCTGAGTCGCGGACCGGCAAAGCCGGCGCAGCGACGGTTCCAAACCCACTCCGTCGCCGGAAACCGGCGCGAAAGGTGAACGACATGATGCAGGAGTACCGGGCGAACTCGTACCTGTTCGGCGGCAACGCGCCCTACGTCGAGGAGCTCTACGAGGCCTACCTCGACAACCCCGGTTCCGTTCCCGACAACTGGCGCTCCTACTTCGACGCGCTGCAGCACGTCCCCGCCGTCGATGGCAGCGCGAATCGCGACGTGGCGCATGCTCCCGTCGTCGCGTCGTTCGCGCAGCGCGCCAAGGCCAACGCATTCGGCCGCCAGAGCACGAGCGACGAGCTCGCCGTCGCTCGCAAGCAGGTCTACGTCCAGTCGTTGATCGCCGCTTACCGATCGCTCGGCGCGAGATGGGCCGATCTGGACCCGCTGAAGCGGACCGAGAGGCCGAGGATCCCCGAACTCGAGCCGGCCTTCTACGACCTGTCGGAATCCGACATGGACATGGTGTTCAGTGCCACGAACACCTACTTCACGACCGACGAGCAGATGACGCTGCGCGAGATCCTGCAGGCACTGCGCGAGACGTACTGCGGCACGATCGGCGCCGAGTACACGCACATCACCGACCCGGCCGAGAAGCGCTGGTGGCAGCAGCGGCTCGAGTCGATCCGCTCGAAGCCGAGCTACACGCAAGAGCAGAAGCTGCACATCCTCGAGCGCATCACCGCGGCCGAAGGCCTCGAGCGCTACCTGCACACCAAGTACGTCGGCCAGAAGCGCTTCTCGCTGGAAGGCGGCGAGAGTTTCATCGCCTCCATGGACGAGTTCGTGCAGCGCGGCGGCGAGAAGGGCGTCCAGGAGATCGTCATCGGCATGGCGCACCGCGGGCGTCTCAACGTGCTCGTCAACACGCTCGGCAAGATGCCGAAGGACCTGTTCGCGGAGTTCGACCACACCGCCCCGGAGAACCTTCCCTCCGGTGATGTGAAGTACCACCAGGGCTTCTCGAGCGACATCACGACCGGCGGAGGTCCCGTCCACCTGAGCCTGGCCTTCAATCCGTCGCATCTCGAGATCGTCAATCCGGTGGTCGAAGGCTCGGTGAAAGCCCGCCTCGACCGCCGCGGCGATCACGAGGGCGACGCCGTGCTGCCGGTGCTCGTGCACGGCGACGCCGCCTTCGCAGGTCAAGGCGTGGTGATGGAAACGCTGGCGCTGGCGCAGACGCGCGGCTACTACACCGGCGGCACGGTCCACGTCGTCATCAACAACCAGATCGGCTTCACGACCAGCGACCCGCGCGACTCGCGCTCCACGCTCTATTGTTCCGATGTCGTGAAGATGATCGAGGCGCCGGTGCTTCACGTCAACGGCGACGATCCCGAAGCCGTGGTGCTGTGCTCGCAGCTCGCGCTCGACTACCGGCAGGAGTTCAAGAAGGACGTCGTCGTCGACATCGTGTGCTTCCGCAAGCTCGGCCACAACGAGCAGGACACGCCGGCCATGACGCAGCCGATCATGTACCGCAAGATCGCGGCGCATCCCGGCACGCGCAAGATCTACGGCGACAAGCTCGTCGCGCAGGGCGTGCTCGACGCCAACGGGCCCGACGAGCTCGTCAAGTCGACGCGCGCTGCGCTCGACGCCGGCAAGAGCAGCTACGACCCGGTGCTCACCAACTACAAGAGCAAGTACGCCGTCGACTGGGCGCCGTTCCTCGGCAAGAAGTGGACCGACGCCGCCGACACCGCGCTGCCGCTGGCCGAGGTCAAGCGCCTGGCCGAACGTCTCACCACAGTCCCGCCGGGGTTCGAGGTGCATCCGCTGGTCGCCAAGGTGCTGGCCGACCGCGCCGCGATGGGTCGGGGCGAGGCCCGCGTCGACTGGGGCATGGGCGAGCATCTGGCGTTCGCGTCGCTGGTGGCCAGCGGCTACCCGGTCCGACTCTCGGGCGAGGACTCGGCGCGCGGCACCTTCACGCACCGCCACGCCGTGCTCCACGATCAGGACCGCGAGAAGTGGGACGAAGGCAGCTACACGCCGCTGCAGCACGTCGCCGAGGGGCAGGCTCCATTCGTCGTCATCGATTCGCTGCTGTCCGAAGAGGCGGTGCTCGGCTTCGAGTACGGTTACGCGAGTGCCGATCCGAACACGCTCGTGCTGTGGGAGGCGCAGTTCGGCGACTTCGTCAACGGTGCCCAGGTCGTGATCGACCAGTTCATCGCTTCCGGCGAGGTGAAGTGGGGTCGCTCGAACGGACTCACGCTGTTGCTGCCGCACGGCTACGAAGGGCAGGGCCCCGAGCACTCGTCTGCTCGGCTGGAGCGCTTCATGCAGCTCTCGGCCGACAACAACATGCAGGTCGTGCAGCCGACCAGCGCGTCCCAGATCTTTCACGTGCTGCGGCGGCAGATGGTGCGCATGTTCCGCAAGCCCCTGATCGTGATGACGCCGAAGTCGCTGCTGCGTGCGAAGGACGCCACCTCGCCGCTCACCGATTTCACCAAGGGCGAGTTCAGGACCGTGCTCGGCGACGCGACGCCTGAGCTCAACGCCGAGAAGGTCAAGCGACTCGTCGCGTGCTCGGGCAAGGTCCACTACGACCTCGTCCGGGCCCGTGCCGAGCGCAAGAGCGCAGCCGACACGGCGTTGATCCGGGTCGAGCAGCTCTATCCATTTCCGCACAAGGCGTTCGCGGCCGAGCTGCGCAAGTACCCGAACCTGACCGAGGTGGTGTGGTGCCAGGACGAGCCGCAGAACCAGGGCGCGTGGTTCTTCGTGCAGCACTACATCCACGAGAACCTGACCGACGGGCAGCGGCTGGCCTACGCCGGCCGGCCCGCCTCGGCGTCGCCTGCGGTCGGCTACGCCCACCTCCACCAGGAGCAGCAGAAGACGCTGCTCGACAACGCATTCGGCAAGCTCAAGGGCTTCGTCCTCACCAAGTAGAGCTCACATGTCCGTCATCGAAGTCAAGGTTCCGCAACTGTCGGAATCGGTCGCCGAAGCCACGCTGCTGCAGTGGAAGAAAAAGCCCGGCGAAGCCGTCGAGCAGGACGAGATCCTGATCGAGATCGAGACTGACAAGGTCGTCCTCGAGGTGCCGGCGCCTTCATCCGGAGTGCTCGCACAGATCGTCAAGCACGAGGGCGACAGCTGCGTCGGCGACGAGGTGATCGCCAGGATCGACACCGAAGGCGAGGAGGTCACCTCCGGCGCGCTGCAGATCAAGGAGATCCCGGCCGGTGAACCGGCCCCTGGTGCGACCCCTGGCATCGCCCCGGAGGTCGCGGCGCTCGCCGAGACCAAGAGCGACATCGCCATGCCCGCGGCCGCCAAGCTGATGGCCGAGCACGGCCTGACCGCCGGTTCGGTGCAGGGCACCGGCAAGGATGGTCGGGTCACCAAGGATGACGTGGTGCAGGCGCTCGAAGCGCAGGCCGCTGGCCAGCCGACGCGGCCGCCCGCGCCGGCTCCGGAGCCGGCGCCGACCCCGCCACCGGTGTCGCGGGGCGGCGCAGCGGTGGCGGCGCGGGTGACCCAACGGGCGCTGCAGGCGGTGCCGGCGCCGACCACGATGAAGCTGGGCGACCGGCCCGAGCAGCGCGTCGCGATGACGCGCCTGCGCGCGCGGGTCGCCGAACGGCTGCTCCAGTCGCAGTCGAGCAACGCCATCCTCACCACCTTCAACGAGGTGAACATGGCGCCCGTGATGGAGATGAGGAAGCGCTTCCAGGAGCGGTTCGAGAAGGAGCACGGCACGCGGCTCGGCTTCATGAGCTTCTTCGTCAAGGCCGCCGTCGCGGCGCTCAAGAAGTACCCGGTGATCAACGCCTCGATCGACGGCAACGACATCGTTTACCACGGCTACTTCGACATCGGCATCGCCGTCGGCTCACCGCGCGGACTGGTGGTTCCGATCCTTCGCAACGCCGACCAGATGTCGTTCGCCGAGATCGAGAAGAAGATCGCCGAGTTCGGCCAGAAGGCGGCCGACGCCAAGCTCTCGCTCGACGATCTCACCGGCGGCACGTTCTCGATCTCCAATGGCGGCGTGTTCGGGTCGATGCTGTCGACGCCCATCATCAACCCGCCGCAAAGCGCGATCCTCGGCGTGCACGCGACCAAGGAGCGTGCCGTGGTCGAGAACGGGCAGATCGTCGTCAGGCCGATGAACTACCTGGCGATGAGCTACGACCACCGCATCATCGACGGGCGCGAGGCGGTGCTCGGACTGGTGGCGATGAAGGAAGCGCTCGAGGATCCCTCGCGGCTGCTCTTCGACATCTGATCATGGCCGCGCAGATTTTCGACGTCGTCGTCATCGGCGGCGGTCCAGGCGGCTACATCGCGGCGATCCGCGCCGCGCAGCTCGGCTTTCGCACCGCCTGCATCGACGAGTGGAAGAACGACAAGGGCGGGCCCGCACCCGGCGGAACTTGCACCAACGTCGGCTGCATCCCGAGCAAGGCGCTGCTGCAGTCTTCCGAGAACTACGAGCAGGCCGGCCACGAGTTCGCCGCGCACGGCATCGGCGTCGGCGAGCTCACGCTCGACCTTGCGAAGATGCAGGCGCGCAAGGCCACGGTCGTGAAGCAGAACAACGACGGCATCCTCTACCTGTTCAAGAAGAACAAGGTCACGTTCCTGCACGGACGAGGCTCGTTCTCGCGCAAGGTCGACGGCGGCTGGGAGATCACGGTCGCATCGGCCACGCCCGAGACGATCGTCGGCAAGCACGTCATCGTTGCCACCGGGTCGAACGCGCGGGCGCTGCCCGGTGTCGCGTTCGACGAGCAGAAGGTGCTGTCCAACGACGGCGCGCTCGCGATGGGCGCGCTGCCGAAGTCGCTCGGCATCATCGGCTCTGGCGTCATCGGCCTGGAGATGGGGTCGGTCTGGCGGCGGCTGGGTGCGCAGGTGACGATCCTCGAGGCGCTGCCGGCCTTCCTCGGCGCGATCGACCAGCAGATCGCCGCCGAAGCACAGAAGGCGTTCACCCGGCAGGGCCTGAAGGTCGTGCTCGGGGTGCGGATCGATCAGGTCGACGCGGCGTCGGGGGATGGTGTCGCCGTCTCCTACACCGATGCGTCCGGCGCAGCGCAGACGCTCTCGTGCGACAGACTCGTCGTCTCGATCGGTCGGACGCCGAACACCGACGGCCTCGGTGGCCCGGCCGTCGGCCTTGCGGTCGACGAGCGCGGGTTCGTCATCGTCGACGACGATTGCCGCACCAACCTCGAGAACGTGTGGGCGGTCGGTGATGTCGTGCGCGGGCCGATGCTGGCGCACAAGGCCGAGGAAGAGGGCGTCGCGGTCGCCGAGCGCATCGCCGGCCAGAAGCCGCACGTCGACTTCAACACCGTGCCCTGGGTCATCTACACCCACCCGGAGATCGCCTGGGTGGGGCGCAACGAGCAGCAACTCGAGGCGGCCGGCCGTGCCTACAAGGTCGGGACCTTTCCGTTCATGGCCAATGGCCGAGCCCGAGCACTCGGCGACACCACCGGCCTGGTCAAGGTGATCGCCGACGCGAAGAGCGACGAGATCCTGGGCGTTCACGTCATCGGCCCGATGGCGTCGGAGCTGATCGCCGAGGCGGTCATGGCGATGGAGTTCAAGGCTTCCGCAGAAGATGTCGGTCGCATCTGCCATGCGCACCCGAGCCTCTCGGAGGCGATGAAGGAAGCGGCGCTCGCTGTCGACAAGCGGGCGCTGAACTTCTGACGCCGGCGGCGTCGGCACACTCGACGATGGGTGTCCGCTCGCTGTACGAGGAGGCGTTGGCTGCGCGTGGCTACCGGTCCGACCCCGCGCAGTTGCGCGCGGTCGACGCGCTCGAGCGGTGCGAAGCAGAGTGGGCCGACTACAAGGCGCGTCGGTCGAACGCACTGACGAAGCTGCTGTCGCGGCCTCCGGTGCCGCGAGGCGTCTACCTCTGGGGCGGCGTCGGTCGCGGCAAGAGCTTCCTGATGGACTGCTTCTTCAACGCGGTGCCGCTGCAGCGCAAGACGCGGCTGCACTTCCACGAGTTCATGCGCGAGGTGCACCGCGAACTGGCCGACCTGCACGGAACGGCCGATCCGCTCGAGCACCTCGGACGGGCGATGGCGAGGCGGTTCCGGCTCGTCTGCCTCGACGAGTTCCACGTCGCCGATGTCACCGACGCGATGATCCTGCACCGTCTCCTCGAGGCGCTGTTCGACAATCGCGTGAGCCTCATCACAACGTCGAACTTCCCGCCGTCGGGCCTCTACCCGGACGGCCTGCACCGCGATCGCATCCTGCCGGCGATCTCGCTGGTCGAGGAGCGGCTCGAGGTCATCAACGTCGACGCCGGAACCGACTATCGGCAGCGGACGCTGCTGTCGGTGGCGACGTATCACACGCCCCTCGACGAAGCGGCGGAGATCGCCATGACGCAGGCTTTCGGCGCGCTCGCAGAGGCCAGCGAGGAAGATCCGGTGCTTCGCATCGAGAGCCGGGAGATCCGCGCCCGGCGTCGCGCTGGCGGCGTGGTCTGGTTCGACTTCAAGGTGCTGTGCGGCGGGCCGCGCTCGCAGAACGACTATCTCGAACTGGCGACGCAGTTCCACACCGTGCTGCTCTCGGGCGTGCCGCAGATGTCGCCCCGGCTCGCTTCGGAGGCGCGCCGGTTCACCTGGCTGGTCGATGTGCTCTACGACCGGCGGGTCAAGCTCATCGTGTCGGCCGCCGTCGCACCCGACGCGTTGTACACGGAGGGCCCGCTGGTGCATGAGTTTCCACGCACGGTTTCACGGCTGGCCGAGATGGGTTCGACCGATTACCTCGCCGAATCGAAGCGGATCGTTGACACCACACTGCGATGACGCACGCAATCGCACGCCTCTCGACGCGGTCGACCGCGGCATGGGTTGCCTGCGCATTCTGTACGTTCGCGATGTCGTGGCCGGCGCTCTCGCGCGCCGACGAACGATCGGAGATCGCCACGACGCGGGTCGCGGCGGAAGCGCGCTACGCCGAGCGTGTCAAGGCGTGCCGTACGCGCTTTCTGGTCACGTCATGCGTCGACGACGCGAAGCGCGATCGCCGCGAGGCCCTCGATGCGCTGCGCACCCGCCAGCTCGCGCTCGACGAGCAACGGCGTCGGGAGCGGGCCGAGGGGCGTCGCAAGGAGATCGCCGACAAGCTCGAGGACGACGCGCGCCGCGACCGCCAGCGGCCGCGATCGGCGGCACCGCCCTCGGCGGCTTCCTCGCCGCCGGCTGCCAGGAAGGCTGCCGAAGGCGCGTCGGCATCCGCATCGACCGGCAGGCCGACGCTGCGGCGCGTGCCGACGCCGCCTGCGCAGCACCATCCGCGCTCGCATGCCAAGCCGGCCGCCGCGCGTGCGGAGCGTGAGGCGGCAAGCCGCAAGGCCTACGCGGACAAGCTGCACGACGTCGAGTCGCACCGCGAGCAGGCACTCGACGCGACGCTGCGGAGGTTGTCGGCGAAGCCGCCCGCTTCGTCGCTGCCGGTGCCCACGCCAGCTGTGGGCGGGCGGGCGGCGTCGGCGGCGAGCCGCTGACTCAGCCGAGCGCTTCGACGCGAACGAGCGCGAGCGACAGGTTGTCGCCCGAACCTCGGGCACGCTGTCGCGCCTTGCCGACGAGCATCTCGGTCGCCTCGCGGGGCGGCAGCGCGTGCACGATGGCACCGAGTTCGCGCGGCGTGAAGTAGTGCCAGAGGCCGTCGCTGCACGACAGGATGCTGTCGCCGACCTCGAGCCGGTCGATCCGCTTCTGCGCCAGCGGCGGATCCTGGAAGGTGCCGAGGCAGCCGGTCAGCAGGTTCGACTGCGGATGGTTGTTCGCTTCTTCTTCGCTGATCTGCCGCTCGTCGACGAGGCGCTGCACGTAGGAGTGGTCGATCGAGCGGCTTACCATCTCGGCGGCTCGGAAGTGGTAGATCCGCGAGTCGCCGGCGTGGACGACCTCGCATTCGCGAGTCGGGCTGATGAGGAAGGCGGCGATCGTGCTGTGCGGTTCCTCTTCCGAGGTGATCGCGGTCAGCTTGATCATCAGGTGCGCTTCGAGCACCAGCTGCTTGAGCGCCTCGCCTGGATCGTCGCGCGTCGGCGAGTAGCGCTCGAAGAGCTGCTGCGCCGTGAGGAGGACCTGATCGGATGCCTTGCGGCCACCGCTCTTGCCACCCATGCCGTCGGCGAGCACGCCCATCACGCAGCCGGGTACGCGGGCGTGGGGGATGATCTGGACCTGATCCTGCTGATACGCGCGATCGCCCCGATGCAGGCCGGTCGTCGCGGACAGACGGTAGCCCAAGCCAGTGGTCGCCATGGCCGAAAACTATAATCGCAACGCCTGCCCTGCTCTCGTGCGAGAGCAGGGAAACCGCGCATTAGTCGCGCCTCCCGCCGGAAGCCGTGCATCGGCCCATGGACGACAACCTGCACTCCCTGCCGCGCCGCCTGATCGAGCTCCGCATCGCCCACGCCGACCTCGACAACCTCATCGACGTCGCGACCAGCTTGGCGAGCGGCGACGAGCTCTCGCTGCGCCGGCTGAAGAAGCAGCGGCTGCAGCTGCGCGACCAGATGGCGCGGATCGAAGCCGAGCTCGAACCACCGCAGCCGGCGTGACGTGACGGCGTCCGCGAGCCCGTTTGCGGAGGCGATGCTCTCGTCGACCGACGGATCGCCGCTCGAGCAGGCCGTCGAGGCGGCGCTGTCCGGGCACGGCGTGCTCGCCAGCGCCGACCCGCTGCACGCCGAGCGGCGCGAGCAGATCGAGATGGCACGCGCCGTGTCACGCGCCATCGACGGACACGGCTCGCTCGTCGTCGAGGCCGGGACCGGCGTCGGCAAGACCTACGCGTACCTCGTCCCGGCGCTGCTCTCGGGCGCCCGCACGATGCTCAGCACCGCCACCAAGGCGCTGCAGGACCAGCTCTTCCTGCGCGACCTCCCGCGCCTGCGCTCGGCGCTCGGCATCCCGGTCACGACGGCGCTGCTCAAGGGCCGGGCGAGCTACCTGTGCACGCACCGCATGCGCCTGGCGCGCAGCCAGGAGACGCTGCCCGATCGATTCGCCGTCCGCGCGCTCGCCAAGGTGGAAGCGTGGGCGCAGACGACCGCCGGCGGCGATCTCGCCGAGCTCGAAGGGCTCGACGAGCGCAGCTCGATCGTCCCTTTCGTGACGTCGACGCGCGAGAACTGCCTGGGCGCCGAGTGCCCGGACTTCAAGCCATGCCACGTGCAGAAGGCGCGACGCGAGGCCATGGCGGCCGACCTCGTCGTCGTCAACCACCATCTCTTCTTTGCCGACATGGCGCTGCGCGATGGCCGCATCGCCGAGCTGCTGCCGAGCGTCGAGGTCGCAATCTTCGACGAGGCGCACCAGCTCGCCGAGGCCGGCATCCAGTTCCTCGGCACCGCGCTCGGCAGCGCACAGACGATCGACTTCGCGCGCGACATGCTCGCCTGCGGACTGCAACAAGCGCGCGGCCTTGTCCCGTGGCCCGAGCTGGCGACCGCCTGCGACCGCGCCGCGCGCGAGCTTCGACTGGCCGCCGCGGGGTCGATCGGCGAGGTTCGAGCCGGCCTGAAGCTGCGCTGGAGCGAGCGTGCGGGCGACCCCGGATTCATCGCTGCGCTGGCTGAGGTCGGCCGAGCCTGCGAGGCGGCACGGGCCGCGCTGGACACGGTCAGCGAGATCGCCCCCGACTTCGTTCGTCTCGCCGAACGCGCGGAGCGCATGGTGCAGCTCGCGGCGCAGTTCGCCGAGCCGGGAGACGACGCGCGAATCCGCTGGATCGATCTCTCGCCGATGCAGGCGCGGCTCGTCGAGTCGCCTCTCGACATTCGCGAGGGTCTCACCGAACAGCGTCGCGCGTCGACGAGCAAGGCGTGGATCTTCACGTCCGCGACGCTCGGCGACGACGATCAGCTCGCCTGGTTCTGCGACTCGGCGGGGCTCGAAGACGCGACGCGGCTGCGTGTCGGCAGCCCATTCGACTATGCCGGGAATGCCCGCGTCTGGGCGCCGCGCGCTTTTCCGAAGCCGGCCGACGCGGCGCATCCGCCGGCCGTCGCCGACCTCGCGGCGCGGCTGGCGTCGGCACTCGGCGGCCGCACCTTCGTGCTGACGACGACGCTGCGTTCGCTGCAGCTGATCGGTCCGCGCCTGCGCGACCGTTTCGCCGGCTCGGGCCACGCGATCGACGTGCTCGTCCAGGGGGAGGGCTCGAAGCGTCAGCTCCTGGAGCGGTTCGTCGCCGGTCGTCCTTCGGTGCTCGTCGGTTCCTACAGCTTCTGGGAAGGGATCGACGTCGTCGGCGATGCGCTGCAGTGCGTCGTCATCGACAAGCTGCCGTTTCCGCCGCCGAACGACCCGCTTGTCGAGGCCCGCGTGCGTCGCCTGGAGCGCGCCGGGCGAAACGCCTTCGCCGACTACTTCGTCGCCGAGGCGGCGATCTCGCTCAAGCAGGGTGCCGGCCGGCTGATCAGGAGCGAGACCGACCGCGGCCTGCTCGTCGTCTGCGATCCGCGCATGGCGGCGATGGGATACGGCCGACGCCTGTTTGCCGCGTTGCCGCCGATGGGCCGGATCGCCAGCGAAGAGGAAGCACTGGGCTGGCTCACGGAGCTGCGCGAAACGTCCCCGTCTGGCTTCAGCTCGCGCGGCGCGGCAACGGTCGGCGGCTGAGCCCCGGGCTCACCAGAGCTGCCACCAGCGGGACTGGCGCGCGCCGACACCGCCGGCGTAGTAGGGCGAGTTCGGGAAGTTCTGCTTCAGCACGCGGTCGGCGTCGTCTCGCAACTGGGTGAGGCCGAGCTTGTCGTAGCTCCGTGCCAGGATGTAGAGCGCCTCCTCGGCGGCCGGAGACTGCTGGAACTCCTGGACCGTCGCCTGTGCGCGGTTCGCGGCGGCGACATAGGCGCCGCGGCGGTAGTAATAGCGCGCCACATGCACCTCGTAAGACGCGAGCAGGTTGACGATGTAGTTCATGCGCTCCTGCGCGTCGGACGCGTAGACCGACTGCGGGAACTGTTCGACGAGCTGCTTGAACGACTGGTAGGCATCGCGCGCGGCCTGCTGGTCGCGCTCCGACAGGTCCTGCGCGGCGAGACTGCCGAACAGGCCGAGGTTGTCGTTGAAATTGATGAGGCCCTGCAGGTAGAGCGCGTAGTCGTATGCAGGCGACGTGGGGTGCAGTTTCAGGAAGCGCTCGAGCGCGGTCAGCGCCTGTGCCTTCTCACCACCCTTCCACAGGATGAACGCGCGCTCGATCTGCGCCTGCTGCGAAAGCAGCGTTCCGGCGGCTCGACCTTCGAGCCGCTCGTACAGCTTCGCGGCCTTCTCGTAGTTTCCGGCTGCCGATTCCTCCTTCGCCTCGGCGTAGAGGCGCTCGGGAGACATGCGCAGGGTTTCGTCCCTGGAAAGGCCTCCACAGGCGGAGACGAGGGCGGCCGCGGCGACGATCGTCGACACTGCGCGCCAGGACGAGGGTCGCAAGGCGGAAGGGTTCATGGCAGATGCGATGGTAAGGGCCCTGCGCCCCGACCCCGAAGGCGACGGGGAGTCCGATGGCGAAGGCGACGCCGCAGCCGACGTGCGCCACGGGACTGTCGACGCCACCGGGCACGGCCTTCGTCTCGACCGCTTCATCACGGCGCTCGCACCCGAGTTCTCGCGCAACGTCCTGCAGGCGGCCATCACCGCCGGCGACGTCGCAGTCGAAGGCGAGACGGTGTTGCAGCCCGCGAAGCGGATGAAAGCCGGCCAGCGGGTGTGGGTGCTGCTGCGGCCGAGTGCCGAGAGCCGGGCCTACACGCCGGAGGCGCTTCCCATCGTCGTCGTCCACGAGGACGACGACGTGCTCGTCGTCGACAAGGCGGCTGGCATGGTCGTCCACCCGGCGGCCGGAAACTGGTCGGGAACGCTGCTCAATGCGCTGCTTGCCCGCGATCCATCGAGCGCAGCGCTGCCGCGAGCCGGCATCGTGCACCGGCTCGACAAGGACACGTCGGGTCTGATGGTGGTCGGCCGCACGCTCGTCGCCGTGACGGCACTCGTGCGCGCGATGGCGGCGCGCGAGGTGTCGCGCCGGTACCTCGCGATCGTCCACGGCCGGCCGGCATCTCGCGAGTTCCGGGTCGACGCACCGATCGGTCGCGATCCGCGCCAGCGCACGCGCATGGCGGTCGAGGTCTCGGGCAAGCCGGCGTCGACCGACGTGACGTGCATCGCCAGCGACGGCACGTACAGCGCGCTGCGTTGTGCGCTGCACACGGGGCGCACGCACCAGATCCGGGTCCACCTCGCGTCCTGTTCGCTGCCGCTGGTCGCCGACCGGCTCTACGGCGGCAAGCCCGCGCTCGGCATCGATCGCCAGGCCCTGCACGCCGCCGAGCTCGCGTTCGCGCATCCCAGGACCGGCGAGCCCATGCGCTTCGCCTCGTCGCTGCCCGACGGTCTGGCGCCGGCATGGCGCGCGATCGTCGAGGGCTCGATCACGGGCACGGCTACAATCACGGACCAGTGACGCTCGGGACGAGCGGCGCCCGCGGTGGTGAACCCCGCGCCGGCGCGCCCGCCGAGCTTCTTGCCAAACGCACCTCCAGGTGCACCTCCGGCCAGCCTGTATGGCGGCCGATTTCGCGATGGCCGCCAGCGGCCGCGCGCAGCCCGCCATGACGATGTGGCAAAGGATCGTGACTCGACGATGAAGACCCTGGATGCGAAGCGCGTCCTCGAGGCGGCGCTCATCTGCGCCGGTCAGCCGATGCCGCTGCGCGAGCTCTCGACGCTGTTTGCGGGCGAGGTCGGTGCCGACACGCTGCGCGCATTGCTCGTCGAGCTCGAGCGCGAGTGCGACGATCGCGGCATCGAACTGGTATCGCTCGCCGGTGGCTGGCGCTACCAGTCGCGTCAGCAGATGGGCGAGTACCTCGCCCGGCTGCACCCGGACCGGCCGCCGCGCTATTCGCGTGCCGTGCTCGAAACGCTCGCCATCGTCGCCTATCGGCAGCCGGTGACGCGCGGCGACATCGAGGATATCCGCGGCGTCGCGGTCGGCACACAGATCGTCAAGCAGCTCGAGGACCGCGGCTGGGTCGAGTCGATCGGCTACCGCGACGCGCCGGGCCGGCCGGCCCTGCTCGCGACCACGCGCCAGTTCCTCGACGACCTCGGCCTCGCCAGCCTGGACCGCCTGCCCGCCCTGGTGGGCGGCGACGGCGAGCCGCTGTCGGAGCCCGGGAGCACCAGCCTGTCGGCCGATGCGCTGCTTGCACAGTCGCCCCTGCTCTTCAGCGATGCCGCCGACCCTGCCGGAGAAGCACCCGCCGACCCGGTCGATCCCGATCCCGCCCTGGAATCCCACGCATGAACGACTCCATCGACACCACCCCGCCGGCTGTCCAGACCGGATCCGATGCCGCAGCACCGAACGACAGCCGCAGCGACGGCGATGGCGATGGCGGCACCGGCGAGGGCCGCGGTGAGCGCGGTCGCCGCCGCGGGCGGCGCGACCGCCGTCGCGGCCCTTCGACGATGGCGTTGCCGCCGAATTTCGAAGGCCCGCTGCTGCCGACGTTCGAGCGCGTGGCCGGGGTCGAGCCGGGCGAACTCTTCGCGGCCGTGATCTCCGGCGACTTCGACAGCGCCAGCGAGCCGGCGGCCGAGGCGCCTGCAGAGGAGACCGGGAGCGAAGAAGCGCACAAGCGCGTGCTCGCGGCCGACCCCGACGCGCCCATGCTGCACAAGGTCCTGGCGCAGGCCGGCGTCGGCTCGCGTCGCGACATGGAAGACATGATCGCCGAGGGCAGGGTGAGCGTGAACGGCGAGCCGTCGCACACCGGCCAGCGCATCTCGTTCGGTGACCGCATCGAGGTCGACGGCAAGCCGATCAAGTACCGCATCGTGCCGCCGCCGGCGCGCATCCTCGCCTATCACAAGCCGGCCGGCGAGATCGTCTCGCACGACGATCCGGAGGGTCGGCCAACGGTGTTTCGCCGGCTGCCCAGGCTGCAGCACGGCAAGTGGCAGTCGGTCGGTCGGCTCGACCTCAACACCGAGGGCCTGCTGCTGTTCACCAACGCCGGGGGGTTGGCCAACCAGCTCATGCATCCACGCTTCGGCGTCGAGCGCGAGTACGCGGTGCGCGTGCTCGGAACGCTCGCCGACGAGCAGCGCGCGAGGCTGCTCGAGGGCGTCGAGATCGAGGGTCAGCGCGCGGCGTTCCGCTCGATCGAGAACGGCGGCGGAGAGGGTGTCAACACCTGGTACCGCGTCGTCATCACCGAAGGGCGCAACCGCGAGGTCAGGCGTCTGTTCGAGGCGGTCGGCCTGGCGGTCAGCCGGCTGATCCGCATCCGCTACGGCACGGTCGTGTTGCCGCGCGGGCTCAAGCGCGGCGTCTGGGTCGATCTCGACGAGCACGACGTGCGCGCGATCAAGCGGCTCGCCAATCCGAACGAATCGCAGCGTGCCGACGGCGGTGCATCCGATCGCGGCGACCGTGGCGGAGACCGCGGCGACCGCAACCCCGATCGCGGCGGCGAGCGCTCCGAGCGTGGCCCCGCCAAACGGCGCAACGAGCGCGGCCCGCGCAACGAGCGAGGGCCCGCACCGATGCCGGCCTCTGCCGGCCCCGAGCGCGACCGGCCACCGCGCCAGCCCGAGCCGCAGGCGCCACGAGCCCACGACGACGACGACACCGACTTCGACCCGAGTCGCATCCCCAACCCGCTGCAGCAGACCTTCGACCATCGCTTCGCTCCGGGCGGCCGCCGCATCGGACCGGACAGCGGCTTCGGAGCGGGTGGCAGCGCACCGCGGCCGAGCCGCGATCCCGGAGATCCGAATCAGCCCGATCCGTTGAAGACTTCGCTCGGCTACATCGGCGCCGACGCCTATCACCGCAAGGAACGCGGCCGCAGCGGCGGCGGCGGCAACTTCGGCGGCAATCGCGGTGGTGGAGGCGGCGGCGGTGGTGGTGGTCAGGGCGGTGGTCAGGGCGGCCGGCGCGGCCGCTGACCTCGGCGATCGCGTTTTGCCGCCGAATACAATCAGCAGCTTTGCCCAGACCCTCCGGAGCACGCAAGAACATGGCCCTCGAGCGAACCCTTTCGATCATCAAGCCGGACGCCGTCGCCAAGAACGTCATCGGCCAGATCTACGCGCGCTTCGAAGGCGCCGGGCTGAAGATCGTCGCCTCCCGGATGGCGCACCTTTCGACCCGAGAGGCCGAGGCGTTCTACGCGGTTCACAAGGGGCGGCCTTTCTTCGCCGACCTGGTGTCGTTCATGACGTCCGGCCCGGTGATGATCCAGGCCCTCGACGGGGACGATGCCATTGCGAAGAACCGGCAGCTGATGGGCGCGACCGACCCGAAGAAGGCCGACAAGGGAACCATCCGGGCCGACTTCGCGTCGAGCATCGATGCCAATGCCGTCCACGGGTCCGACGCCGCCGACACCGCGGCAGTCGAGGTCGCGTTCTTCTTCCCCGGCATGAGCGTCTTCGCGCGCTGAGGTTGGCAGCCGTGGCGCGTCGAGCCCGATGCTGAACCTCCTCCAGTTCGATCGGGACGGGCTCGCCGACCTTTGCGAGCGACTCGGCGAGAAGCGTTTTCGCGCCACCCAGCTCTTTCGCTGGATCCACCAGCGCGGGGTCGACGATTTCGCGTCGATGAGCGACCTGGCGCAGAGCCTGCGCGGGAAGCTCGAAGGCGAAGCCGAGATCCGCATGTTGCCGGTCACGGGCGAGCAGGTCGCTGCAGACGGCACCGTCAAGTGGCTGTTCGACGTCGGCGGCGGCGACGCGGTCGAGACCGTGTTCATTCCCGACGCCGGCCGCGGGACGTTGTGCATTTCCTCGCAGGCCGGTTGCGCCGTGAACTGCCGCTTCTGCGCGACCGGCCATCAGGGCTTCAGCCGCAACCTCACGACGGCGGAGATCGTCGCCCAGTTGCGCCACGCCGAGATCGAGATGCGCAGGCGGCTCGGTCTCGGCGGGAGCGAACGTGCCGTCAGCAACGTCGTGATGATGGGAATGGGCGAGCCGCTGCAGAACATCGGCGCCCTGTTGCCGGCGCTGCGCACCATGCTCGACGATCACGGCTACGGCTTGTCGCGGCGCCGGGTCACGGTGTCCACGTCGGGCGTCGTGCCGATGATCGACCGGCTCCGCGACGAATGCCCGGTCGCGCTCGCCGTGTCGTTGCACGCGCCCGACGACGCCTTGCGCGACGACCTCGTGCCGCTCAACCGCAAGTACCCGATCGCCGAGCTGCTGGCTGCCTGCCGTCGCTACCTCGAGCGCGCGCCTCGCGACTTCGTCACCCTCGAGTACTGCATGCTCGACGGCGTGAACGACGCGCCGGAGCAGGCCAGTCATCTTGCCGACCTCGTTCGCGGGCGCGCCGGCGACGAGCCCGGCGTGGCCTGCACGAGCAACCTCATTCCCGTCAATCCGTTCGCCGATTCGGGGCTGCGCCGCTCGCCTCGCGAGCGCGTCGACGCGTTCGCCGCGATCCTGCGGGCTTCCGGCATCGTGACGACCGTGCGGCGGACCCGCGGCGACGACATTGCGGCCGCCTGTGGCCAGCTCGCTGGCGAAGTGCGGGACCGCACGCGCGTGGAGACCAGGCGGCATTCGCCGGCTCGCGAGCAACGGGTCGCGATGCCCCGTTCGCTGCGCGGCGTCGGCGTGGCGCAGCGGCTCGCAGATCGGGCGCGGCCATGACGCGCATCGACCGAGCCGTCGGGATCACGCGCGTCGTTTGCGGCGCCTGCCTCGTCGCCGTCGTCATGGCGGCGTGCACCACGACGCAGACCAACCCGAACCCGAGCAACCAGATCCGCGATCCGCTCGGCGGCGCCAAGGAGGCCGACGGCGAGAGCCGCGCCAAGGCGCGAATGGACCTCGCGTCCGCCTACTTCGGCCGTGGCCAGTCCCAGGTCGCGCTCGAGCAGGTGAAGCTCGCCATCGGCGCCGACCCGCTCTATGGACCGGCCTACAACTTGCGCGGCCTGATCTACGCCAGCCTGGGCGATCCTGCGCTGGCGGAGGAGAGCTTCCGGCGCGCGCTGCAGATCAACCTGCGCGACGGCGACTCGATGCACAACTACGGCTGGTGGCTGTGCCAGCAGGGACGTTACGGCGAAGCGACCGCGCAGTTCGAGCGCGCCGTCGCTGAGCCGCGCTACCGCGGCACGACCCGGACGCTGCTCGCCGAAGGCATCTGCCAGGCCCGCGCCGGCCAGCTTCCGGCCGCCGAGGCGACGCTGACGAAAGCGCACGGGCTCGACCCGGGCAGCCTCGTGATCGCGACCAATCTCGGCGAGGTGCTGTATCGGCGCGGCGAGTTCGAGCGCGCCCGCTTCCAGCTGCGGCGCGTCAACGCCGAGAAGGACGTCTCCAACGCGCAGACGCTCTGGCTGGCGGCGCGCATCGAGAACAAGCTCGGCAACCAGCAGGGCGTCGCGGAGTTCGGCAACCGGCTGCGCAACCGCTTCCCGGACTCGCGCGAAGCCGCGGCGCTCGCACGCGACGCGTTTGACGAGTAGGCGACGATGGTGAGCGACGACGCTCAGCCCAGCGCCGGCCGCCTCTTGCGGAACGCCCGCGAGAAGCAGGGGCTTCACGTGGCCGCGCTCGCCGCGTCCATCAAGGTGCCACCCAAGAAGCTGGAGGCGCTGGAGGCCGACCGCTACGACGAGCTCCCCGATGCGACCTTCGCCCGCGCACTGGCGCTGACCGTGTGCAGGGCCTTGAAGATCGACGCCGGTCCGATTCTCGAGCGCCTCCCGGCGCATGTCGCGCACCACCGCCTGGAGCAGGTGAGCCAGGGCCTGAACACGCCGTTTCGGGAGCGTCAGTCCGGCCTCGCTCCTGGCGACTGGACCGCCTTGCTGAAGCGTCCGGCGCTCTGGCTGACCGCGCTGGTGCTCGTCGCCACCCTGCTGGTCTACTTCGTTCCCGGGGGTGTGTTCGGCCTGTTCGGGGCGCGGGTCGTGGCGCCCGCGGCCTCTTCGGCGGCACTGTCGCTCGACGGGCCGGTGCCGGCCGCCGCGCCGGCCGCGCCTGTTTCCGAAGGCGCTTCCGCCGCTGTGCCCGAACCGACGATGGCTCCCACCGCCGTCGCCGCGTCGCAGGCGGGCCCGGCGTCGCCCGGCGAAGCCGGATCGGCGCCCACGGTCGGCGCGTTCGGCGACACCGGCGAGGGCGTGTTGCAGTTCCGCGTTGCCGAGACGTCGTGGGTCGAGGTCGTCGACGCGCGGGGCACGTCGCTGCTGTCACGCCTGCTCGTTCCGGGCGAATCGGTCGGCGTTGACGGCACGGCGCCGTTTCGGGTTCGCGTCGGCAACGCGGCGGCGACCGAAGTGTCGTTCCGCGGCCAGCCGACCGATCTGCAACCTTACACGCGCGACAACGTGGCGCGGTTCGAACTGAAGTAGGGAACAGGCGCACAGCATGAAGACGGCAACGCGTGGCGACCCGCTCATCGACGATGGCTTCGTCGAGCCCGCTCGACCGGCACCACGGCGCTCGCTCCAGGCCAAGGTCGCCTGGGGCTCGCGGGTCGTCACGGTCGGCGGCGATGCGCCGGTGCGCGTGCAGTCGATGACCAACACCGACACGGTCGATGCGATCGGCACGGCGATTCAGGTCAAGGAGCTGGCGATCGCTGGCTCCGAGATGGTCCGCATCACCGTCAACACGCCGGAAGCGGCCGCCGCCGTGCCGCACATCCGCGACCAGCTCGACCGGATGGGCATCGACGTGCCGCTGATCGGCGATTTCCACTACAACGGCCATCGCCTGCTCGCCGACCACCCGGCATGCGCAGAGGCGCTGTCGAAGTACCGCATCAACCCGGGCAACGTCGGCAAGGGCGACAAGCACGACCGGCAGTTCACGCAGATGGTCGAGACGGCGGTGCGCTGGAAGAAGCCGGTGCGCATCGGCGTCAACTGGGGCAGCCTCGACCAGGAGCTGCTCGCCGAGCTGATGGACGAGAACGCGACGCGCGCCGAGCCGCACGAGCCTCAGCAGGTGATGTACCGCGCGGTGGTGCTGTCGGCGGTGCAGTCGGCGCGCCGCGCCGAGGAGATCGGGCTGGCTCGTGAGCAGGTGATCCTGTCGTGCAAGATGTCGGGCGTCCACGACCTCATCAGCGTCTACCGCGCGCTCTCGGCGCGCTGCGAGAACTCGCTCCACCTCGGCCTCACCGAAGCGGGCATGGGAACCAAGGGCACGGTCGCGTCGACCGCAGCGCTCGCGGTGTTGCTGGAAGACGGAATCGGCGACACGATCCGGGTCTCGCTGACGCCGCTTCCGGGCGAGGCGCGGACGCAGGAGGTGCTCGTGGCGCTGGAGATCCTGCAGTCGATGGGGCTGCGCGCCTTCAACCCGAGCGTGACCGCGTGCCCCGGCTGCGGCCGCACAACGAGCACGACCTTCCAGGACCTCGCCAAGCAGATCGACGACTACCTGCGCGCGCAGATGCCGGTGTGGAAAGCTCGCTATCCGGGCGTCGAGTCGATGAAGGTCGCGGTCATGGGCTGCATCGTCAACGGTCCCGGCGAGAGCAAGCACGCCGATATCGGCATCAGCCTGCCGGGCAACGGCGAGGCGCCGGCCGCGCCCGTGTTCATCGACGGCGAGAAGGCCCTGACGTTGCGCGGCGATGGCATCGCCACCGAGTTCCAGGCGCTGGTCGAGCGCTACATCGAGCAGCGCTACGGAAGCGCCGTCGCCGCCACCGAGGCGGCATGACGAAGGAGCCGATCCGCGCCGTCAAAGGCATGAACGACTTCCTGCCGGCATCGGTGCCGCGGAAGGATTTGCTCCCCGACACGGGCCTGTGGCAGTGGTTCGAGTCGTGCGTGCGAACGGTGACGTCGCGCTACGGCTACCAGCCCATCCTCACGCCTATCGTCGAGCCGACGGCGCTGTTCGTGCGCGGCATCGGCGAAGCAACCGACATCGTCGAGAAGGAGATGTACTCCTTCACCGA
>JBBSPY010000011.1:0-28713 GCA_038258415.1 Burkholderiales bacterium
AGGCCGATGCCGAAGCGAACCGTGCCCGGGCTCGTCAGCACCAGCTCGAGTGGTGCGGAGGCACCGGCGTGACTCGGCTGCGGCGGTCGCAGGTGCAGCGTCAGCCCGCGCAGGGTGGCGTGCGTGATGTGCATCGACACCAGCCCGCTGCCCGCGAGCAGGAAGGTCAGCACGTAGCCGAGATTGAGCTGGTAGTTGATCGACGCAAGCAGCAGCACGAGCAGCGTCACGCCGAACATCCAGCCCGCCTTTGTCGGCAGGATGTAGATGTTGTTCTGCGTCAGCAGCTGCGTGTCGTTCTTCGGCAGGCGCGACTGCAGCCAGCCGCGCACGCGCGTGCGCGCCGCGGCGAGCGGATTGGGAAAGCTGCGCGCCGCTGCGGCCGCGGGGCTCGTCACGGCAGCGCGACGGCCTCGACCATCGCCCGCACCTGTTCCTGCCGGCCACGGCCCGAGCCCGACACCGGCAGCAGGCGGTGCGCGATGGTCTGTGGCAGCACGGCCTGGATGTCGTCGGGGGCGACATAGTCACGCCCCCCGAGCAGGGCCCGCGCTCGCGCCGCGCGCAGCACGGCGATGCCGGCGCGCGGGCTGAGGCCGTCGACGAACCAGGCACCGGAGCGCGTTGCCTGTATCAGCGCCTGCAGGTAGTCGAGGAGTGCTTCGGACGCATGCACCGCGAGCGTCGCCTTCTGCGCTGAAAGCAGTTCTTCGGGTGTCATGACGGCCGGCAGTCGCGCGATCGTCTCGCGCCGGTCGGCGCCTGCCAGCAGCTCGCGTTCGCTCTTGCGGTCGGGGTAGCCGAGGGTGATGCACATGAGGAAGCGGTCGAGCTGCGACTCGGGCAGCGGATAGGTGCCGAGCTGGTCGGTCGGGTTCTGCGTCGCGATCACGAAGAAGGGCGACGGCAGCGCCCGCGTCTCGCCCTCGACGCTCACCTGGTGCTCCTCCATCGCCTCCAGCAGCGCGCTCTGCGTCTTCGGTCCGGCGCGGTTGATCTCGTCGGCGAGCAGCACCTGCGCGAACACCGGGCCGGGGTGGAAGACGAAGGCCTCGCGGCTGCGCTCGTAGACCGACACGCCGACGAGGTCGGACGGCATCAGGTCGGCGGTGAACTGGGCGCGCGAGAAGCGCAGCCCGAGCGAGACGGCGATCGCGTGCGCGAGCGTCGTCTTCCCGACCCCTGGAACGTCCTCGATCAGGAGGTGGCCGCCGGCAAGCATGCAGGCGACGCAGTCCTCGATCTGCGTGCGCTTGCCGACGATGACGGTGGCGATCTGGTCGACGAGGGCATGGAGGCGCGCGCGCAGCGG
Source organism: Burkholderiales bacterium (assembly GCA_038258415.1). GTDB lineage: Bacteria > Pseudomonadota > Gammaproteobacteria > Burkholderiales > Burkholderiaceae_C > Schlegelella_A. The sequence continues at coordinate 1,313 of JBBSPY010000011.1, forward strand.
TTCGGTCATCGAACGACATTACCCGAATTCGGTGCGGCCTACGCGCGGCGGCGCGACTCAGGCGCCTTCACGGGCCGGCATCCTTCACGGCCGCGGCCGCGGGTCGACCCGGCGCCGTGAGGCGGTGCATGATTCGACATCGGCCCTCCGGGCCTTGTCGCAGGGTGCACATCATGGGCTTTGATCTCGGCGGTCTCCTGTCCCAGTTCGTCGTCGGCGGAGGCGACACCGCCAAGGCTTCCGACCACTTCGAGCAGGTCGCGCAGGCGGCGCCTCCCGACCTGCTGCAACAGGGCCTGTCGGCGATGTTCCATTCCGACCAGACGCCTCCGTTCGGCCAGATGGCGGGGCAGTTGTTCGGCAACGCCGACACGACGCAGCAGGCGGGCATGCTCAACCGGTTGATGGCCGCGATGGGGCCGACGGTGCTGTCTTCACTTGCAGCCGGCGCGGGTGGCGGCGTGCTCGGAAGCATCCTCGGCCGGCTCACCGAGGGAGGTGGTCAGCCGCCCACCATCACACCCGAGCAGGCGTCGCAGGTCACCCCGCAACAGGTCCAGCAGATGGCCGATCACGCGGAGCAGCACAGCCCCGGCATCATCGAGCAGATGAGCAATTTCTACGCCGAGCACCCGGCGCTCGTGAAGTCGCTGGGTGGCGCGGCTCTCGCGATCGCCTTGTCGCGGATGGCGCAGCGGCACGCGGCCTGATCCGGCGGCGCAAGTGGGCGACCGACCGGACGACGCGCTGCCCGTCGGTGCGGTCGCGTCTGCGTCCCGGCCGGTTGGCTGGTACCCGGTGGCCGCCGAGCGCGACGTCGGCGGGTCTGCGCCGATCGCAGCGCGCATCGTCGACCGTGCCATCGCCCTGTGGCGCGACGCCGACGGCGCGGTACACGCCGTCGACGACCGTTGCCCGCACCGCGGCACGCGCCTCTCGCTCGGCCAGGTCGTCCTGCGCGACGGACAGAGCCGCCTCGAATGCCCGTACCACGGCTGGCAGTTCGCGGCCGACGGTCGCTGTCGATTCGTGCCGGCGCTGCCCGGTTTCGAGCCACCGCCGTCGCATCGCGTCGGCGTGCACGGCGTGCGCCTGGCGCACGGGCTGCTGTGGGCCAGGCTCGGCGGCACGCCAGGCGAAGAGACGGACGACGACGGCGTGTTCGCGCTGCCCGACGTCGGCGACGTGCCGCCGCGCGTCATCGTCTGCGGTCCGTACGACGTGCAGACGTCGGCGCCGCGAGTCGTCGAGAACTTCCTCGACATGTCGCATTTCGCCTTCGTGCACGAAGGCCTGCTCGGCGATCGCGGCGAGCCCGGGGTTCCGGCGTACGACGTCGCGATCGATGCGCGCGGCGCCCCGTCGGTCGATCGCCACCTCGCCTTCCAGCCGCGAGCCGCGGCCATGCGAGAGGCCGGTGCCTGGATCCGCTACCGATACCGCGTGCTGACGCCCTACGCGGCGCTGCTTCACAAGACCGCGAGCGATCAAGGCGACCCTGCCGACGCGATCGCGCTCTGGACCTGTCCGCTCTCACAGGAGTCGACCCGGGTGTGGATGACGCTGTTCACCGCCGACACCGGGAGCGACGAGCACGCGCTCGTCGACTTCCAGGACCGCATCTTCGCGCAGGACCTGCCGATCCTCGAGTCGCAGCGACCGAAGCGTCTGCCGCTCGTGGGCGGAGAGCTGCACAGCGCCGCTGACCGGTTGAGCGCCGCGTACCGCCGCTACCTTGTCGCCTGCGGGGTCGGCTGAAGCGCCGCTCGCCCCGAGCGAGCGAGGTCGCGTGTTAATGTCCACGCCCTCATGACGACGGCCTTCTACAGCCACCCCGATTGCCGGGGTCACGACATGGGCTCGCACCATCCGGAGTGCCCGGCCCGTCTCGACGCGATCGACGATCACCTGCTCGCCACCGGCCTCGCCGCTGCGCTCGACCGGCGCGAGGCGCCGCTGGTCGACGTCGGCGCGCTCGCGCGCGCGCACGGCGCCGATTTCGTCGGCGCGCTCACCCGCGCGTTGGAGGAGGTCGCGTCGAGCCACCGAAAGGCGGCGATCGACGCCGACACCATCGCCGCGCCCGGTACGCTGGCCGCCGTGATGCGCGCCGCGGGTGCCGCCGTCGCCGCGACCGACGCGGTGATCGACGGCGAGGTCGCCAACGCGTTCTGCAGCGTGCGTCCGCCGGGCCATCACGCCACGCGCGACCAGGCGATGGGCTTCTGCTTCTTCAACAACGTCTGTGTCGCGGCGCGTCACGCGCTCGACGTGCGCGGTCTCGAGCGGGTTGCCGTGATCGACTTCGACGTGCACCACGGCAACGGAACCGAAGACATCGTCGCCGGCGACGAGCGCATCTTCATGGCGAGCATCTTCCAGAACCCGCTCTACCCGGGCACCGGCACCGTTCCGCTGGGCGACAACATGGTCAACGTGCCGGTGTCGCCCTACACGCGCGGCCCGGCGATCCGCGAACTCATCAGGCAGCACTGGTTCGCGCCGCTCGACGCGTTCCGTCCGCAGATGGTGTTCATCTCGGCCGGCTTCGATGCGCACCGGGACGACGAACTCGGCCAGCTCGGCCTCGTGGAAGACGACTACGCCTGGATGACCGAGCAGATCGTGGCGCTGGCCGAGCGTCACGCGAAGGGGCGGATCGTCTCTTGCCTGGAAGGCGGCTACAACCTCGGCGCGCTCGCTCGCAGCGTCGCCGCGCACCTGCGCGTGCTGGCAGGCATCGCCGGCGAGCAGAAGACCGCCGAGCGCCTGTCCTAGCGGCGTGCGGTCGTTCGACATCCGCGAGTTCGACGAACTCGCCCTGAACCTCACTCGGCCGGGAGCTGGCGCAGAGCTCCTCGTGCTGGTGGCCTGTCTGGCCGCCGCCTGGCTGATCGTCGTCCTGGTCCGCGGCCGCTCGCGCCCCGTGCACTCGGTCTGGTTCGGTGACCGGATCTTCGACGGTGTCCTGTTCCCCATCCTCGCGCTGCTGTTCGCATACGCCGCCAAGGTCGGGCTGCAGGGCATGTTCAAGCCGGCGGTGTTCAAGGTCGCGATCCCGGTCCTGATCTCGCTCGTCATCATCCGGCTCTCGGTGCGCGTGCTGCGGCGGACGTTCCCCGACGTGCACTGGGTCCGCTCGATCGAACGCTGGATCTCGTGGCTGGCGTGGATCGCCGTCGTGCTCTGGGTCACCGGCGTCGCACCGATGGTGCTCGAGGCGATGGACGACGTGCAATGGAAGGTCGGCAACGCCAGCCTGACGTTGCGCAGTGTCGTCGAGGGCGCGCTCACCGCGGCGGTGGTGATGGTCGTCGCGCTGTGGATCTCGGCGGCGCTCGAGAGGCGGCTGCTCGTCGACCAGACCGGCTCGAACCTGTCGCTGCGCAAGATCGCGGCGACGCTGATCCGCTCGGTGCTGCTCTTCGTCGGGCTGCTGTTCGCGCTGTCGGCGGTCGGCATCGACCTCACGGCGCTGTCGGTGTTCGGTGGCGCGATCGGCGTCGGCCTCGGCTTCGGCCTGCAGAAGATCGCCGCGAACTACATCTCGGGCTTCGTGATCCTCGCCGAGCGCAGCGTGCGCATCGGCGACATGGTGACCGTCGACGGCTTCGAAGGTCGCATCACCGACATCCGCACCCGCTACACGGTCGTGCGGTCGCTGACGGGTCGAGAGGCGATCATCCCGAACGAGACCCTCATCACCAGCAAGGTCGAGAATTCGTCGCTCGCCGACACGCGCGTCGCGGTCGGATCGCAGGTGCAGGTCGCCTACGGGACCGACGTGAAGGCGCTTGCGCCCAAGCTCGTCGAGGTGATGCGTGCGGTACCGCGCGTGATCGACGATCCCGGCCCGAGCGTGTTTCTCGCGGCCTTCTCGGCCGACGGCATGGACCTCAAGCTCAACTTCTGGGTCGCGGACCCGGAGAACGGCCAGGGCAACGTCCGCTCCGCCGTGAACCTGGCGGTGCTCGACTGCCTCAATGCCGAGGGCGTCGAGATCCCGTTCCCGCAGCGCACGGTGCACGCCGTCATCTCCCGGGAGAAGCGCGGCGACGACGACGCACCCTCGGGAAGCGTTCCTCGCTCCGAATGACCCCTGGCGGCCGTATCGCTCAGCGAAGGCGTTAGCATCTAGCCATGAAGACACGCACGATCTCCCTGCCCAACGGCAAGCGCATCGTCGTTCCGGCCAACGTCCAGCGGATCGACCACCTCTCCACGCACGGCTGGCAGTTGCGCTACGGCGGCACGCGCTTCTATTCCGATGGCGATCCGGACGGCAAGGGCGCGCGTGCCGCGCTGCGCAAGGCGACCGAGGAGCTGCACGCGCGCATCGCCCGCCTGCCGGCGCCGTCGCGCCTGCAGAAGGTACCCAACGCGAACAAGACCAGCGACCTGCCCGTCGGCATCACGGGGCCGGTGCTGCGCCAGCGCAGCGAGGCATCGATACGCGAATGCAGCTTCTCGATCTCGCTGCCGCGCTACGGCAAGGCGCCGCAGCGCAGCAGCGTGTACATCGGCACCGAGAACACCTACAGCCCCGAGCGCTACCACGAGGCGCTCGAGCGCGCCAAGTCGATGCGCGGGCAGGCCGAGACCGCCTACGCCCGCGCCGCGACTCGCGCCAAGCGAGCCGAGAGCAAGCAGTTCCTAGAACGGGGATGACGGCGGGCGTCGCATTGCTTCCTGCAGTGCGGGCAACAGGGTGGTTGTGGTCATGTCGCTGCGCCACACGCCACGGTCGTAACGTGAAATCTGCGGCTGCGCCGGCTCGATCTGAAGCAGATGCAGCCACCGGTGGTCGAGCAGCTGACGAACGACGGCGTGGGCCGCAATGACCTGTTCCAGCGCATGCCGCGGCGCTTCGATGAAGACGCTGAGGCGCAACGGCGTATGGCGCAGCGCGTGGCCGTCGTGCAGAGATTGCCACGGCAGGCCGATGCGCAGATCACCGCCGTTGCCTTCGAACACCCCGAGATTGCCGCCGACCACGTTGTGGAGCACCTTGTTGCCGCTGCCGTACCGCCTGTTGTCGACTGTCGACGCGTGGTACTGCAGATTGATCCAGTTCGTGACCACCATCGGTGCGGTCATGATCAGCTCGAGCACCTTCAGCTCGCCGTCGTCCTGCCACCGATACTCGTGCAGGAAAGAGCGACCGTGCAGATCAAGGTGACGGGTGCGTTCCCGCGGCGCGACGATGAACGAGGCGTTGTCGGCAAGGCCCCACTCGGGGCGGACCTGGGCCCAGTCGTTGGCCCGTGTCTTGATGGCCTTGTGCAGTGCCGAATCATCGCCAACGAGGCGGTCGAGGCCGAGGGCCGTTGCGCGCGCCGAGCGAGCGGTGCGGCCGGCGTCCTCCAGCCACGCCTGCAACTGCGTGACAGCGCCAGTGTGAGCGGCCGGCAACTCGTCTAGATCGAACAACGTCACGTCGTCGGTCGTGGTGTTGTGCAGCCCGGCGATGAAAAGCGTTTCGTCCGGGATGTCGACGCCGAGCTCGCGCAAGTCTTGGCGCACCCGCGTTTCGTTGAGCAGCGCGGCCAGTACCCGTGCGTTGACCTCGCCGGTCTGCCCACCACACGCGCCGCAATCCAGCCCCGCTGCGTGCGGGTTGTTGGCACTCTGGCTGCCGTGCCCCGCCAGCAGGACCAGCGGTGCGAAGCCGCTCGTCAGGCTCATCGCGCGCAAGACGGAGAGCGCCAGTTCGGCGCGCGACGTCTCGCTGGCAAAACCGCCGGCCTTGCCCAGGCGCGGCGCCATGTGCATGGCGTCGCGAGGCAGGCCGGTGTGCTCCCAGCAACTCGCCGACGCCTGCGAGGGCAAGCTGTCCCTCAGCAGCTTGCCGGCATACAGCAACCCCATGGACTCGACGAAGCTGAACCCGGAGCTTGCCTGCAAGCGAAAGTCGCTCCAGCTCTGCCGCCGTCGAAGCGCGTGTTGCCGCCGTGCTCGAAGTGCGTCTGCCGAGGAGGCAGGCTCGCAGGCCTCGCTCACGCACAACGCTGGCGCCAGCAGGCCAGGCAGCTGCGGACGGGTCAGCGCGCTGCCGAGAGGCGAGTAGGCGATCGGAAGTCCGAAGAAGCCCGCGAAGCCGAGCGTCTGCACGCCCGGGTTTGCAGCCTCGAGGGCGCGCCGGAACACCTCCGAGCGGACGTCGATGCAAAACGCGGCCTGCACGGACATCGCCGCTGTGGCGGTCGATACCTGCTGCGACGCAGCCGCCAGACCGTGGCAGAGCTGCTCCTGGTACGACGCCTCGAGCGCGTATTGCCACATCCAGTCGAACCGCTGGGCTGCCTTCGTCTGCTCGACCAGGGCGCGCGTCTGCGTCTGCATCTGCGCCGCATGCCAGCGCGACTGCGCCTCGGCGTCGTTGAGCAACAGCCACTCCCAGGCCAGGCGGATGGCGAGCAGTTCGACGATGCGGGTGTCCTCGTCTTGGGCCAGCCGCGCCTGCCACCTGAGGTAGGCGCACCATGCCGCCCAGCCACTGATGCTTTGCAGCAGGGCGCCCAGGTACGCGCTGCAATCTTCATCCGAAACGCCGAGCGCGTCGACCGCGAAGGCAATGAGCGCTTCCGCGTTGGCAGGAAGCGCCAGCACCTCCACCCTGAAAGGGACATGGCCACGTCGCAGCGGCAGGCTGCGGTCGGCGGACGTTGCCTGGCGCCAGCTCCCGTACAGACCCAGATCGCTCTCGGGTCTCCAGGCGGCCTGCAAGTGGTCGAAGTAGGCAGCGCAGTGCTGGCTGATCTGGTGCGTCACCAGGTCGCGCCACGTCATGGCCTGCCCGGCGACGCGGTCGTTGGCGACGACATCGGTGACCAGCGGCACGGCCGATGCCTGCACGGGCGGTGCGTCGAGCGACTCGACCAGCGCCTGCGCGGTGCAGGCGTCGCCATCGACCTCGATCGCGGCACGCAGATGGCGGTCGAGAATCCTTCCGGAGCGCCACTGCTCGCGATAGAAACTGCGCGGCATGAGCAAGCTCGTTCCGCTTCGGGCGCGCAGCTCGGCGGCCGCCTGCTCGATGGGCCGATCGGCGTAGCACCAGTACGGATTGACCGCGATGAAGCGGTCCAGTGGCCAGGTTGGCGCGATCCTGCTGCAGGCCTCGTCCACCTCTGCGGCCAAGAGCCGCGTGCGACCAGCGGGCGCGGCCAGACCTCCGCTCATGACAGGGCTCCCGAGGCAGCGGAAGCGGGGTGAGCGCCCGGCGCATCGACGATGCCGGGCCTGCGCCGGCGCAATGGCCAGAGGGCGAACGCGGCCCGGCTGAACCTGTCGTCAAGGAACAGCCCGGCGTAGAACCAGGGATAGAGCGCGCGGGCCAGCCGGCCACGGGGAGACGATGCGATCTCGCTCTGCACGATGAACAAGAGCGCGAATGAAGCGAGCACGAAGACCCAGAGCCACGTGGACGGCTGCTGCACCGGGGCCGCAACCCAGCGGCCGAAGACGGCGTGCAGGCCGAAGTACGCGACCGCAATCGCGAACGCGCTCGCCGGCTGCATCCACAGTCCCGTGCCGGCGACACGCCTCGGTGTTGTCGACAGCAGGGGCGTGAGCGCCATGGAAACGACCAGGGCAAGCGCCCAGAGCGCCGGTTGCTCCGTCAACCGGACGCCAAAGAGCCAGCCCGCGAGGGCCACCATGGCAGCGCCCACGGCCGCACCCGCCAGCAACCGGCCGACGGAGTTCGGCGCGGCCTCGTCCGCCAGCTGGCGGACGCTCGATCGCCGCACGGTGTCGCCTGCGCGCAGGAACGCATGCGCCTTGTACAACGAATGCGCGACCAGATGCAGCAAGGCCAGGTCGTACATGCCCAGGCCGCACTGCATCAGCATGAATCCCATCTGAGCACAGGTCGACCAGGCAAGCTGCACCTTGATGCTGATCCTTGTGGTCATGACCAGCGCCGCCAGGACGGCCGTGGCAGTTCCGACGCACACCAGCATGGTCTGCGCAACCGACACGGCCGAGCCCAGCGTCGACAGCCGAATCAGCACGAAACCGCCGAGGTTGACGACGCCGGCGTGCAGCAGCGCCGAGACCGGCGTCGGGGCTTCCATGACCTGAATCAGCCAGCCATGGAAGGGAAGCTGCGCGCACTTCAGCAAGGCCGTCGCAGCCAGCAGGACCACGGCCACCTGCACGGCAGCGGGCAACGTCGGAAGCGTCTTCGCTCGCGTCAGCACTTGATCGATCTCGAGCGTGCCGAGACTCGACCCGATCAGGATCAGCGCCGTGAACAGGCAGACTTCGGCGAGGCGGCTGCACAGGAACTTCTTGTGCGCCGCGATCACCGCCGCCGGCCGGTTGGCGTAGAAGGTGAGGAGGTGGTGCAGCGACACGCTGGTCGCGGTCCACGCCACTGCGAGCACCAGAAGGTTGTTGGTGAGGATCACCATCGCGACGGCAGCGAGTGTGGCGAGCAGCCACCCGACATAGGTGCGCTCCCGCGGTTCGCCGGACAGGTAGGGCTGCGAAAAGCGAACGATCACCCAGCCGACAAAGGCGACCAGCGACATGACGATGCAGCTCAGTGCATCTAGGCGCAGGGAGGCGCTGAGCGCGTAGACGCCGAAGACCGATATCCCACGCCCCGACGCGACGGTGGCCGGGCCCATGGCTGCCAGCAGGGCCAGCGACAAGAGCGCGATGCCAAGACATGCTGCGCTGGCCCAGCGGGCGGCGCGCCAGGTCGTGGCCACCGACGATGGGACAAGCGCTGCCCATGCCGCCGTGAGGGCCAGAAGGAGGGGAATGCAACCCGGCAGCGCGGCCAGGAAACTCGAATCGGCAACGAAAACCTGCACAGGCGCCTCGATTCCGGTACGTGGACGGCGCGACTGTGCTGCGTTTGACGCCAAACGTAAAATAGTAAGTTAAGCACGTTTCGTGCACGAATAGAGAACAGTCCGGCCGATGATCCGACTCAACTACCACCACCTCCACTACTTCTGGGCCGTCGCCAAAGAGGGAAACCTGACGCGCGCGGCGTCGCGGCTGCACATCTCCCAGTCCGCGCTCTCCCACCAGATCAAGCAGCTCGAAGAGCAGCTCGGGCACGCGCTTTTCGCGCGCGTCGGCCGGACGCTCCAGCTCACGGAGTCCGGTCAGGTGGCCCTGGCTTATGCCGATCCCATATTCACGTCCGGCAACGAGCTGCTCGCACTGCTGCGCGAAGGCGAGCGGCCGACGCGGGAGATGATCCGGGTTGGCGCAGTCGCCACCTTGTCCAGGAACTTTGTGGACAACTGGCTGAAGCCGCTTCTGAGGCGAGAGGACGTCGGCCTCGTGCTGCAGTCGAGCGGGCTACAGGAACTGCTGGCGAGGTTGCGGGTGCATACGCTGGACGTCGTGCTGTCGAACCGTCGCGTTCAGACGAGTGCCGATGAGCCGTGGAGATGCCGGCGGATCGCGCGTCAGGCGGTCAGTCTGGTCGGCCAGCCGAGGGCCAGGAAAAAGGCCTTCCGGTTCCCGGAGGAACTGGCCGAAGTGAAGCTGCTGCTGCCGAGCCGTGACAACGACATCCGCGCCGGGTTTGATCTGATGTGCGAGCAGCTTGGGCTGCGCTGTCAGGTCCGCGCCGAAGTGGACGACATGGCCATGCTTCGGCTGCTGGCCCGGGATTCGGACAGTGTCGCCTTGCTGCCGGCGGTCGTCGTTCAGGACGAGATTCGAAGCCGCCGCCTGGCCGAGTACTGCGTGGTGCCGGATCTTCATGAGAACTTCTATGCCGTCACGGTGCAGAGGCGGTTCGAGCCGCGACTGCTGAAGGAACTCCTGGGTCGGAGGGATGCCGATGTGCTCGGCGCGTGATTGCGACCTGCGAAACGAGAGCCCCGAAATACAGCGCGCGACTATCTCAAGTGCTGCCGCGCAACTCGATGCGATAGGGAACCGTCACCGACTCGGGAGCCAGGCGTAGGCCTCGCCGGGCGGCGTCGATCGCTCGCAGCAGCAACTGGCCCGAGACATGGCCGATGCCGACGCAGTCGACGGCCACGGTTGTCAGTTGAGGGTGACAAGCGGTCGCGATCTCAAAGCCACCGAAGCCCGCGATGGCCAGCCGGCCGGGCACCGCCCAGCCTCGCCGCTGACACTCCGCCAGCGCGCCGAAGGCGGCGTGGTCGGAGACGCAAACCAGGGCGTCGATTTCGGGCCAGCGTGCCAGCAACTGCACCACACCCTGTGCCCCGTGCGCCATTGACACCGGCGCCTTGCCGACGCTGAGGCAGCGGGTCGCGTCCAGGCGCAGCGTTCGCATCGCGCTCTCGAAGCCATGTCGGCGGTCGGCGCCGCGCGCGTCGCTCTCCGGCATGCCACCCAGGAATGCCATGCGTCGATAGCCCTTGGCGTGCAGTTGCCGCACCAACGCCGCGGTCGCCTCGGCGTTCGAGAAGCCGACGTTGTGTTCAATCGGATTCGCGATCAGATCCCACGTCTCGACCACGGGCACCCGGGCGGCTCTCAGAAGCATGCGCGAAGCGTCGGTGTGGTTGCCCCCGGTCAGCATCACACCCTCCGGCCGCCGCGCCAGCATCGCACGCAGGATCCGCTCCTCCGTCGGCACGTCGTAGTCGGTGTAGCCGAGCAGCACCTGGAGGCCACTCGCCTCCACCGCCGCAGTGATGCCGTGGGCGGTGTCCGACAGGTTCGAGTTGTTCAGCGTCGGGATCAGCGCCGCGACAAAGCCGCTGCGTTTGCTGGAGAACGTGCGCGCCGTCAGATCGACCACATAGCCCATCTCCTGGCATGTCTCGACGATGCGCTGGCGCAGCGCCTCGGCGTCGCGGCGCGGGCTGCTTCCATCCCGCCTTAGCGCGCGAGAGACGGTCATTTTCGAGACGCCGACGCGCGCCGCGATGTCCGCCATCGTCACCGCACGCGCGGGCACGGATTTGCCTTGCGGGCGCTCTGGCGTCGACCGGCTGTCAGCAGGGCGCGGCTTCATCGGCGGGCGGGAAAATACCAGTTACCGGTAACTATACGGTGGCCATACTGCAAGGCGTGCCCTCGGTGGAAGTACTCGATTCCCGCTTTTCCGGCGTCGCCGCAGGCGCAGGCATGCTCGAGTGCCTCTGCTCCGGCGCGGTCTGGTCCGAGGGCCCGGTCTGGATGCACGAGGACGGCGCCGTGCTCTGGAGCGACATCCCGAACGACCGCATGCTGCGCTGGCATGCCGAAACCGGCATGACGGTGTGGCGCGATGCAGTCGACTTCACGAACGGTCATGCACGCGAGGCCGACGGAAGTCTGCTGCATTGCTCGCATGGGCAGCGGGCCGTCGTGCGAACCAGGTTCGACCGCGAGTTCAATGCCGTCGGCGAAGAGGTGGTCGTCGATCGATACGAAGGCCGGCGTCTCAACTCGCCCAACGACATCGTCGTCAAGCGCGACGGTTCGATCTGGTTCACCGACCCACCTTACGGCATCGCCAGCGACTATGAAGGTCACGCCGCGGAAAGCGAGCTCGGCGGCTGCCACGTGTTCCGTTTCGACCCGGTCGATGGCGAGCTGCGCATCGCCAGCAGTTTCGCCGAAGAGCCGAACGGCCTGGCTTTTTCACCGGACGAGCGGTTGCTCTACGTCAGCGACACCTCTGCAGCGCTGCGCGAGGGCGGCCATCACCACATCGTGGCCTTCGACGTGGTCGACGGGCGTACGCTCGCTCGCCCGCGCACCTTCGCCGTCGTCGAGCCGGGATTGCCCGACGGCTTTTGCGTGGATGCGCATGGCTTGCTCTATACGAGCAGCCTCGACAGCGTGCAGGTCTACCACCCGGACGGCACGCGCATCGGCCGCATCGCGGTACCGGAAAAGGTGGGCAACCTCTGCTTCGGTGGCCCTCTCGGCGACGAGCTCTATGTGTGCGCCAGCACGTCGCTGTACCGCGTCCGCCTGAACACGCGCGGTGCGACGGCTTAGGGCCTCCTGCCTGCTTGGCGCCCCGCCCATGATCGACTGGCTCCTGACACCTCTGAGCGGCGCACCGGAACATGTCATCGCCTCCTGGGCCTATTGGCATGCACGCTGGATGGTGCTGGCCTGGGGCCTCCTGCTCCCGGCCGGCGCCCTCGTCGCGCGATTCTTCAAGATCACGCCGTCGCAGCAATGGCCGCGCGAGGTCGACAACCGCATGTGGTGGCATCTGCATCGCGCGCTGCAATACGGCGGCATCGGCTTGATGACGCTGGGCGCGCTTTCCGCGTGGGATCACGGCTCGCGCGGCACTGCGCTGGCGCGCTGGCACGCGATCGCCGGGTGGGTGCTGTGCGGCGCCGGCTGGGCGCAGATCCTCGGCGCGTTGACGCGCGGCAGCAAGGGCGGCCCAACGGAGCCCGAGGTCCGCGGCGATCACTACGACATGACGCCCTGGCGCCGGAGTTTCGAGCGGCTGCACAAGGGCGTGGGTTGGGCGGCGGTCGCCGCGTCCGTCGGGGTCATCGTCAGTGGGCTCGTCGTCGCCGACTCGCCGCGCTGGATGATCATCGTGCTCGTGGGCTGGTGGCTGGTGTTCACCGCCGCCTTCGCCTTGTTGCAGGCACGCGGCCGCTGCGTAGACACCTACCAGGCGATCTGGGGACCGGACCCCCGCCATCCGGGCAACGCCATGCGTCCGATCGGCTGGGGCGTGCAGCGGCCGTTCGAGGGCGGCCAGCGGTGAGCGGCGTCGAGATGCGCGGCGTGGTCAAGCGCGTTGGCGCTGTGACGGTTGTCGCGCAGCTCGACCTCGTCGTCGCCGAGGGCGAATTCCTGGTCCTGCTCGGCGAATCGGGATGCGGCAAGAGCACGACGCTGCGCATGGTGGCCGGGCTCGAGGACGTCACCGAGGGCCACATCCTGATCGGCGGCCGCGACGTGACGGAAGCGGCACCGATGGCGCGGGACATCGCGATGGTGTTCCAGAACTATGCGCTCTATCCGCACATGAACGTGGCGCAGAACATGAGCTTCGCACTGGATCTGGCTGGACGCCCTGCGGCCGAGATCAGGTCGCGCGTGGCAGCGGCTGCTGCCGTGCTGAACATCGGGCACCTGCTGCAACGCAAGCCCCGCGAGCTTTCCGGAGGGCAGCGCCAACGTGTCGCGATCGGCCGGGCGATCGTGCGCGAGCCCAAGGTGTTCCTGTTCGACGAGCCGCTGTCCAACCTCGATGCGAAGCTGCGCGGCCACATGCGCGCGGAGCTCGCCCTGCTGCACGATCGACTCGCCAAGACCATCATTTACGTCACGCACGACCAGGTGGAGGCAATGACGCTCGCCAGCCGGATCGTCATCCTCGACCAGGGCCGCATCCAGCAAGTCGGCACGCCGGGCGACGTCTTCAATCGACCGGCGACCCTGTTTGTCGCGGCCTTTATCGGCACGCCAAGCATGAACCTTTTGCCGGTGCGCTTCGCCGACGACGCGCGCGCCGGTGACTCATCCGGCACGCTGCGCGGCGAAGGGTTCATGCTGCCGGCGCCGCCGTGGCTGCGCGACCGTCTCCTCAGCCGCGACCAGGCGCTGACCGTGGGCATCCGTCCGCAGGCGCTGCGGGTGGCCGATTCCTCGCCGGACTTGCGGATGTCGGTCGAGGTCGTCGAGTACCTGGGCACCGAGAGCCAGCTCGTCGGCAGCCTCGTCGGTGCGCCGCAATTGCATCTGACGGCGACGCTGCCGGGTGACGCGCACGACCGTGCGCGCACCGTGCTCGGACTCACGGTCGACCCCGACGAACTGCACCTGTTCGACAGCGACAGCGGCCGAGCGCTGCGCGTCTGATCCCCTTTCGACCCACCCACCGCACCAAGGAGACACAACATGCAACGCAGAGACCTGATGAAGAGCGCCGCCATCACCGTGTTTGGGGCCGGCCTGCCATGCTCCGGCGCCTTCGCGCAGAACCGCTATGCCAAGTACGCGGGCAGCACCGTGGTGATCAACATTCCCGCCCATCCGCACTACGACGCGATGGTCAAGCTGCTGCCGGCGTTCACCAGGGAGACCGGCATCAAGGTCGATGTCGACAAGATCGCGATCGGCCGGCTGAAGGAAAAGCAGCTGCTCGAGATGGCCAAGCCACAGGGCGACTACGACCTGGCCTGCTACATCGTGATGTGGAAGACCGAGTACGTCGCGAAGAACCTGATCGAGCCACTGGCGCCTTACTTCGCCAATGCCGCGCTGGCCGACCCGGCCTACGACATGAAAGACATCGTGCCGATCTATCTCGAGAATCTCGGCCTGGTCGGCGGCCCGAAGGGCTACCTTGCCGGACCGGGAGCCAAGCTGTACGGCCTGCCTTACGGCGCCGAGACGTCGGTCCTCGCTTATCGGCGCGATGTGTTCGCCAAGCTCGGCCTGAAGGTGCCCGAGACCTACGACGAGTTCGCAAAGACGTTGCTCATGCTGAAGGACAAGTCCGGCATCGGCGCGTTGACTTCGCGTGGGCAGGCTGGCCACCAGTGCGTGCATGCGTGGCTGCTGCACCTGAATCCGCTCGGTGGTGCGATCTTCGACGACCAGTGGCGGCCGCGCTTCAACGACGCGAAGGGCGTCGCAGCGCTCAAGTTCCTGCAGGAAGTGGTCGCGACCGGCCCGGCCGGCATCCCCGGCTATGGCCAGGGAGAGGCGAATACCGCTTTCCTGCAGGGTCAGGCCGCGATGTATCTCGACTCGACCTCGCTCGCCAGCGTCATCAGCGACCCGGCGCGCAGCAGGGTCGCCGGCAACGTGAGCTGGGCACTGCATCCGAAGGGGGCCGTGCGGGCGTCGCAGTCGGGAGGACTCGGTCTCACGATCCCGAAGAACGCGAAGCACGGGGATGCCGCCTTCCTGCTGCTTCAGTGGCTCACGTCGAAGGCGCAGGACAAGGCGGTGACCAAGCTCGGCGGCGCGCCGATGCGCAACTCGACGCTGTCCGACGCCGAGATCGTGCGCCAGTACCCGGAATTCATCGTCTTCAAGGAAGCGCTGAAGTACAGCGACCCCGATTGGCGTCCGATCATCGCCATCTGGGACAAGATCAACGTTCAGGCGCTCGGCGTCGGCATCTCCGAGGCGCTGACCGGCAAGAAAAGTGCAGAGCAGGCGCTCAACGATCTGGTGCCGACGGTGACGACGATGATGCGCGAGGCGGGCTACAAGATCTGACCGCGCGGCCGTTTCGAGAGGCACCGAGTGAAACACCCGCGCTGGGTACCGGCGCTGTTCGTTGGGCCGGCCGCGCTCGTGATGGCGCTGGCTTGCCTCTACCCGGTGCTTTCTGCGTTCCAGTTGGCGGGCGTCGACTGGAACATGGGCACGCAGTGGAGCAGCGCGCGCTGGGTCGGTTGGGCCAACATGTCTTCGGCGTTCTCCGATCCGCGCGTGTGGTCGTCGCTGCGGACGACGCTGCTGTTCGCCGCGGTCTGCGTCAGCGCCGAGATGGTGCTCGGGATCGCCCTGGCGCTGGCGCTCGAACATCCCGTTCGCGGCATGGCCGTCTTTCGTACGCTGTTCATCTTGCCGATGATGATCGCGCCCATCGCCGTCGGCCTCGCTTGGCGCTACCTGTTCGATGCCCAGTTCGGCCCTGTGAACGCGGTCTTGAAACTGGTCGGCTTCCAGGCTCAGACGTGGCTGGCCGATCCGACGTTGGCCTTTCTCGCCATCGTCATCGCCGACATCTGGCAGTGGACGCCGTTTGTCTTCATCATGATGATCGCGGCGCTGGCCAGCGTGGACAGTGCCGTGATCGAGGCGTCGCGCATCGATGGCGCGAGATGGTGGCAAATGACGTTTCGAGTCAAGCTGCCCATGGTGATGCACGTGATCGCGATCACGCTGATGATGCGGTTGATCGACGCCTTTCGGGTCCTCGAGGTGATCTTCGTGCTTACCTTCGGTGGCCCCGGTGACTCGACCGAGATTCTTTCGCTGAAGATCTACAAGACCGCCTTCATTGGCCAGCAACTCGGCGTTGCCGCAGCGATCTCGCTGTTGCTGCTTGTGGTCGTGGCGTTGCTGTCGTGGGCGGCGCTGCGGCTGAGCAATCCGATGCGGACCGACCCGTGATGAAGCGGCCCGCGTGGCTCGTCGCGGGGCACTATTCGACGCTGGTGCTGCTCGCCTTGCTCTGCGTGGGGCCGATCGTGGTGATTCTGGCGACGAGCCTGCGCCAGCAGGTACAGATCTTCGCTGCACCGCTCGACTTCCTGTTTGCGCCGACGCTCGAAAATTATCGTGCCGTGCTCCAGGAAGACGGTCTCGACCGCTACCTCGTGAACAGTCTCATCGTCGGCATCGCATCGACGGTCATCACGCTGGTGCTGGGCTGCATGTGTGCATATGGTTTGGCGCGCTTCCGTTTCCGCGGCCGGACCACGGTGGCCTACACGACCTTGCTGCTGCGCACCGTGCCGCTCGCGGTGCTGGCGATCCCCGTCTTCCTGATATGGAATCGCGTCGGGCTGGTCGACAGCCTGGCCGGGCTGATCCTGGTCTACGTGGCGGTCAACCTGCCGTTCACGATCTGGCTGCTCTACGGCTTCGTGCTGCAGGTGCCGGTCGAACTCGAAGAAGCAGCCGCCATCGACGGCTGCGGCCCCCTGCGAATTTTTTCCAAGGTGCTTCTACCGCTGATGGCGCCGGGCCTCGCGGCGGCGTCGATCTTCACGTTCCGGATCGCGTGGAACGAATTCATCCTGGCGCTCGTGCTGACTGACCGGCATACCCGAACGTTGCCGGTCGCGGCGTCGCTTTTCATCACTGATCTCGGTGTCGATTGGGGGAAGGTGATGGCCATCAGCAGCCTCATCGCGATCCCTCCGCTGATCTTCACTTTCGTGGCGGCCCGGCAGATCATCAGCGGCCTGACGGCGGGTGCCGTCAAGGGCTGAGGTGAAAGGCGGCGGAAGCTGCCGATTCGAGCTCACACAACGCCGAACGGGCTTGCGGGTCGAACGCCGGCAATGGGAGCTCGGCCTTCATGCCGCGCTCTATGCGACGATCGTGATCTCGATCGCGCCGAGACCCGAGTAGCACGCGCGGTAGCGGCCCAAGCCGGGCAGCGGCGGCGCTCCGGTGCAGCTGCCGGTGGTGATCACGTCGCCGGCGCGCAGCATCGGGCCGCCCGCCGGCTGCGCGTTCGCCAGCTGCACGACGGCGCCGAGCGGGTCGCCGTCGAGAACGGCGCGTGCCGAACCGGTCGCGACGGCTTCCCGGGCGGCATGTCCCTCGGTGTCCATGCGGTCGAGTCGGATCTCGACCGACGCGAGCGACGCGTGGCGCCAGCCCTCGACCACGCCTCCGATCACGAGCGCACCGTTGTTGAAGCCATCGGCCATTTCCGCGAGCGTGCCGCTGCCACGCGGCAGGCGTGTGTCGACGAGCTCGATCGCCAGGTGCATCGACGCGATTGCCGCCTCGACCTCGTCGCGCGTCCAGGGCGTCGACCGTGGCGGCAGGTCACGGCCGAGGCGGTACGCGAACTCGCATTCGAGGAGCGGCGCGATCAGCCGCGACCGCGAGAACGTGGCGCCCGGAGAAGACGCGTCGACGCATAAGCCGGCTGGAATCGAAGCGCCGACGGCGCGATCGACCCGCATCGCGGCGCGCTGTGCATCGGTCACGCCCGCGACCTTCCACGCCGCGTGGCCGTCCGTTCCGAGGCCGTCGACCACGGCGCGCTGCAGCGCCCAGGCCGCTTCGACGTCGCCCGGCTGCCACGACTCGGGGAATGCCGCGAGCGGCGTGGCATCGCGGCGTGCGTTGATCAGGGCATCGCGCGCCTCGTTGAACGTGTCGCCGCCCGCGAGGGTCATCGCAGTCGGTACCCGCAGACGCCGCAGAACACGTCGTCGGGCGTCACAGGGGCCATGCACTGCGGACAGTTCGCGAGCGCGGCCGGTGGCTCGAAGGTCGCCGGCGGGGGCGGGGCGAGCGGTGCAGGTGGTACCGAGGCGGCGATGGGAAGGTCGATGTCGGCGGCCGCTGCGGCCGTGGCCTCGGACAAGGGCGACACGCCGAACGGGTCGGCCGCGGTCGCGGGCGCAGGCGTCTCCGGTGGGGCGGCCGGCGCCGGCGGCGAGTCGGGCCGGGCGGCCGCCTTGGCCTTGTCTCCCAGCTCGCCGGCGCGTCGGCGCGCTTCGTCGAGCTTGCCGCGCAGCGCCGCCTCGGCCGCCGTGAGGTCGAGGCCCTCGGTGAGGCGAAGGTAGACCAGGCACAGGCCGAGCAGGTAGACCTGAGCGCAGAGTGAGGCTGCCACCGCCCAGAGCACAAGTCCGCCGATCGCGCCGGCGACAGCGTAACCACCGCCGGCCATGCCGGAGGCGATCCCCACGACGCCGCCCATGCCTGCGTTCAGGCCGCCGAAGCCGACGATCGCCGCCGACATGCCGAGCGTCGGCATCAATCCGGCGCCGAGCACGCCGAACACCACGGCCGCGACCGCGAACGACAGGAAGGCGACCACGAGCAGCAGCAGCACGGCCTCGACCAGGCGGCTGCGCACGATCGCGAAGGTCTGCGTCAATGCGCGCTGGATCGTCGCGCCTTGCCAGATGGCGGGGAGGGAGAGCGTCAAACCGAGCACCAGTCCGAACACCGTGACGCCGGCGGCGACGACCGATACCGGGAACACGACCGTGAACAGCAGCGGCCCGAGGAAGGGAACCTTGCAGATGAAGAGGAGGACGGCGATGGCGAGGAAGACGACGATCTCGACGAGCAGCACCGCGATCGCCAGGACGATCAGCTTCGGGATGCACATCAGGCCTTGCGACACCGCGTCGACCAGTCCACGCGACGAGATGCCGCGGGCGGTGTCCATGTGCAGGATGCCGGCGGCGTTCACCCCCGTGCCGATGGCGACGAACCACACGATCGCCGCGAGCAGGCCGCCCAGCATGCCGAGCCTGCTGCCCATCGCGACGAGCAGGCCGGCGACGATCACGCCGGCGACGGCGCAGCCGGTCATCGCCGCGATGGCTCGACCGTTGCGCAACCCCGTCACCGAGGCGAACAGGCCGGTGTAGGCGGCGGGGCCGATCGGCGAGTTGCCGGGTGTGTCGTCGGGCATCATCTCGTGCTCGAAAAAGGCACTCAGCCCTGGTACAGGCGGCGTCGTTCGTCGGCCTCGCGCTTCTGCCGGCACAGGGGCTCGTTCGCGTGCTCGCTGCTCGAACACTCGCGCGACTGGCAGATCGCCTCGGCGATCGAGCCTTGCCCGGCGCAGATCTCACGCGCCGTGCGCGGCTTGGCGGGTTGCGGGACGGGCGCGGGCGGAACGCTTCGCGCACGCCGTTGCGCCTCCTCGGCGCGGCGGCGCGCAGCGGCTTCCTGCTCTGCCCGCGCGGCCGCGGTCGTCTTCTCCTGGTCAGCCCGCTGCTGCTCGGCCTGCGCCTTCGCCTTCGCTTCCCGCTCGGCCCGCTCCTTGGTGCGCTGCTCGCGGCGCTTCTCGGCGGCGATGCGCCGTGCTTCCTGATCGACGCTGGCCTGCGCTGCCGAAGCAGCGTCGACCGCGGGAACGCCTTCGGGCATGCTCGCCGCAGCTTCGGCTGGAAGCGCGGGCGTGATCATCGCTTCCGAGGCCGCTTCCACCGCCGGCGGTGGTGGCGTCACGACGGCCGGCGCAGGAGGTGGCAGCTCGACCGCGGCCGAAGCGGCCGAGGCAGCCGCATCGACGGGAGGAAGCGTCGAGCCGTGGCGGCCCATGAACCACCAGGCGAGCGCACCCGCGATCAGCAGGACGAGGACGACGACGCCTGCGATCACGCCGCCGCGGCCACCGCTGGCGGCCGGCACGGCCACACCGGGCGCGGTCGACGCGGCCGGATCGGCCTCGGTCCGTTCGTAAGCGGCCTGCTGCGCCGCCAGCGCCGCCGCCGGGTCGGCAATGTCGGGCATCGCCAGCGGATCGTCTGGCGTGTACCCGGGCGGGTAGCCGGGCGGAGATGCGTCGTCGTAGGAGCCGCCGGCGTCAGCCGAGTAGGTCGGGTAGGGCGACTGCTCGCCAGGGGCGGA
The DNA here is from genome assembly GCA_038258415.1 of Burkholderiales bacterium. Taxonomy (GTDB): domain Bacteria; phylum Pseudomonadota; class Gammaproteobacteria; order Burkholderiales; family Burkholderiaceae_C; genus Schlegelella_A. Next base: position 21,314 of record JBBSPY010000011.1, read on the forward strand.
GTAGGCCGGAGCGCCGACCGGCGGGTAGGCGGGTCCGCCGGGCGGCGGCGCGGACGGGTAGGGCGCGACCGGCGCGTACGACGGATACGAGATCGGCGGCGGGCTGGTCGGCTGATCGATCCCGGCGGTGCCGGGCCTGGGCCGCGGCACGATGACCGTGCCGAGCAGGCTCACGCCGCACTTCGCGCAGTAGCGCTGGCCGGGCTTGTTCTGGAAGCCGCACTCGTCGCAGACGATCCCGCTGTCCGCCGGCGCGTTGTCAGACGGATCGGGCGTCTCGAGGTCGGCTGCCAACGGGGTACCGCAGGCGCGACAGAACTGCGCGTCGTCCCTGTTATCAGTGCTGCATACCGCGCACGCCTTGCTCATCGAGCGATCTCCACGCCTGGTGTTTCATTCATCGCATGCTTTCCCTCGCGAGGACCGGGGACGATACCGTGCTTCATGGGCGCCGGCAACGCCGCTGCCGCCTCTGGTCACGCACGATGCGAACTCCTTCGCGCGGGCCACGCCGCGTCGACCGCCGCGAGCGCTGCGTCGACACGCGTCTGCGCCGCTCCACCGACCGAGGCATAGGCGATGCCGGCGGCGTCGAGCGCCGCGCGCAGCAGATTCGCGACCGGCTCGCGAACGTGCGGGCCATCGCGCTGCAGGCCGTCGGGCCGCCACGGCAGGTCGTTCTCCGTGACGAGCGTCAGGTCGACGCGGCGCTGTGCGGCAAGCGCTGCTGCATAGAGCGATCGATCGTCGAAGACGAACTCGCTGTAGACGGCGATCATGAGCGCCGTCGTGTCGGCGACGACGATGTCGAACCTGTCGGTCTGCGCTGCCGCCTTCTCGATGCGCTGCGTCTGCGCTTCGGCGAGGCCGGCCTGCTCGTCGATCCTGGGCGTGCGCGCATGCTCGTCGCAGAAGTCGCGCAGGGCCTCCGGGACCACGCACACGCGCACGCCGCGCGCCCTCAGGCGGCTGCCCACAGCGTCGGCCAGCGTCGTCTTGCCGGTGCTCTCGGCGCCGACCAGCGCCACGACAAAGGCTCGTGCGCTCGCTGGAGTCACCCGCATGCGGTCATGCCGTCGCCCGCCCGCGCAGGGCCAGCCAGGCGCGCCAGCCGAGCACCGACAGCACCGCGAAGATCGCATAAAGCAGCACCGTGAGCCACAGTCCCTTGTACGCGAAGAGGGCCGTGGCGACGACGTTGACGACGAGCCAGGTCGGCCAGTTCTCGACGTACTTGCGGCCGAGCAGCCACTGGCCGACGATGCTTCCGGCGGTCGGGAAGGCGTCCCACCACGGCACGTCGGTGTCGGTCGCGCGCGCCAGGAAGAGGCCGATCGCCGGCCAGGCCACTGCGAAGGCGAGCAGCGCACCGGCGCGACCGCGCCACGACAGCGTGCGAACGACGAGCGTGCGACCGTCGCGGTCGGTGCCGCGCGACCATTGCCACCAGCCCCATGCTGCAACCGCGACGAAAAAGACCTGCAGCGCCGCGTCGCCGTAGAGGCGGCTGTTCCAGAACAGCAGCCCGTAGAGCAGCGAGCTCGCGATCGCCAGCGGCCAGGCGACGACGTTGACGCGCATGTTGCACAGCACCATCGCGATCGCGATGACGAACGCGACGATCTCGAGCCAGCTGACCGAGGCCCCCCACGCGAGGAACGCGGTCGCGAACAGCGGCTGCAGCGCTGCCACGGATGCGCGGATCGAGGCTGCGGTGCCCGGGTCAGCGCGCCACGGTCGGCGGCGTCGTGAGCTGGACGAAGATCTCGTCGGGCCTGATCATCCCGAGCTCGGACCGGGCCTTCTCCTCGACCATCTCGAGGCCTTCCTTCAGGTCACCGACTTCGGCCGATAGCTGCGCGTTGCGCAGGCGAGCCGCATCGTTGACGGCCTCCTGGCGAGTGAGCTTCGAGCGCAGTTCCGCCATCTTGGCGACCCCGCCCTTGCCGAACCAGAGTTCGGCGTGCACGAGTGCGAGCAGCACGACGAGTACGGCGGTGACGAAGCGCACGGCGCGTCAGCGTCTCAGCCGGCGATCCGGCGGAAGGCGTGGCGGCCGGGGTAGTAGGCAATCTCGCCGAGGTCTTCCTCGATCCGCAGCAGCTGGTTGTACTTCGCGGTGCGATCCGACCGGCTGAGCGAACCGGTCTTGATCTGGCCCGCATTGGTGCCGACGGCGATGTCGGCGATGGTCGCGTCTTCGGTCTCGCCCGAGCGGTGGCTGATCACCGACGTCCAGCCGGCGCGCTTGGCCATCTCGACCGCGGCGAAGGTCTCGGTGAGCGTGCCGATCTGGTTGATCTTGATGAGGATGGAATTGGCGACGCCCCTGGTGATGCCGTCCTTCAGGATCTTCGTGTTGGTGACGAAGAGGTCGTCGCCCACCAGCTGCACGGTCTCGCCGAGGCGGTCGGCGAGCGCCTTCCAGCCCTCCCAGTCCTGCTCGCCCATGCCGTCCTCGATCGAGATGATCGGGTACTTCGAGCACCAGCCGGCGAGCATGTCGATCCACTGGGACGGCGAAAGCGTGAGGCCTTCGCCGTCGAGCCGGTACTGGCCTTCCTTGTGGAACTCGCTGGCGGCGCAGTCGAGGCCGATCGCGATCTGGGTGCCGGGCTGGTAGCCGGCCTTCTCGATCGCCTCGAGGATCATCTGGATCGCGGCTTCGTGGCTCGCGACGCTCGGCGCGAAACCGCCTTCGTCGCCCACCGCGGTGCTCATGCCGCGACCGTCGATGATCTTCTTCAGCGCGTGAAACGTCTCGGCACCGTAGCGCACCGCTTCCCGGAACGAGGGCGCGCCGACCGGGATGATCATGAACTCCTGCAGGTCGAGGTTGTTGTTCGCGTGCGCGCCGCCGTTGACGACGTTCATCATCGGCACCGGCAGCGTCGACGCGTTGGTGCCGCCGAAGTAGCGGTAGAGCGGAAGACCGGTCTCCTCCGCGGCGGCGCGGGCGACCGCCATGCTCACGGCAAGCGTCGCGTTGGCGCCGAGGCGCTTCTTGTTGTCGGTACCGTCGAGGTCGATCAGGGTCTTGTCGAGAAAGGCCTGCTCGGTCGAATCGAGACCGAGCACGGCCTCGCTGATCTCGGTGTTGACGTACTCGACGGCGCGCAGCACGCCCTTGCCGCCGTAGCGCTGGGTGTCGCCGTCGCGCAGCTCGATGGCCTCGCGCGAGCCGGTCGACGCGCCAGACGGCACCGCCGCGCGGCCCATCGTGCCGGACTCCAGCAGCACGTCGCATTCGACCGTGGGGTTGCCGCGGCTGTCCAGGATTTCCCGGCCGACGATGTCGACGATGGCGCTCATGTCACTCCAGAAGAAAGGGGGTGGGATACCAGCGGTTCGCGACTCAGGGCGCGAAGTCAGCCTCGAGGAAGGGCCGCGACTTGACGGCGCGGTCGAGCTCCACGAGTTGCTCGAGCAGCGCCTTCATGTGCCTGAGCGGCACCGCGTTCGGCCCGTCGGAGAGGGCGTTGGCCGGGTCGGGGTGCGTTTCCATGAACAGGCCGGCGACGCCGACCGCGACCGCCGCACGTGCCAGCACCGGCACGAACTCGCGCTGGCCGCCCGAAGACGTACCCTGGCCGCCCGGAAGCTGCACCGAGTGCGTCGCGTCGAAGACGACAGGCGCCCTGGTGTCGCGCATGATCGCCAGCGACCGCATGTCGGAGACGAGGTTGTGGTAGCCGAAGCTCACGCCCCGCTCGCAGGCGAGGAATCGGTCTTCGGACAGGCCCATCTCCTTCGCCGCGGCGCGCGCCTTGTCGATCACGTTGACCATGTCCTGCGGCGCGAGGAACTGGCCCTTCTTGATGTTGACGGGCTTGCCGCTCTGCGCCACGGCGCGGATGAAGTCGGTCTGTCGGCAGAGAAAGGCCGGCGTCTGCAGCACGTCGACGACCTCGGCTGCCGCGGCGATCTCGTCTTCGCGATGCACGTCGGTGATCACCGGCACGCCGATCTCGCGCTTGACCTTGGCGAGGATCTCGAGCCCCTTCTGCATGCCCGGGCCGCGGAACGACGTACCGCTCGACCGGTTGGCCTTGTCGTAGCTCGACTTGAACACGAACGGCACGCCGAGCGGCGCGCAGATTTCCTTGAGCTGCCCGGCGACGTCGAGCTGCAGCTGCTCCGATTCGACGACGCAGGGTCCGGCGAACAAGAACAGCGGGTGCTCGAGGCCCGCATCGAATCCGCACAGCTTCATGACGTGGTCCTGATCCTCATGCCGCGGCCTTCTCCTCGCGCTCGACACGGTGCGCGAGCGCGGCGTGGACGTACGACGTGAAGAGAGGATGACCGGCCCACGGTGTCGACTTGAACTCCGGGTGGAACTGAACACCGAGGAACCAGGGATGCACGGCCCGCGGCAGCTCGACGATCTCGGTCAGCTTCTCGCGCTGCGTCAGCGCGGAGACGACGAGACCGGCCTCGGCAAGACGGTCGAGGTAGTGAACGTTGGCTTCGTAGCGGTGGCGGTGCCGCTCGGTGAGGGCGTCGCCGTAGATCTCGTGGGCGAGGGTCCCGGGAACCACGTCGGAGCTCTGCGCTCCGAGCCGCATCGTCCCGCCGAGGTCGCTGCTCGCGTCGCGCTTCTGCACCGAGCCGTCGCGGTCCTGCCACTCCTCGATCAGGGCGATCACCGGGTTCTCCGTCGACGCGTCGAACTCGGTGCTGTTGGCGTTGGCCAGGCCCGCCTTGTGGCGCGCGTACTCGATTGTCGCGACCTGCATGCCCAGGCAGATGCCGAGGTAGGGAATCCGCTTCTCGCGTGCGTACTGCGCCGCGAGGATCTTTCCCTCGACGCCGCGCTTGCCGAAGCCGCCGGGCACGAGGATGGCGTCGAAGCGCGACAGCGAGGCGACGTTGGACGGCGTCAGCTCCTCCGAGTCGAGGTACTCGATCGTCACCCGCGCATGGTTGTGGATGCCGGCGTGGCGCAGTGCCTCGTTGAGCGACTTGTACGAGTCCGACAGGTCGGTGTACTTGCCGCACATCGCCACCCGGACCTCGTGCTGCGGGTGCTCGACGGCATCGACGAGCTGGTCCCAGCGGGCGAGGTTGGCGGGCTTGGTGTGCAGCTGCAGCTTGGCGCAGACGAGCTCGTCGAGCCCCTGTGCATGCAGCATGCGCGGCACCTTGTAGATGGTGTCGACGTCCCACATCGAGATGACGCCGAATTCGTGGACGTTGGCGAACAGCGAGATCTTGGCGCGCTCCTCGTCTGGGATCGGCCGGTCGGCACGGCACAGCAGCGCGTCGGGCATGATGCCGATCTCGCGCAGCTTCTGCACGCTGTGCTGGGTGGGCTTGGTCTTGAGCTCGCCCGCGGCCGGGATCCACGGCACCAGCGTGAGGTGCAGGAAGGCGCACTGGCCCGGGCCCATCTTCAGGCTCATCTGCCGCACCGCCTCGAGGAAGGGCAGCGACTCGATGTCGCCGACGGTGCCGCCGATCTCGACGATCGCGACGTCGAGGTCGGTGCCGGCGCCGCGACGAATGAACTCCTGGATCTCGTTGGTGACGTGCGGAATGACCTGCACCGTCTTGCCGAGGTAGTCGCCGCGGCGCTCCCTTTCGAGCACGCTCTGGTAGATGCGACCGGCGGTGAAGTTGTTGGTGCGCTTCATCCGCGTCGTGATGAAGCGCTCGTAGTGGCCGAGGTCCAGATCGGTCTCGGCGCCGTCGTCGGTGACGAACACCTCGCCGTGCTGGAACGGCGACATCGTGCCCGGATCGACGTTCAGGTACGGATCGAGCTTGATCAGGGTGACCTTGAGGCCTCGCGATTCGAGGATCGCGGCGAGTGACGCGGAGGCGATGCCCTTGCCCAGCGAGGACACCACGCCGCCGGTGACGAAGACGAACTTGGTCATCAAGATCGGCACTCCCGTCCGTCGAAGACGGCTCGCATGCGAAGGCCGTGGTGGGAAAGCGCAAGTATACCGGCGAGCTCCACGCGGCAGGCCGTTCGGCGGGCCTAAACGAGCTTCTCGCCAGGCTCGGTGATCTTCTTCATCGGCTGATATCGCAAGGTCGGCGCGATCAGCGGCGCGCTGCTCGCGCCGTCGCCGCTCCACTCCGGATCCTCGATCGACTCGAACGCTTCGCGCAGCTTCTGGCCCCACGAGCCGTGGATCATCTGGAAGTAAGGATTCTGGTCGTCGATGCAGACGACCTTGTCGCTCCGCAACTCGCCCTCGCCATAGACGACGAGATCGAGCGGCAGGCCGACCGAGAGGTTGGACTTCAGTGTCGAGTCCATCGACACGAGCACGCACTTGGCGGCCTCGTCGAGCGGCGTGCCGGGACGCAGCATGCGGTCGAGCACGGGCTTGCCGTATTTCGACTCGCCGACCTGGAAGAAGCAGGTCTCGCGCGTGGCCTCGATGAAATTGCCGGCCGAGTACACGAGGAACAGGCGCATCGGCTCGCCGGCGATCTGGCCGCCGAAGATCATCGACGCGTTGAAGTCGATGCCGGCCTTCTTCAACGACGGGGCTTCGTGGTCGTGGATCGTCCGGATCGCCGAGCCGAGCACGCGTGCAGCGTCGAACATGCTGGTCGCGTTCCAGATCGTGATCGGCGGCTTTCCCTCCTCGGCTTCGAGGCGCTCGCTCTGCAGGATCTCGCGCACCTGCTGGGAGATCGACAGGTTGCCGGCCGAGAGCATGACCATGAAGCGGTCGTCGGCGCGCTCGTAGATCATCATCTTGCGGAAGGTGCCGATCTGGTCGAGCCCGGCGTTGGTGCGCGAGTCGGACAGGAACACGAGGCCCGCTTCGAGCTTGACGCCGACGCAGTAGGTCATGGGGTGGGGGTCATGTTGTGGGAGGTTCCTGGAGCGCCTTGAGGCGGTAGATCGCGGCGAGCGCGTCCTTCGGCGACAGGATATCGGGGTCGAGCGAGCGCACCGCGTCGGCGAGCGCGTCGGTCGCGGATTGCTGCACGTCGGCGGCCGCAGGTGTCGGCACCGCGGCGAACAGGTCGCGCTGCGGCTGCCGGGCAAGCCGCTCGGCCTCGAACTTCTCGAGCATGGCGCGCGCCTGTCGCAGCACCGGCGCCGGAACCCCGGCGAGCCTGGCGACCTGCACGCCGAAGCTGCGGCTCGCCGGCCCGGCCTCGATCTCGTGCAGGAAGGCGATCTGCTCGCCGCTCTCGACCGCGCCGACATGGACATTGCGTGAACGAGCGTGCTCCGCCGGGAAGTCGGTGAGCTCGAAGTAGTGCGTGGCGAACAGCGTGAACGCCCGGTTCTTGTCGTGCAGGTGGTGGGCGATCGCGCCGGCGAGGGCGAGGCCATCGAAGGTCGAGGTGCCGCGTCCGACTTCGTCCATCAGCACCAGCGAGTGTTCGGTCGCCGCGTTGAGGATCGCCGCCGCCTCGGTCATCTC
>JBBSPY010000012.1:0-28583 GCA_038258415.1 Burkholderiales bacterium
AGTTCGGCGTGAGCGGCGGCGCGGTCAGCCATCGTCCGGGGATTGCCGAAGGTGGCCGGGCCGTCGCGGACCGCGATCGCGCGGCTGCGCTTGCCCGGCAGAGTGCGTCGTTTCGCCATGAACGCGCCACCACCTTCGAGGCGATCCTGAAAGTTTCCCTGGAGCGGGCTCGTGCCCGACTCATGCCCTGGCGGCCAGTTGACGACCCGGCACCAGGACGGGCGTCCCGAGGGGCGACGCCAGCGGTGTTGCAGTTCACTTCGTCACCTGCAGGCGTGCAACGCGGCCATTGACGATCCGGAGACGGTCGCTGCCGACACTGCCGCCGCGATCCGCCCCTGCGGATTCGACGAAGGAGAGCGGCATGAATGAAGCGAAGCGGCTGGCGGGCCGGACGTGGACCGGGTGGTTGGCAGCGGCGACCGTCGCCGTCTTCCTGGCCGGATGTGGCGGCGGTGGCAGCGAGGCCGGAGGCGATACGGTCGATCCGGGCGGCATCGAACTGCCCAGCCGGCCGGCGGCCCGCCTCGAGGTCGCACCTGCCGCGGTGCTGCTCACCGCCAGCGGCCAGCGCCAGCAGCTGACCGTGCGCGCCTTCGACGTTGACGGCGTGGAGGTGCGCGCCGACGGGGTGTGGAAGTCGTCTCGACCCGAGCAGGTTTCGATCGGCGTCGGCGGGTTGATCGAGGCTCAGACGGCGCTCGGCGCCAGCCAGGTCAGCGTCGAGGCGGCCAACGGCGTGCGCTCGGCGCCGGTGCTGGTGAGCGTGGCGCGCCCGGCCGCCGGCGTCGTGCTGCTCGACGACGCCCAGGTCGTCGGCACGGCGACGGCCGTCGACCCCGAGGCCGACCCCGACAACGACAACCCTTACGAGGTCTTGTTGAGCGGCATCGCCGTGCCGGCGCCCGGCAGCCTGCTGCTCGGCCGCGAAGGCAAGACGGTGGGCGGCGAGGTGATCTCGGCGGTGGCCGAGGGGGGCGCCGTGCGGGTGCGGCTGCGCACGGTGCCGATCGCCACGCTGATGCAGACCGCCGAGATCCACGAGGAGCTCGACTTCACCGGCCTCGACCCGGAGTTTCCGGCTGAACTCACGGCCGACTACGACATCGCCAAGGTCGATGGCGAATACGTCTTCACGCCGAAGCCCGGCAGCGCGGCCCGCTCGGCGGTTGCGGGGAAGCAGCGTGCCAACAAGCTGACCGAATTCAAGCTCGGCCCCTACAAGTGCGACTTCGCCACGCCCGAGCTGCCGGTGTCGCTCGCGCAGCCGGCCCAGTTCAGCATGAAGTTCGAGCCCAAGTACCAGATCGATTTCGGCCGTGACACCGGCCTGCAGAAACTGATCCTGCGCGCCGAGACCGCGTTCAAGACCAAGGCCAACCTCACCCTCAGCGCCGGCGGCATCCTCAACATCGATTGCGCTGCGCCGCTCTACACCCGCCTGATGCCGCTGCCGGGCTACGCCGGCCTGATCTTGTCGGGCGAGGTCAAGGCCGGCCTGGGCTTCGAGCTGGAAGGCACCCTGACGATCCCGCTGCTCGGCGTCGAGCTGACCAGCGAGACCAGGGGTCCGCTCGAGATGGGCCTCGACTGCGTGGCCGGCGAGTGCAGGCTGGTGCGCAACTACGACCCGGTCAACACCAACCAGTTGCGCTTCATCACGCCCGATGTAGCCAACATCCGCACCGAGGTGTTCCTTTACGGCTACGGCTTCGCCAAGCTCAAGGCCGGGGCGACGCTGCTCGAGAACCTGCGCATGGACCTCGTCACCGCGCGCTCGGGCCTCAAGCTCGAGGGCAGCTTCGCGCCGCCGACCAGCCAGCTCGCGCCTGCCGCCAGCGACTACAAGAGCGACTACAAGCTCTCGGTGCTCAACGAGGTGGTGGCCGGCTCGCTCAACAAGACCGGTGATTCGGCGTTCCGCAAGCTGCTGCAGAAGCTCGGCATTTTCAAGTTCAACCTGCTGAAGTTTCAGGCCAGCGTGCCGCTGGCGACTTCGCCCAAGGGCGTGGCCACGCGCGACAAGGACGCAGTCGCCGACGGCGACACGCTTGGCTTCAAGGTCACCCTCGATCCGGCGACGGTCGAGTTCCCGTTCGTCGGCTACAACGTCGCGCGGGTGCTCGTGATGCACTCGGTGCCGGGCCAGCCGGCACGCGAGGTGGCGCGCGTCGACGCCGCGAAGGGGCAGACGAGCTTCGACCTTGCCTGGGTCGTCGATGGCACCTTCGGCCAGCTTCCCGGCGAGTTCTTCGCCTTCGTCGAGACGCGCCTGCCGACGCCCTTCAGCCTCGAACTCGGCAAAGTCGGCGCCGCGCCGCCGGTGCTGGCCGGCACGTTTGCCATGACCAAGATCGTGGAGGAGCCGCTCCTGGGCCTGAGCAGGGATTTCGCCCGGCACGAGGAGTTTCGGGTCACCGGCGAGGTCGAGCAGATTCCTGGTGAGGGCAGGGGCGCGGCCTTTCTGAAAATGAACGCGAGCTACATGCTCCGCCAGGAGCAGGTCATCCTGTCTCCCGAGATCGGCGTCTGCAGCTTCCTGCGCACCGACACGACCGTCAAGACGCTGAGCGGCAACAGCAGTGTTGCCAGCGCCGGCGGGCTGTCCCTTTTTGTCGAGGACAGTCGGTGGCGACTCCTGAGCGCCAACCTCGACTTCCCGTTGACCGGAACCCTCACCAAGTCGCGGCGCTTCACCAATATCACCGGCGACTGCAGGGAGAGCACCAGCGATACGGATGCCACGGAAGCGATCGCGTTCGGTCAGGACGGCAACGCCGGCATCAGCGCGTCGTTGTTCCAGCCGCTTCCCGATGGCAACTTCGGCGAACTTGTGGGACCGGTGACGATCGGCGCGAGCGGCAAGCACGAGATCCACTTCGACGGCACCCTCGCGCGGTCGTCGCCCAGCATCACGATCCAGTTGGCCATGCACCTGACCGAACGGCCGCCGGTCGGCGCGACGACCGACGTGGCGCTCGAGCTCATCGCTCCCGCCACGGCCCTGCCCGACGGCGCGCTCACCTATGCGGTCAACCTCGTCAACAAGAGCGAGGTTGCGGCGACGGCGCTGCGCGCCGAGTTCGCCTTGCCGGCCGGCTTCACCATCGTCGGCACCACCGGCTGGGACGGCTGCACGACGATCGGCACGACCGCCGTCTGCAGCACCGCGAGCCTCGCCGCGGCCGAGCGCCGCGCCTTCCTCATCGACGTGCGCGCGCCGGCTGCAGGCGGGCGCTACACCGTCAGGGCTCGGGTCGCCGCGGTCGAGCTCGACAGCAACTTCGCCGACAACCAGGCGAGCGCGACGACCGACATCGACGACCCGCGGTGAGGCCGGCGTGCGCGGCTCACGACGCGTCGGCGCGAACCGTCGCCTGGCGATGGCGCTCGAGCGCCTTTTCCAGCCGCGCCTGCAGGAAGGCATCGAGCGGCTGGCTCTTCAGGTGGGCCAGCGCCGCGCTGGCGTCGTCGTCGTCGGCGTGCTCGAGCACCGCGACGATGGCCACGGCGTGCGCCTGGTAGAGCTCGGCGCGGCGGCGGTACAGGCGTTCGGCCTCGGCGTACCGGCCGCGGTCGAGATGCAGCCAGGCGAGGTTGTTGAGCAGGGTCGGCGTGCCGTCGAATCGGCCAGGCCTCGCGACGGCAATCGAGTCCCCGTTCCACCTCGCCCTTGTGGTGAAGACGATCGCCGAGGCCGCACGCCGACAGCCACTTGCGCGCCCGATGCAGGTTGACGCGCAGGTTGTGCAGTGCGTCGGCGCCCGGTCGATCGGGTCAGAACACCGCCAGCAATGCCTCCCGGGAGTGCCAGCCTTCGTCGATGGCGAGGCGGGCGATCAGGAAGCCCGGCACGTTGCAGGGCAGCTCAAGACGATCCGTGGCCGTTTGCACGTACGGCTCGTCGAGCAGGGCCAAGCGTTCAGGAAGCATCGCATCGGCAGTGTCGCCGACGCCACCGGCTCGGCAGCGGGGGCCCGTAAACGGGGCAGCGGGCGCTTTCAGCCGATCGCGCGCAGCGCCGCCTGCGCGATCGCCTCGGCGTCGACCTCGAAGTGCCGGCGCAGCGCGGCGCGCGTGTCGCTTCGGCCGAAGCCGTCCGTACCCAGGGTGACGCAACGGCGGCCGACGGGAACGAACGCACGGACCTGCTCGGCGACGGCGCGCACGTAGTCGCTGGCGATCACGATCGGGCCGCGCGTCGGCTGCAGCTGGTCGTGGAACCACGAGCGGGCCACGGTCGCACGGCCGTGTCGCCACGCCGTCTCGGCGGCGATGCCGGCGCGAGCCAGCTCGGAGAAGCTGGTCACGCTCCACACGTCGGCGGCGACGCCGTGGCTGGCCTCGAGCACGTCGGCAGCTTTCAGCGCCTCGCCGAGCATCGCACCGGCGGCGAGCAACTGCACGCGCTTGCCGCCCTCGCGCGCTGACGTTCGGCAGCGATGCATCCCGCGCAGCACGCCTTCGTGCGCCTCGGCCGGCAGCGACGGCATCGCGACGTTCTCGTTCATCGCCGTCACGTAGTAGAAGACATCGCGCTGCTCCTCGAGCATCTCGCGCATGCCGCGGTCGACGATGACGGCCAACTCGCCCGCCGTCGCCGGGTCGTAGGCCTTGCAGTTCGGCACCGTGCCGGCGACGAGATGACTCGTGCCGTCCTGATGCTGCAGGCCTTCGCCGGAAAGCGTGGTCCGCCCGGCCGTGGCGCCGATCAGGAAGCCACGGGCACGCTGATCGGCCGCGGCCCAGATCAGGTCGCCCACGCGCTGGAAGCCGAACATCGAGTAGTAGATGTAGAACGGCATCATCGCCAGGCCGTGCGTCGAGTACGACGTGGCCGCCGCCGTCCACGACGACAGCGCGCCAGCCTCGGTGATGCCCTCCTCGAGGATCTGTCCGGTCGTGTCCTCCCGGTACGAGACGATCGAGCCCGAGTCCTCCGGCTGGTAGAGCTGGCCGAACGGCGCATAGATGCCCACCTGCCGGAACAGTCCCTGCATGCCGAAGGTGCGCGCCTCGTCGGCGACGATCGGCACCACGCGCGGACCGAGGGCCGGGTCCTTCAGCAGATTGCCGAGCAGGCGCACGAACGCCATCGTCGTGCTCATCTCCTTGCCGGCGGCGTCGAGCGCAAAGGCGCTCGTGGATTCGAGCGCCGGCACGGCGACGCGGTCGGAGTCGCTGCGCCGAACCGGCAGGTGGCCGCCGAGCGCCTCGCGCCGGCTCCTGAGGTACTTGAGCTCGGCGCCGTCGTCGGCCGGCTTGCAGAACGCGAGCGAGCGGGTCTCGTCGTCGCTCATCGGCAAGGCAAAGCGGTCGCGGAAGGCGAGCAGCGCCGCGTCGTCGAGCTTCTTCGCCGAATGCGTGGTCATGCGGCCCTGCGCGGTGCCGCCCATGCCGTAGCCCTTCATCGTCTTGGCGAGCACGACGGTCGGCCGCCCGCGGTGCGCGGCGGCGGCGGCGAAGGCGGCATGGATCTTCACGGCGTCGTGGCCGCCGCGGCGCAGGCGGTCGATGTCTTCGTCGCGCAAGTCGGCGACGAGTGCCTTCAGGTCGTCGTTCTGGCCGAAGAAGACCTCGCGGTTGAAGGCGCCGTCCTTCGCGGAGAGCGTCTGGAACTGGCCGTCGACGGTGTTCGCGAAGGCGCGCATCAGGGCGTGGCCGCGGTCGCGCGCGAACAGCACGTCCCAGTCGCTCGACCAGAGGCATTTCACGACGTGCCAGCCGGCGCCCGCGAACAGCGACTCGAGCTCGTCGATCACACGGCCGTTGCCGCGCACCGGGCCGTCGAGCCGCTGCAGGTTGCAATTGATGACGAAGGTGCAGTTGTCGAGCTTCTCGCGAGCGGCCAGCGACAGCGCGGCGATCGACTCGGGCTCGTCCATCTCGCCGTCGCCGAAGAAGCCCCACACGCGGCGTTGGGGCGGGGTGCCGGGAAGCAGCCCCCGATGCGCGAGATAGCGCATGAAGCGCGCCTGGTAGATCGCGTTGATCGGGCCGATGCCCATCGAGCCGGTCGGGAACTGCCAGAAGTCGGGCATCAGCTGCGGATGCGGATACGACGTGAGGCCGCGCGCGCCGCGTGACGGGCCGGTGAGCTCCTGGCGGTAGCTGCCGAGATCGTCGGCCGTGAGGCGACCTTCGAGGAAGGCGCGGGCGTACACACCCGGCGCCGAGTGCGGCTGGAAGAAGACGAGATCGCCGAGCTGTCCCTCGTTGCGGGCGCGGAAGAAGTGGTTGAAGCCGACTTCGAACAGATCGGCCGCCGACGCGTAGCTCGCGATGTGGCCACCGAGCTCGGCCGAGCCGCCCGTCTCGACCCGGTTGGCGCGCATCACCATCGCCAGCGCGTTCCAGCGCATCAGCGCGGCGAGGCGCTGCTCCATGGCGAGATCGCCCGGGAAGGGCGACTGCGCCTCGAGCGGAATGCTGTTGACGTAGGGCGTGACCATCGACGGCAGCCAGTTCACGCCGCGCCGCCGCGCGTGCGCGAGCAGCGCGTCGAACAGGAAGCGGGCCCGCGCCTCGCCGTGCGCCGCGATCAGCGCGTCGAGCGCCTGGCACCACTCGGCGGTCTCGGCCGGGTCGAGGTCTTCGCCGCCGTCGGCCAGGACCGAGGCGATGTGGCGGGCGAGCGAGAGATCGGTCATGGCGAGGCTGGGGCGGCGGGGGTCCGAAAGGGAGGCTACAGGAGAGTGGCGAGTCGCCTAGGTGCCGCGATCCGATGCACGCTCGGGCAGGCGCATCCGCCCCTTGCAACGCACGCAGCCGGAAGGCCGTCACGAACCGGTGCGTTGAGACAGTAGACCGACTCGCTCGTTGCGCAGGGCAACCGCGCCACGACGTGAAGCGATCGCTGACCGGCGGCAGGCCATGGCCGACCGGATGCGACGTCCGCGCTGCCGGCGAGGCGGGTCGGACCGGCGCGGTTACTCTGCGAGCCGCAGCGCCCCGCGCGACACCTTGTAGTTGGGCCCGTCGCCGCTCGTCTTGTCGCATGGCGAGGCACTGCACCCGGCCGATGGAATCACATAGCGGCCCGCCACATCGGCTTCCTGGACCAGCGGCGACCAGGTGTTGCCCACGGCCCTGACGAGGACGTTGTAGTCGGGAAAGATCCACAGGTTGACGTTGGCGTTCTCGGCGATCGTGTTGCCGCCCGGGTTGGCGCCACTGCCGAGATCGAAGTTCGAGCCGTCGGCGGCGCTCAGGTAGACGGCGGGGCGCGCGGCGCTGGCGTTGCCGTTGTGGCTGATCGAGGTATTGCGCAGCGTGAACATCAGGCTGCCGTCGCTGCGCAGCGCGATGGCGCTGGCCGTCGGATCGGTGTTGGGCGGCCCGGCGCTGGTCCAGTTGCTGCTGAAGGTGCTGCCGGAGACGACGATCGTGCTGCCGCCGGTCAGGTCGATGCCGCCGTAGGCGTTGCCGTCGAACAGGCTGTCGCTGACGGTGAGGCGCAGGCCGTTGCCGCCGTTGTCGATGCCGATGCCGTTGGCGACGAAGGTGGACGTGGCGATCGTCAGCGTGCCGCGGCCGGCCGAGACGGCGGCACCGCGGCCCGCCATGTGGCTGATCGAACTCCCGCTCATCGACAGCACGCTCGTCGCCGTGCCGAAGCGGAGGTCGAGGCCGACGCTGTTGGCGCCGTCCGGGACGAGCGCGCCGTCGATCACCGCGCCGACCAGCGTCAGCGTCGCCGAGTCGTCAGCGGCGACGACGGCATTGCTGCCGCCGCCGCTCGGCGTGAGGAAGTCGGAGCCGACGATCGCCACGCCGTCGAGCCGCAGGCTCCCCAGGCTTTGCACGGTGAGCACGCCGCGGCCGGTGCACTGCAACTGGCCGGCGCCCTCGATGCGCCCGCCGACGATCGTCAGGCTGCCCCCTCCGAACACCCGCGCGAAGCCGTGCACGCCAGCGCCCGCGTACGCATGGCTGGCGTCGCCGCCACTGTCGAGCGTGACGACGGCGCCGCCGCCGACGCTGATCGCGGCATCGCAGAAGCCGCTGTTGCGCACGGCGATGCGGCTGAGGCCGACCGTGCCGCCGTTGGCGACGATCGCGCTGCCGTTGGCGACAGCCGGGTCGATCACCAGTCCGTTCAGGTTGCTCGAGCCAGCCATCGTCAGGCCGAAGCCGATCACGGCTGCACCGCTGTTCAGGGCAGCCAGGGTGCGTCCATCGGGCACGGTCAGGCCGGCGTTGCCGGAGAGGCCTTCGGCAGCGCCCGTGTAGCTGCCGTTGAAGAGCCACGCGGTGGCGCCTGAGGCCGTCTGTGCCAGCGCCTTGCCGATGGTGCGGTACGGCGCGCCCGCGGTGCCGGCGTTGGCATCGCTGCCGTTGACCGCGTCGACGTAGCGGTCGAGCGCCGACCCGGCGACACTCACCGTGACCTGCGCCGTCACGCTGCCGCCGCTGTTGCTCGCGGTCAGCGTGAAGCTGGTCGTGGTCGTGACGGCGACGCTGCGGCTGCTGCCGGTCACCGTGCCGACGCCCTGGTCGATGGCGATCGAATCGGCGCCGCTGACGTTCCAGGCGAGGGTCGCGCTGCCGCCGCCAGCGGGAAGTGAATTGGGTGTGGCGGTGAAGCTCGCGATCGAAGGCGGCGGCGGCGGTGGAGGCGCCGCGCCGACGACCACCGTCACCTGCGCCGTGCTCGTGCCCGAGGCGTTGCTCGCAGTGAGCGTGTAGGTCGTCGTCGTCGCGACGCTCACCGGCACGCTCGAGCTGCCGCTGACGTCGCCGACGCCATGGTCGATGGCCAGCGTGGTCGCGCCGCTCACCGTCCAGGCGAGCGTGCTCATTCCGCCGGGATAGGCGAGGCTCGCCGGCGTCGCGCTGAAAGCGCCGATCGAGGGCGGCGGCGGTGGCGTCGCCGGCACGGTCACCGTGACCTGGCGCGTCGTCGAGCCCGAGGCGTTGCTTGCGGTCAGTGTGTAGGTGGTGCTGGTCGTGACCGTGACCGCCTTGCTTGCCGCCCCGGTCACGTCGCCGACGCCATGGTCGAGCGAGAGCGTGGTCGCGTCGCTCGCGCTCCAGGCGAGTGTGACCGTGCCGCCGCCGGCCGCGGTGGTCGAGGGCGTGGCGGTGAAGCTCGCGATCGAGGGCAGCGGCACGTAGGCGACGCTGACGCTCGCGCTGGTCGAGCCGGCGGCATTGCTTGCCGTCAGGGTGAAGGTCGCGGCCTGCGTCTGGTAGAGCTGTTGGCTGCTCTTGCCGGTCACGTCGAGCGTGTTGCCCGGGTTGCCCGTGAGCGTGAGCGTGTCGGCCCCGCTCACCGTCCAGGCGAGCGTCACCACCTGCGGCGCGCCGATCACCGGCGGCGAGATCGTGAACGCGTCGATCTTCGGCTTGGCGGCGGACTTCACCGTGACGATGACCGGTGCGCTCGTCGTCGCGAAGCCGTTGCCGTTGGTCGCGACCGCGGCGAAGCCGACGTTGCCGGTCTCGCCGCGCGGCAGTGTGACGGCGGTGGTGAACGGCGGCGAGGTGACCGTGGCCAGCTCGGTGAAGCCCTTCATGAATCGCACCTGGGTGATGCCGGAACCGTCGGCCGATGCAGCAGCGGCAGTCAGCGTCAGCGTCTGTCCTTCGATGGCGGGCGAGGGGCTCGCGCTCAGCGAGACGGCGGGCGCGCCGGGGATGCGCACGCGCACGACGACGGTGTTCGACGACACCAGGTTGTTGTCGGCGTCCCAGCCGCGCGCGAAGTAGACGCGGTCGCCGCTGTTCGCGGCGCCGAGCTGCAGGTCGTGGCTGATCGCGCCGTTGCCGTCGATGCGGCCGCCGAGCTGCGTCGAAACCAGCGGCCCCTGCTGGTAGAAGGCGACGCGCTTGATCTGCGAGTTGGCGTTCGCCTTCAGGGTCACCGTCGCCGGGGTGCGGATGATGCCGTCGCTGCCCACGAGCACCGAGGTCTGATAGTGCAGCGAGACGCTGCCGTAGGCGGCCGCGACCGGGCCCACGGTCGCCGCCGAGTGCAGGATCTGCTGCAGGAAGCGGTCGGAGATGTAGAGATAGCCGCCGTCACCGCTGCCGCAGCCCCAGGAGTTGCGGACGATGTAGTAGCCGCCTTCGCTGACGTTGATGTTCGACGGCAGGCTCCAGCGCGCCGCCATCTGCGCGTCGCTGACGTAACCGACCGCGAGCAGCGCGTGGCTGCCGGTCGACGTCTCGGGGTCGCAGCCGTAGCGGTCCGTGCTGAGGTAGGGCCGGTAGGCCAGCTGTTCCCAGCTGCCGCCGTCGAGCTGGTGCCACATCGAACTCTTCTCGAGGCAGTACGGTACGTCGACGCCGATCACCACGGGTTGCCCCGCCGCGAGGCTGGCGCGGATCGCGAGAGTGGTGAGCTGTGGCGCGGAGCGCCAGAGGTTGGCCCATGCCAGCAGGCGGTAGTTCTCGCCCGTGCTGGTGGCAGTCGGGTCGATGCGGGCGCAGTACCTGACCGTGCCCATGACCGTGCAGGTGATGCCGTATTCGTGGTTCGTGTCGGAGCACGCCTGCCCGTAGCCGTCGCACGAATGCTGGTAGACGCCTGCCGGAGCCACCGCGACTTCCACCCGGCTGCTCGCCGCGTTGTAGCCCCAGGTCGTTTCGGTGCGCAGCGCCAGTGCGCCAGCCGCGAGGTTTTGCAGGACGCCGGTGATCGGGAGGCCGTCGCCGAAGGCGCCGACGGTCGGAAACCAGTCCCCCTTGGCCTTGGCGAAGAGCTGCTGCTCGCTGAGGTCGACGTTGCGGCCGTAGCTGTTGCGGATCTGGGTCTCGAGCCCGGCGACCACGGCGAAGGCGGTGCAGGTGCCGCGCGATCCCTGACTGCGTACGCCGCTGAGCGCGTTCTTCAACGCGAAGTCGAACTCGCTGTAGAGGCTGAACTCGTCGGCATGGGTGCAGCCGGAGGTGCTGGGCGCCAGCAGCCGCTGCTGCCGACCCTGGCCGAGCTTTCGACTGCCTCTGGCGGCCGAGGCCCCGCTCTCTTCGGGCAGCGCGCTCTCGTTGGAAAGCACGTCGACGGCGCGCTGCGCCGCGCGATCGACGAGTGCCTGCACCTCGGCGTCGGAAAGGCTGCGCAGTCCGTCGACCGGCGGCAGGTCGGCGAGCACGCCTTCCGGCAGCGGGTCACGGAATTGCCGGTAGAGGGCGATTGCGTTGTCGCGCGACGCCAGTGCGCGAGCGCTCGTCGCCAGCTCGCGCCGTCGCCATGCGTCGCCGTGGACGACGACGGACTCGCGGCCGAGGGGTGACTCGACGGTGAAGCGGCGATCGCCGCTCGGCAGCAATGTCATGTCGTCGCCGACGCCGAGGGTCCTGGCGCGCAGGCCGACGATCTGCGGGTCGGTGCTTGCCGCCAGCGTCGCATCGTCGGCGACCATCGCCGCATGGTCGGCGGCGATGGCGGCCTCGTTCACGCCGGCCTGCAGCCAGGTGACCGGAGTGCCGCTGGCGACCAGGGCCCGCAGCTCGTCGACGGGCACGTCGCGCGCGCCGGCCGGCGCGGCGGCGTCGGCAGCGCCATAGGGCGTCGCGGAGTCGAGCGGATCGGCCGCGTTGCTGCCGCCCCCGCCGCAACCCGCCAGCGACAGCGCCAGCAGCAGCGTGAGAACGTGGCGGTTGAGCGGATTGATGTCGCGCATGTCGTTCCTTTCTTCTCGCTTGTCGTCAGCGCAAGTGCCCGGGCCGCGGCTCCGGCTCGCCTGCCTGCTCGAGGAAGCGAAGCAGATCCAGCGCGTTGTCGAAGCGGCGCACCAGCCCGGCGTCCATCGGCCGCAGCTCCGCATGCCAGGGGCGGCCGGCCGCCAGCGGCTGCAGGCGCAGCTCGAAGCAAAGGGTCGGGCTGGCACTGGCAGGCGTCGGTCGGGCGTCCATGCGGCCGAGCTTAGGAAGGCCGCGTTGAAAACGCGTTCCAAGCCAGCCGACGCATCGCGTCGACGCGGGCCGCTGAACGGCGGTGGCGCCGCTCTGCGGGTTGCCGGACCGGTGCTGGGTTACCCGGAAGCCGGCCTGCGCCCTGTCTCGGCAAGGCGGGCATCGAGCAGCAGGCGGCGGCGTGCGACTTGCGCGCTCAGGCGCCGTGCCTCGCGGCCGAACGCGAGCCCGAGCCCGGCCCAGGCGGCCACCAGCTCGTCGCCGAGGCGCAGGGATTCCAGTGGCGGCAGGCGTTCGCGGCCGACCTCGTCGGCCAGGGCCCGCATCGCCTCCGGCGGAGGGAGTGCCGTGCCGCCGAGCGCGCGCGCCACGGCGATGCGTGCGGCAGCACGCATCGTCCAGGCGTCGAGCGACAGCCGGGGGGCCTCCTCGGCGACGACTGCCCAGGCGTCGGCGATTCGGCCGCAGGCGAGCAGCAGCCGCGCCCTACCGTGGTCGACCACGAGCGCGTCCTCGCCCGAGATCGGTGCCGCTGCGGCATCGGCCGCGAGGCCCCGGTCGAGCTCGGCGAGCACGCCGGCCGCTGCCTCGGTATCACTGAGCTCGAGCGCCAGCCAGGCCGTCTTCGCGGCCAGCAGGGCGCGGTGGTAGCCGCCGATGCGTCCCTCGCCGGCCGC
Source organism: Burkholderiales bacterium (assembly GCA_038258415.1). Classification (GTDB taxonomy): domain Bacteria; phylum Pseudomonadota; class Gammaproteobacteria; order Burkholderiales; family Burkholderiaceae_C; genus Schlegelella_A. The sequence goes on from JBBSPY010000012.1 coordinate 12,537, forward strand.
GCGTGCTTCGCCAATCAAGCGCTCGGCGCGCGAGTGGTTGCCGGTCAGGATGGCGAGGTCGAGCACGAGCAGGCGGGCGCCCACCTTCCAGTAGGAGTCGGCGAGGCTGTCGGCATGACTCACGACGCGCTCGGCCAGGCTCAGCGCATCGCCGAGTTCGCCGCGCAGGTAGGCCACGTAGTAGGCCGACTGGTGGAACGCCGTCTCCTCGACCGGCGACGAGAACTGCGGCGAGAGCGCCATGCCGCGCTCGAGGAGCTCGGCCGCGCGCTCGAGCTGGCCGGTCTGGGTGCAGACCTTGACCAGGTTCAGGATCGCGCCGCGTTGGTGGCCGATGTGCGCGGCACGTGTCGCGTCGGCGAGAGCCTGCTCCAGTAGCCGCAGCGCGGAATCGAAGTCGCTCCGCATCGTGCTTACGGCGCCGTCGCGCAAGCGCGCGCCGGCCAGACCCGCCAGGTCGCCGATCGCCTCGTAATCGCCGGCTGCACGCGCGAACCAGTCGCTCGCGTCGGTCCATTCGCCGCGGCGCAAGGCGTCCATGCCGAGCAGGCCGAAGGCGTGGGCGCGCGGCCCCGACGCGGTGGCCGGCAGCGTTGCGACGATCGCCCACAGGGCCTCCCCGGCGCGTGCGTCGCCCGACTTCTGCAATGCCAGCACCCGGGTCAGGCGCGCTTCGATCCGGTCGCTGTCGCTCGCCTGCGGGTCGTCGACGATCGCGTCGAGCCGGGCCATGGCGGTGGCGACGTCGTCGCCTGCGAGGGCGTGTCGGGCGAGAGCGAGGCCGACCGCGTGACGCGTCGCGGCGTCATCGGCGGCGCAGCGCTCGGCGTCCCCAAGGGCCTGCTCGGCCTCGGCCCGGTCGAGCAGGTGGCGCGCCAGGCCGGCGCGGCGCAGCTGCATCCGGACGCGCTCGGCGGCAGGCAGCGCCGGGTGCAGGGCCAGCGTGAGTTGGGCGAGGGCCTCGGCGTGGGCGTAGCGGGCTTCGGCTTCGTCGGCTGCGCGCAGTCGCCAGGGATTCGCCGCGGCGTGGTCGCCCGCGGCGTCGAGGTGGGCGGCGACTCGCTCGGCCGGCAACTGCATTCGCTCGGCGCTGATGGCGAGCCGACGATGCAGGAGGCGCGCCCGCTCGGGCGAGATCGCCTCGGCCACCGATTGCGGAATCAGGTCGTGGACGTGGCGATAGTGCGGGCCGCCGTCGCGCGAGGGATCGTCGACCACCAGCAGCCGTGCCGCCAGTGCCCGCTCGATGGCTTCGACGCGCTCGAGCTCGCCGAGGGCGATGCTGCCGTCGAGCCGCGCCAGGGTGAATGGGTCGCCGGCGAGGCTCGCCGCTTCGAGTAACCGGAGGGCGGCGTTGCCGAGGCCGCGCACGCGCGCCAAGACGGTTTCGCGCACGCTGGCCGGGACCGGCAGCTCGCGATAGTCGCGGGTGACGTCGTCGAACGGCGTCTGCCACGCGCCTTCGGCATCAACGCCGAGCAGGCCGGTCTCGAAGAGGTGGCGCAGTGTCTCGACGGCAAACATCGGATTGCCCCCCGTCGCTTCGTGCAGGCGACCGGCGAAGCGCTGTGCGCCGGCACTGCCGGAAAGCCGCTGGATCAGCGCCAGGAGCTCCGCGGCGCTCAGCGGCGCGATCTCGATGCGTTCCGCTAGGCCGCCATCGGCCAGCTGGGCGAGTGCGCGTGCGCCGTGTCGCGTGCTCTCGATCGGCCGGCTGGCGATGAGGAGCCGCGTCGGGTCGCCGCCGTCCTCCCGTTGCTCGACCGTGCTCTGGGCGAGATGGACGAACAGGTCGATGCTGGAGTCGTCGGCGTACTGCCAGTCGTCGATCAGCACCGAGCGGAAGTCGTCGTCGAGCAGCGCCTGCCAGGCGGTCGCGAAGGCAGCGACGAAGCGGGCGCGCTGTTCGGGCGAGGCGATCGGCGGCGGCGGCGGCGCGAGTTTGGGCAACAGTCGGGCGAGCTCGCCACGCACCCATTCGGGCAAGGCGCCGAGGCCGCCCCCGCCCGTCAGCACCCGCATCGCGCGGGCCGCCGAGGCATAGGGAATGGCGCCGTCGGCCGGGCGACAGGCGACCACTGCGAAGGGACCCGCGGCAGCGGCGAAGTCGGAGGCCAAGCGCGTCTTGCCACAACCGGGCTCACCGTCGATGACGATGGCACGACCTTGCGACCAGGCGGCGTGCATCGTCCGGATCGCCTCCTCGCGACCGATGAAGGGCACCTGCGACGGCATCGGGTCGCGCCGGGACGAGGGCCTGGTGACGGCGGCGCGGTCGGCACCGGGCTCGCCCGCTGCGCCGGCGCGCAGCTGTTCGGCGAGGGCGAGCGTTTCTGGAAGCGGCTCGAGGCCGAGCTCGTCGCGCAGGACACGGGCGTGGCGCTCGTGGCGGCGCAGCGCCGCATCGACCTCGCCGAGGGCCGCCTGGCAGCGCATCGCCTCGCGCACGGCCGCCTCGCGCAGGGGGTCGACGCCAGTCGGGCCGCAGAGCGCGTCGAGCAGGACGAGCGCCTCGCGAAGATGGCCGGCGCGGTGCAGCGCCGAGGCGTGGCGCTCGGCCGCGTCGGCCCACTGGTCGCGATGCCGCGAGCGCTCGCCGGCGACCCATTCGTCGAACGCGGTGCCGTCGACGACCGTGAAGCCGTCGAGCAGCGGCCCCGGGCCGCAAGCCGCGGCGACAGCGGCATCACCTGTGGCGCAAGCCTTTCGGAAGGCGTGGACGTCGACCTCGACGGCGCCGAGGGAGAGCGTGTCGCCGTCATCGTCGACGGCGCCGTCCAAGCCGGCGTGGCGCAGGCGGTGCAACTCATGCCGCAGGTTGCGGCGCGCTGCCACCGCGTCGCGATCGGCCCATAGCAGTGCCGCGAGCGAGGCGCGGTCGCGGCGATGCGTCGAGAGCGCGAGGATCGCCAGCAGGGCGAGCGTCTTGCGAGTCGGCAGGCGCAGCTGCCGATCTGCCAGAAAGAGCTCCGGCCGGCCGATCAGGCGAAGGCGAACGGTGTCCGAGACCACGCGGCGATGGTGCCACGCGGCGTGCAGCGGGCTTCGCGACGCCCGTGTCGGTCCGTTGCGATCAGGCGGCGAATGCCGTGAGCAGGCGTGCGCGACGAAGCGAGGTGAACCGGTGACGCATTCTTCAGATCTTCTGCGGTGTTCGCCGACCTCGTGGTCGATCCTGGTCGCCCGAGGCCACCGGCCGTGGCGCGCAAGACCCTCCATAGAAGACGGCAGAGGGTTTGCTCCGTCAGGGTCGAAGCAGACGATCAGGCTCGATAGGAGACGGTCTAACAGTCGATCGTGGCGCTCATGCCCCGCGTGGGCGGAGGATTCAAGCCTTGATGTCGAGCGGTATGGCAAGCGACTCGGCCGCTCCGCCCAGCGTGCATTCAGCCAGTTCAGCGAGCTTCTCGGGGAGTACGCCCCGTACAACGACGACGACGCTCGTCGCCCTTGGGAGGTTCATTCAGCTCCCTACGCGCCCTTGCCGCTTCGTTGTTCGCCTGAGAGCCCCCAGTACGGCTGTGAAGCCGAGCCCGAGCATCAGCACGCTCGACGGCTCGGGAATGGCCGACACCTCGACGATGTCGAAGGCGAAGCGCGCGTCCTTGTACGCCGTGCGGGTCAGCACGACACCGGCGATGCCAGAGACACCTCGAATCTGCGCGGTGTAGGCGGCGGCGGGGTCGAGCAAGAGGCTGGCTTGCTGGCTGAAGCTGGTGCTGGTGCCTCGGTTGTCACCGAAGAAGCGTTCGTGAACCACGCCGCCCTGACCCAGGATCCGAAACACATAGGTGCCGATGCCGGCGGTGTTCGTGCCGGTGAGGTCGATGTCGACATCGACACTGAAGATGCTCGGGCGGTTCAGCTGGAATTCGTACTCCCAGAGCTCGTTTGTGTGCAGCGAAGCACTCGTACCGTTCGAGACGGTCCAGCCGACCTGGTCGAACTCGACGATCCCGGACGCCGCGCTTGTCCAGGAAGCCGTCGCTGCGCCCGCTGTCATCACGAACACGTCTCCGAAATCAAACGTTGTTCCGGAGTCGGTTGCAAGAACGGACGCCGACAACGGATTCAGCGTGGCGCCCTGGCTCTGCGCATCGGCGTCGAATGACTGCGGGCCGCCCGGGGGCAACGCAACAGCAGTCGCACCGAGGCCGATGGTCGATCCGAGAGGCGCGACGTCGTCGGGCGGCGCGGATCCTGCGGCGATCGCCGCGCTGGCCATCGCCGCGCTGGCGATGGCCAGGCCCAGCCGAATCAATGTCCTTCCCCACATGCGGTGCTCGTTGGTTCTTGTCACGGCCGTGGCGCCAGTGCTTCGAGCGGCTCGCTGCAGCTGCGGCGAGGCAGAACGCGTGGTGCCGTGACGGCCGACGAGCGTCGGTGCAGAAACTCCAATGCCGCTGCAAGCCACGCCTGTGGGTTGTCCTCATGGACGAGGTGCGAAGCGTGCGCGATTTCGGCGCACTGCGCGCCTGCCAGCAGTTCCGCCAGGCCATCGATCAGATGCGCGAACAGCGCCGGACTGCGTTCACCCCGCATAAGCAGCGTCGGCACCGCAAGCTGTCGCAAAGCGTCGCGATCGATCGGCGCGAACCCTGACCCCAGCAGTTCCGCAGGTATCAGGTTCTGCCGTGCCTGGCCAAGCCGCTCGGTCGACAGCTTCGCGAACGCCTCGTCTCCCAGCACCGCCCGCCCGAAGTGGCCAAGTGCGCTGTCGAGCGAACTGCGCTTCAGCGCGGCCGTCGCCGGCATGACGCCGCGAACACCGAACTTCGCAAGCGCCAGCGCCGTGCGAGGCCGCGTCAGAAACAGCCTGCCCAGTTCTGGCACAGTGGGCGGGGTGCCGGTGAACAGCCTGATCGCCGGCGGCTCGGCGAGTATCAGGGAGCGTACCGACTTCGGTCGTTGCAGCGCAAGGTGCAGACACAGCAGGGCCCCATACGAATGCCCAACCAGATGAGCTCCACTCGCGGCAATCTTCTCAAGAACCTCTCCGAGGTCGGCCACGTGTTGCCGCATGTCGTAGTCGACGCCCGGCGTGATGGCATGGTTGGGCCAATGGAAGCGCCGGCTATAGGCAAACACGCGAAAGTGCTCGCTCAGGCGTTCGCGCACCGGCTCCCAGGTGCGCAAGTCGCTGTTGGAGCCATGCACCAGCACCAGCGTCTCGCCTTGCCCGTGATCGACGCAAGCCAGCTGCGCGCTGCCGATATCAATGATGTCCACGAGGCCAATCTCCTTTCGCTGCTTCAGCGTAGTGCGCGAGCGAGCGCTTGTCCTTGTCCCGCCTGCCGCCGTTCTTTGCCGCGGCGCCGTCAGTGACGCGGGAATGGAAAACAGATCGGCGGATACCCTTTCGCAGGCGCTCGAGGCCGTGCGCGTGAGCAGCGCCATCTTCTTTCGCGTCGAAGGCATGGCGCCTTGGGGTTTTGCCGTGCCCGATCCGGCGTTGGCCACCGAGCTGCTGTCGCCAGCGAGCGAACGGTTGATTCACTATCACCTTGTCACGCATGGCAAGGCGCTGGTCAACCTCGGCGACGGGCACGTCCTTCAGGTCGGTGCCGGCGACATCGTCGTCTTGCCGCGCGGCGACGCGCACACGGTGTCCAACGGTTCTCCGGCGCAACTGCTCGACCCTGGCGCCGCGTTGCGAGACACATCACGGCCGGGTCGTCCTCGCGACCTGCGAATTGGCGAGGGCAGCGACGATGCTGAAACCACGCGCATCGTTTGCGCCTTCTTCGGCTGCGACAGCGAAGCCGACAGATTGTTTCTCGCCGGCCTGCCGCCGCTGTTCAAGGTCAGTCTTCGAAGTGATTCTGGTGGTCTCTGGCTCGAGAACACGATGCAGCACCTCTGCAGCGAAGCCGAAGCAGCGCGACCGGGCACGGAGGCGCTGCTGGCGAAGATGGCCGAAGCGCTTCTGGTGGAGGCCTTGCGACGTCACGAGCCCGCACTCGATCGGAGTGACGGCTGCTGGCTCGCGGGGGCGCGCGATCCCATCGTCGGCAATGCACTGGCCAGGCTGCATGGCCGGCCTGCGCGCGCCTGGACCGTGCAGCAATTGGCCTCGGAAGTGGGCACGTCACGATCCGTGCTGGGTCAGCGGTTCAGCCGCTTCATCGGCATCGCGCCGATGAAGTATCTGACGCGCTGGCGAATGCAGCTGGCGAAGCGGCAGCTTCAGGACACGCAGCTCACGGTGCAGGCGATTGCGCAAGACGTGGGCTACCAATCGGAAGCGTCGTTCAATCGGGCCTTCAAACGTGCATTCGGGGTGCCGCCGGCAAGCTGGCGCAGGCGCTGCCGGACGAGGCGGAGCTCGACGTCGGCCGACTGAGGACGAAGCGATCGGCGACGCGGTGAAGCGTGCGACGGTCGGAGAGCGGGCCCGCTCCTGTCGGCCACTTGCCGGCCGTTGACTCAGACGCCGTGCACGTTGACCGCGTCTGTGGTCAGCCGTGCCTCGCCGGCCGACGGGCCAATAACGCCGCATCGGACCGCGGCTGCCCTGGCTCGCCACGGAGGCAGGGAAAACTCGGGCGTGCCCTCGCAGCCCATCCATTAACGTATGCGTTATCAAACGCGCCGATCCTGCTGTGCCTGTCGAAGGGTTTCCTCCCATCCCGCTCTGCGACCTCAGGTTCGTCGGGTCCGGGCTCGTGCGTCCGGAGTGCGTTCTGGCGACGCGCTCCGGCGCGCTGTACACGGCCGACTGGCGCGGTGGCGTGGCGATCACGCGCGCCGGCACACCGACCGAGCTGGTCGTCCCCGCGAGCGCGTCGCCTCGGCCGATGCGACCGAACGGCATCGCGCTGCGCCGCGACGGCAGCTTCCTGCTCGCCGACCTCGGCGAGACGCGCGGCGGCATCTACGCGCTCGCCCGAGATGGCGGACTCACCCCCTTCCTCGAAACGGTCGACGGCATCGACCTTCCGCCGACCAACTTCGTCTTCGAGGACGCGACCGGTCGCACCTGGATCACCGTGAGCACGCGCCGCGTGCCGCGCGCATTGGCGTATCGCGCCGACGTCACGGACGGCTTCGTGGTCGTCGTCGACGCTCGCGGTGCCCGCATCGTCGCCGAGGGCCTTGGCTACACCAACGAGGCGATGCTCTCGCCCGACGGGACGTGGCTCTACGTCAACGAGACGTTCGGTCGACGCCTGAGCCGCTTCCGTGTTGCCGCCGACGGCTCGCTCGGCGCGCGCGAGACGGTGACGACGTTCGGCCCAGGCACCTATCCCGATGGCCTTGCCTTCGACAGCGAAGGCGGCATCTGGATCACGAGCATCGTCAGCAACCGTGTCATCCGTGTGGCGCCCGGCGGCGAGCCTACGATCCTCCTTGAGGACGTCGACGCCGACCATCTCGAGTGGTGCGAGAACGCCTTCGTCGAAGGCACGTTCGGCCGCCAGCACCTTGACCGCGCCGGCGGCCGCGTGCTGCGAAGCATCTCGAGCCTGGCCTTCGGCGGCGCCGACCTGTGCACCGCCTATCTCGGCTGCCTGCAGGGCGACGCGATCGCGAGCTTCCGCTCGCCCGTCGCCGGTCACCCGCCGGTTCACTGGCGCCACTGACCATGACCACGGGCGTGCCGTCACCACGCAGCCGTCGCCCCGGACCAGCCGACGGCGTGCCCGGCGTCCCTGCCTCGCGCCCGGTGTCACCCTCGCCCCCGCGCGCTGCATCGCGCGCCCAGGAAGCCTACGACCTCGTCCGCCGCCGCATCCTCGACAACGCCTACCCGCCCGGCCACCAGTCGCTCGAAAGCGAGCTCGCCGAAGAGCTCGGCATCAGCCGCACACCGATGCGCGAAGCGATGCTGCGGCTGGCCGCCGAAGGGCTGGTCGAGGTCGTGCCGCGCCACGGCATGCGCGTGCTTCCGGTCTCGGCTGCCGACATGGCCGAGATCTACGCCGTGCTGACGGCGCTCGAATCGGCCGCCGCCGAGCTGCTGGCCGCGCGCCGGCCGAGCGACGCGCAACTCAAACCCCTGGTCGAAGCCACGCGCGACATGAGCCGCGCCCTCAAGGCCGACGACCTCGACGCCTGGGCGGCCGCCGACGAGCGCTTCCACCACGGCCTGGTCGAGCTCGCCGGCAACCGCACGCTGATGGACGCGGTGCAGCGGCTGGGCGACCGCGCGCATCGGGCGCGGATGTTCACGCTGCGGCTGCGGCCCAAGCCGATCAGCTCGACGCGTGAGCACACGGCGCTGTTGGAGCGCATTCGCGCCGGCGACGGCGCAGGCGCGGTGCAGGTCAATCGCGAGCACCGGGAGCGCGCCAGCCGCGAGCTGCTGACGATCTTCGAGCGCTACCGCCTCCACCAGATGTGAACCGGACGACACCACCTTGAACTCCACGACCCGATCCACCTTCGACATCTGCGTGCTCCCGGGCGACGGCATCGGCGTCGACGTCGTCGATGCCACGCTGCCGCTGCTCGAACGCGTGCAGCGCGATGCCGGCTTCACGCTCGCGTTCGCCACGCATCCCGCCGGCGCACAGCACTTCAAGGCGAGCGGAGAGGCGCTGCCCGCTGCCACGCTGGAGGCCGCTCGCGCCGCCGACGCGATCTTCTTCGGCGCCATGGGCTGGCCCGAGATCCGCTATGCCGACGGCACCGAGATCGCGCCGCAACTCGACCTGCGCGTCGAGCTCGACCTCTATGCCGGCGTGCGCCCGGCGCGCGCGATCCCGGGCGTCGCGCTGCCGCTCGCCGACCCGCGCGCGGCGACGATCGACCTCGTCGTCGTCCGGGAGTCGACCGAAGGGCTGTTCGCGTCGCGCGGCAAGGGCGAGGTCGCCGCCGACGACAGCGAAGCCCGCGACACGCTCGTCATCACGCGGCGAGGCTCGGAGCGCGTGCACGACTTCGCGTTTCGCCTCGCGCAGCGGCGGAAGGCCCGAGGCCGCGCCGGCCGAGTGACCTGCGTCGACAAGGCCAACGTGTTCCGCTCGATGGCGTTCTTCCGCAAGATCTTCGACGAGCGCGCCGCTGCTTTCCCCGACATCGAGGCGCGGCACCACTACATCGACGCGGCCGCGCTCGACCTGATCCGCAGGCCCTGGGAGTTCGACGTGCTCGTCACCGAGAACATGTTCGGCGACATCCTCTCCGACCAGACGGCCGCGCTCGTCGGCGGCATGGGCATGGCGCCGTCGGCCGACCTCGGCGACCGACACGGCCTGTTCCAGCCCTGCCACGGCTCGGCGCCGGACATCGCCGGCCAGGGCAAGGCGAACCCGACCGCGACCATCCTCTCTGCGGCCTTGATGCTCGACTGGCTCGGCGAGCAGCACGGCAACGCCGCGCTCGTCGACGCGGGAGCGCGCATCGAGCGCGCCGTCGACACCGTGTTCGCGTCGAAGCGCATCGTCCCGTACGAGTTCGGCGGCCGCGACGGCACGAAGGCGATCGCCGACGCCGTCGCCTCCAACCTGTGACCGCGGAGGGCTGAACGTGTTGCGCGTCCTCGGTGTCGGCGCCGGCTACTTCAGCCGCTTCCAGTACCTGGGCTGGCAGCGCATCGAAGGTGCCGAATGCGTTGCCATCGTCAACCGCGACGCGGCCAAGGCGCGCGACCTCGCGGGCGGCTTCGGCATCGAGCGGACCTACACCGATCTCGACACCGCGCTCGACGCCGAGAAGCCCGACCTCGTCGACGTGATCACGCCGCCCGAGACGCATCGGACGTTCGTCGCGAAGGCGATCGACCGCGGCATTCCGGTCATCTGCCAGAAGCCTTTCGGCGTCTCGTACGCCGACGCCGTGGCGATCACCGAGCACGCCGAACGCGCCGGCGTGCCGCTGGTCGTGCACGAGAACATCCGCTGGCAGCCGTGGTACCGCGAGTCGAAGCGCCTGATCGACGCCGGCGCGCTCGGCACGCTGCACGCGGTCGCGTTCCGGCTCCGCCCGGGCGATGGCCAGGGTCCACGCGCCTACCTCGACCGGCAGCCCTATTTCCAGACGATGCCGCGCCTGCTCGTCATGGAAACGGCGATCCACTGGATCGACACCTTCCGCTTCCTGATGGGCGAGGTCAGCGCGGTCTACGCGCACCTGCGCCGCATCAACCCGGTGATCACCGGCGAAGACGCCGGGCTGCTGATCCTCGAGTTCGGCGTCGGTGCGACGGGCCTCTTCGACGGCAACCGGCTCAACGACCACGTCGCCGCCAATCCGCGGCGGACGATGGGCGAGTTGTGGCTCGAAGGCTCGGCCGGCGTGCTCCGCCTCGACGGCGACGCGCGGCTTTGGTGGAAGGCACACCACGGCCCCGAGGTCGAGCACGCTTACGACCCCGGCCCGACCGACACCTTCGGCGGCGGCGCCTGCGAATGGCTGCAGCGCCATGTCGTGCACCACTTCGCCGAGGGCGCGCCGCTCGAGAACACGGCACGCAAGTACCTGGCCAACCTGCGCGTGCAGGAAGCCGTCTATCGCTCGGCGGCGAGCCATCGCCGCGTCGAGCTCGAGGGGTTCGATCCCTTGTCCACCGCGAAACCAGGAGACAGACCATGACGACGAAGAGAGACCTGTTCAAGCGCTGCTTCGCCATCGCCGCGATCGCGGCGGCGGCCATGGCGGCGGCGGTGCCCGCCGCGGCGCAGACCGTGCTCAAGTTCAGCCACACCGACCAGCCCGGTGGCGCGCGGCAGAAGGCGGCGCTGCAATTCGCCGAGAAGGTCGAGCAGTACACGCAAGGCCGCTACAAGGTGCAGGTGTTCCCGGCCGGCCAGCTCGCCAACGACCCGAAGGCAGTCGAGCAATTGCAGCTCGGCGGCATCGACTTCACCACCTCCGGCACCGGCACCTACGCCACCCACGTCCCGACGCTCAACCTCACCGTGCTGCCCTACCTGGTCGAGAGTTACGAGCAGGGCTGGAAGCTGTACGACGAATCGAAGTGGCTGCAGGCGCAGTTCGCCAAGGCGCCAGCGAAGGGATTTCGCTTCCTGGCCACCTGGGAGGCGGGCTTTCGCGACATGACGACAAAGGAGCCGCTCGCATCGCCGGCCGATGCCAAGGGCCGCAAGCTGCGCAGCTATCCGAACGAGATGATGCGCTGGGTGCTGGAAGCGATCGGCTTCAACGTCGTCATCCTGCCGTTGCCCGAGGTCTACCTCGCGATCCAGCAGGGCGCCGTAAGTGGCCAGGAGAACCCGATCGACACCATCTTCGCCAACAAGTTCTACGAGGTGGCGCCCAACGTCACGCTCACGCATCACGTCTACAGCCCGATCCCGCTGACGATCAGCGAGAAGACCTGGGAGAAGCTCACGCCGGCCGACCAGGCCGCGGTGATGAAAGCCGGCAACGAGACCGCGGCGTGGATCCGCAACGAGATCAAGAGCAACGACGACAGGCAGCTCGCCGAGATGACGGCCAAAGGCGCAAAGGTGGCGCGGCCGAACCTGGCGCCGTTCCGCGATGCCGTCAAGCCGGCCTACGCCAAGGCCAAAGAGAAATACGGAGCCGACGTCGACCAGTTCATCGCCGACGCCGAAGCCGTGCGCAAGGCGTTGCCAGCGAAGTAGGCCGTGACGGGAACCGAAACCGCCGTCGCGATCACCGGGCCGGGCGCAGCGGCGACGCTGCTGCCCGCCGGCCCGCACTCGCCGTGGCCGATCCGCTGTCTCGGTCGTGCAGTCGACTGGGCGATCATCGTGATCGGCGCGGTCATGGCGTCGCTCGTCTTCGCCAACGTCATCGTCCACAACGTGTTCGATGGCGACATCGCCTGGACGACCGAGTTCGGCGAGTTGCTGATGGTCTGGGTGACCTTTCTCGGCGGCGCGGCGGCGACGCGACGTGGCGCGCACATGGCGATCGGCGAGGTGATCGGGCGGCTCAGCGGCACGCCTCGGCGGGCCGCCGAGGCCGCGATCCAGCTCGTCGTCCTGGTGACGCTCTCGCTCCTCGTCTGGTACGGATTCGGCATCGCCGACGCCGGGCGCCTGAGCACGCTCACCGTGCTCGGCTGGCCGATGGCGACGCAGTACATCGCGCTGCCTGTCGCCTCGCTCATCACCATGGTCTTCGTCGTCTGGGACCTGATCGAGATCGTTCGAGGCCGGTCGAACGCGGAGCGCTACGGCGCGCCTGAACACCCACAGGCCGAGCCGTGATCCTGTTCGAGACCTTCGGCGTGTTCGTCGTCGCCACGCTGCTCGGCGTGCCGCTGGTCTACGGCCTGCTGCTGTCGACCGCCGGCATGATCTGGTGGCACGGCCTCGGCCACCCGCTGACGTCGGTCTTCCTCTCCTACATCGGCGGCGTCGAGCCGTTCGTGCTGATCGCGGTGCCGCTGTTCATGCTCGCCGGCGAGATCCTGTCGCGTGGCGGCGTGGGTTTGCGCATCGTCACTTTCGCGACGCGGCTGCTCGGCTTCCTGCCCGGCGGCCTCGGCATCTCGACCGTCACGTCGTGCCTGATCTTCGGCGGCGTCTCGGGCTCGGCGATCGCCGACACCGCGGCGATCGGCTCGGTGATGACGCCGGCGATGATCAGGAAGGGCTACAAACCGGCGTTCGCCGGCGCGCTGATGTCGACCGCGGGGACGCTCGCGATCGTCATGCCGCCGTCGATCCCGATGCTGGTCTACGCGTTCGTCTCCGGCACCTCGGTACGCGACCTCTTCCTCGCCGGCGTCGTGCCGGCGGTGGCGTTCGCGATCGGCCTGTCGCTCGACTGCGTGCGCGTCGGCAGGAAAACGGGTTGCGACAACGGCGACCAGCGCTCATCGGCGCGCGAGATCGGCGTCGCGTTCATCGCTGCCTTCCCGGCGCTGCTGATGCCGGTGATCATCCTCGGCGGCATCTGGTCGGGCACCTTCACGCCGACCGAGGCCGCCGCCGTCGCTGCCGCGTATGGCCTGTTCGTCTCGATGGTCGTCTACCGCGACCTGAAGCCGCGCGATCTTCCGGCGCTGTTCCTGAAGTCGTTCACGACGAGTGCCGTCGTCATGGTCGTGATCGGCGCGACGGCGACGCTGGCCTGGCTCATCACGATCGAGCAGGTGCCGGTGCAGATCGCCGACCTCGTCACCCGCTACGCGACGTCGCCGTGGATGTTTCTGCTGCTCGTCAACATCGCGATGCTGGCGCTCGGCTGCTTCATCGAGCCGGTGCCGGCGCTGATCCTCGCGGCACCACTGCTCGTGCCGCTGGCGGCCGCGTTCAGGATCGACCCGGTGCACCTCGGCCTCATCATGACGTGCAACCTCGCCATCGGCCTGTACACGCCGCCGGTCGGCGGCACGCTGATGGTCGGGGCGCGGCTCGCCGGCGTCGGCATGGCGTCGGTCGTGCGAGCATTGCTGCCGCAGATGGCGATCAGCGTCGTCATCCTGATGATCGTCACCTACGTGCCGTCGCTCAGCATGGCGCTGGTGCACGCGGTCCGCTGAGGGCTCAATCGACATGCTGATGGGCTGCATCGCCGATGACCTCACCGGCGCCACCGACCTCGGCGTCAACCTGGCGCGCGAAGGCTTGTCCGTGATGCAGGTCAACGGCGTGCCCGGAGCGCTCGATCTGCCGGCCGCCGACGCGGTCGTCGTGGCGTTGAAATCGCGCACGATCGCTCCAGACGAAGCCGTCGCGCAGGCGCTCGCGTCGCTGCAGTGGCTTCGCGAGCGCGGCGCCGAGCGCATCTTCTTCAAGTACTGCTCGACCTTCGACTCCACGCCGCGCGGCAACATCGGCCCGGTCACCGAAGCGCTGCGGGCGGCGCTCGGTGGACGCATCGTGCCGTCGACTCCGGCCTATCCGCGCAACGGGCGCACCGTCTACCGCGGGCACCTCTTCGTCGGCGATGTGCTGCTCAGCGAGTCGGGCATGCGCCAGCACCCGCTGACGCCGATGACCGACGCCAACCTCGTGCGCGTGCTGGCGGCGCAGTGCCGGGCTCCCGTGGGGCTCGTCGGCGTCGCCGAGCTCGAAGGCGGCAGCGCCACGACACGCAGCAGGCTCACGGCGTTCGAGACCGCCGGGTACGGCCACGCGATCGTCGACGCGACGCGTGACGAGCACCTCGTCGCCGCCGCCGAGGCGGCCCTCGATCTGCCCCTGTGCGCCGGCGGCGCCGGGCTCGGCCTCGGCCTCGCGCGGCAGCTCGCGTCGCGCGCCCGGCCGGGCGGCGGCGCGTGGAGAACGCCGGCCACAGCGGGACCCGTCGCCTGGCTCGCGGGGAGCTGCTCGGAAGCGACGCTCGGCCAGGTCGCAGCGGTCCGCGACCATGTCGCGTCGTTCCAGGTCGACCCGTTCGAGCTCGCGTCCGACCCCGACGCAGCCGTCCGGATCGCGGCGCTCGTCTCGGGGGCGCTCGGCGCCAGGCCGGTGCTGGTCTATGCGAGTGCCGCGCCCGATGCGCTTTCATCGGCGCAGCGTGAGCTCGGCGTCGAACGCTCGGCTGCGCTCGTCGAGAGCGCATTCCGGCAGGTCGCGGTGGCGTTGCACACCGCTGGCGCGAGGCGCTTCGTCGTCGCCGGCGGCGAAACATCGGGCGCCGTCGTCGACGCGCTCGGCGTGCGTGCGCTCGTCATCGGGCCGGAGATCGACCCCGGCGTTCCCTGGACGCTCGCCGCCGGCGGCGACCCCCTCTGGCTCGCCCTGAAGTCGGGCAACTTCGGCGGCCGCGACTTCTTCGCCAAGGCCACGGCGATGCTCGGATGAGCGACGCCGCGATTCGCGACGAGCTGTGCGCGCTCGGTCGGTCACTGTTCGAGCGGGGCCTCACGCATGGTCGGACCGGCAACATCTCGGTGCGCAGCGCCAACGGTTTCCTGACCACGCCCACGGGCGCTTCGCTCGGCGCGCTCGATCCGGCCAACCTGTCGATGCTCGATGCCGATGGCGTCCACGTCGGCGGCGATGCGCCGACCAAGGAAGCGCTGCTGCATCTGGCGATGTATCGGGCCCGCAGCGCCGACGGTGCGGTCGTGCACCTTCATTCCGGCCACGCCGTGGCGGTGTCGGTGCTCGCCGATCTCGACCCGGCCGACGTGCTGCCCCCACTGACCGCCTACCAGGCGATGCGGGTCGGCACGCTGCCGCTGTTGCCGTACTTCGCGCCCGGCGACCCGGCACTCGCCGATGCGGTGCGGGTGGCGGCGGACCAGCACCACGCGTTGCTCCTGGCCAACCACGGGCCGATCGTCAGCGGTGGCTCGCTCGCCGTGGCCGCCGATGTGATCGAGGAGCTGGAGGCGACGGCGAGCCTGTGGCTGCGCGTGAAGCACGAGCGCGTGCGCACGCTCACCTCAGCACAACTCGCCGATCTCGCGCAGCGCTTTCCGCGAAGTTGAGGAACAAGCCATGTATGTCGTCACGGTCGAGTTCGCGACGGTCGAGGCCAAGGCAGCGGAATTCCGCTCGGCCATCGTTGTCAATGCGCAGGCGTCGCGCGAGCGCGAGCCCGGCTGTCGCCAGTTCGACGTCTGCGTCGATCCCGACGACATCTCGAGGATTTTCCTGTACGAGGTCTACGACGATCGGGCGGCGTTCGAAGAGCATCTCGCAAGCGCCCATTTCAAGGCCTTCGACACGCTCGTGGCTTCGTGGGTGCGAGAGAAGGCGGTTCGCGTCTACCGTCGAATCGAACCCGGCGTCTGACCGACGAATCGGTCGATGAGCGTTCCCGCCCGCGGCACGTCGGGAACCAGACCACCGGCGTCGGCGACCTGCTGCCCATTGACCCAGACGCCGTGCACGCCGACCGCGTCGGTCGTGAGTCGCGCGGCGCCCGCCGGCAGATCGTGCACGCGGCGTTTCGGGCCGCGGCCGACGCTCTGAGGGTCGAAAAGGAGCAGATCGGCGGCATGGCGTTCGCGGATCGAGCCGCGGCCTGCCAGGCCAAGCACGCTCGCCGGGTGCGACGTGAGGCGGCGCACCGCTTCGGCCAGCGTCATCGCCCCGCGCTCGCGCACCCAGTGGCCGAGCAGGTGCAAGCCAAAGCCTGCGTCGTTGAAGAAGGTGAGGTGGGCGCCGGCGTCGCTCAGGCTGACGATGCTGTCGGGGTGGTTGAGCATGC
>JBBSPY010000013.1:0-26865 GCA_038258415.1 Burkholderiales bacterium
GATCGAGATCGAGGGCGGCCGGCCGGTGTGGCTGTACCGCGCGCCGTTCCGTCACGTCGTGCCGTCGCCCAGGTAGTCGAAGACCAGGTTCGCCATCGCCCGAACGCCCAGGCCGAGGCCGGCCTCGTCGATGTAGAAGAGCGGCGAGTGATTCGGTGGCGACTGCTTCGGGTCCTGCCCCTCGGGCGTCACGCCGATGAAGAAGAAGAGCCCGGGCACCTTCTGCTGGAAGAACGAGAAGTCTTCCGAGCCGGTCACCTTCGGTATCACGCTCGCCTTGCCCGGCCCGGCGACGCGCTCGAGCGTCGGCCGCATCTGCTCGGTGAGCTCGGCGTCGTTGATCGTCACCGCGTAGTGCTTGTCGACGCAGACCTCGCAACCGGCGTTCGACGCCGCGGCGATCGATTCGACGGTGCGCTTCACGCGCTCGTGGATGTCGTCGCGCATCGGCTCGTTGAAGGTGCGGATCGTGCCGATCATGTCGACCCGGTCGGGGATGATGTTCTGGCGCACGCCGCCGTTGATCGCGCCGACCGTGACGACCGCCGGCTCCTGGGTGAGATCGACCTGGCGCGAGACGATCGTCTGCAGGCCAAGCACAACCTGCGCCGCGGTGACGATCGGGTCGACGCCGCGCCACGGCATGGCGCCATGCGTCTGCCGGCCGAGCACGGCGATCTTGAAGCTGTCGGAGCTGGCCATCGTCGGCCCCGGCCGAAAGCCGATCGTTCCGGTCGCGAGCTGCGAGGTGACGTGCAGGCCGAAGATCGCGTCGGGCTCGGGGTTCTCGAGCGCGCCTTCCTTGATCATCAGCCGCGCGCCGCCTTCCTCGCCCTCGGGCGGCATCTCCTCCGCCGGCTGGAAGATGAACTTCACCGAGCCGGCTATGCGCCCGCGCATGCCGGCCAGCAGCGATGCGACCGCCAACTGGATCGCGACGTGCGAGTCGTGGCCACAGGCATGCATCACGCCGACCTCCTGGCCATTGAAGGTCGCACGCGCCTTCGAGGCGAACGGCACGTCGGTGCGCTCGGTGACCGGCAACGCATCCATGTCGGCGCGCAGCGCGACGCATTTGCCCGGCTTGCCGCCCTTGAGCAGGCCGACGACGCCGGTGTGCGCGACGCCCGTGCGAACGTCGTCGAAGCCGAGCGACCGCAGGTGCTCGGCGACCTTCACGGCGGTGCGCGTCTCGCGATTGCCGAGCTCGGGGTTCTGGTGGAAGTCACGGCGCCAGGCGATCAGCTGGACGTCGAGGTCGGCGGCGGCGGCGTCGATGAGCGCGCAGAAGGGGAAGGCGGATGGGTCCACGCGGTGCTCTCGAGGGGCGACAGCTTGATTCTCGCCCTTGCGGTGGCGGCCGCCGCCGAGCACCGCGCCGGTTCGGGACGAACGGCTATCGGACCGGCGCGGATGCCGGTGCAACACCGATGGCGGACTCGGCACGGGAGAGCGCTGCGCTCGCCTCGTTGCGTTCCGGCGACATCACCAGCTGTTGCTCGGCGAACAGGCGCACTGCTTCGCGCAACGGCTCGACTGCCTCCGACGCTCGATTGCTGTCGAGAAGCGTGGTGCCGGCCATCAGATCTGCGCCGGCCCGAGCGCCCTTCGGCACGGCGGGGGTCAATCCGGCGAGCCCGGATCGCACGAGCTCAACCGCCTCGGCGGGTCTGTGTTGCCGGTCGCGCAGCACCGCGATGCGCAGCCTGTGGATTGCTCCGGCCGCGCCAGTCAGGTCGGACGACGCCACGTCGTTGAACGCGCGTTCGGCTTCGTCGAGCCGGCCAAGATTCACCAGCGTCAATGCTCGCGCCGAGTGCAGGCGGGGCAGATAACCTTCAGGATCGCTGCCGAGCTTGACGAAGAGCGCCTGGCTCCGGTCGTAGTGCGAGAGCGCTTCTTCGTACCGCCGGGCGCCGGTCAGTGCGATGGCGAGGTTCACTTCCTGGATGGCCTGACCGCGGCCTCCGGCCTGCGGGCCTCCCGCCAGGATGCCCACCGCGAGGCTGAACGTGCCGATGGCGTCTTCGTAGAGGCCGGCGTCGAGCTGCGCACGGCCGAGAAATTGGTAGGCGAACACCACGTTCGGATGCTTGGGGCCGACCAGACGCACCCAGTCGTCCCGAACCCCTTTCAGCTCGACGATCGCATCGGCCAGACGCCCTTCGCTTGCCAAGCCGGTCGCCAGCGCGCGACGGCCGGCTATCACGGGCTCGGCCAGCTCGTTGCCGTAGATCTCCCTTGCGATGGCCAGCCCCTTGCGAGCGGCTTCGGTCTGCCCGGGCTTGCCAGCGAAGCCGAGAGTGTGGGACAGGGAAATCCATGCTTCGGCTGCATCGAGCTTGCGAACGCGAGGGCCGAGCGGCGAGTCGATGACGGCTACCGCGGCACGAGCAGCCTCCACGCCTCCCGTCATGTCTCCGAGGTCGTTCCTTGCCCCGCTCAGGAAACGCTGTGCGGTCATGAGGTCGTGGGCTGACCCCTGTCGCCGCGCCTCGTCGGCTGCGCTCGACAGGATGGTGGCTGCCTCCTGGGCCTTCCCGACCACGAACAAGGCCTCGCCGTAGGCAACGCGCGCCGAGAGCAGACGCGGACTGCGCGGATCGAGGGTCCTCCCGCCGATTTCCACCGCCCGGGCCAGCAACGGTTCCGCCTCGGCCGTCTTGCCCTGGCCGAGGAGGCTGAAGCCGATCGCGGTCATGAGTTCCACCGCCATCTCCGGCCGGTCGCCCAGCTCCTTCTCGACGCGCTTCTGTGCTGCCAGGAGGAGCTCGGTTGCCGTCGTCTCGGCGCCGGCACCGGCGCCAGTGTCGGCGGCGTCGAACAGCGAAAGCGCGAAGTCCTTTACCTGTTCGGCCCTCGCTGCTTCATGGTGCGCCTCCCGTGCCTGCCAGAGGGCGACCGCGACGCCGCCGACGACGGCGATGAGCACCGCCCCCGCTGCCGCGACAGGCAGTGCGTTGCGCGCGACGAACTTGCGTGCGCGGTAGGTGAACGTGTCCGGCCGGGCCAGCACCGGCGCGTGGGTGAGGTGGCGTTCGATGTCCTCGGCGAAAGCCTCGACGGTGGCGTATCGCTCGCCAACGTCCTTCTTCAGCGCCTTGTTCAGGATGGCGTCGAGATCGCCGGCAAGACTGCGCCGCAGCGCTGGATCGTCCGTCGCGCGACTCGCCAGTGGCACATCCGTGGTGGCGATCGCCTCGGCCAGCGCGGCGACACTGCGCCGGCCCTCGAGCACGTATGGCCGCCGACCCGCTATCAGCTCGTAGGCGACCACGCCCAGGCTGTAGATGTCGCTCTGCGTGCCGATCGCGCCGCCGCGAATCTGCTCCGGGCTCGCGTACTCCGGCGTCAGCGCTTCGGCCCCGGCACGCGTCAGCTCGCCGGTGGCGTCGTCGGCGAGCAGCCGGGCGATGCCGAAGTCGAGCAGGCGGACGTCACCGTCCTTCGTCACCAGGATGTTCGACGGCTTCAGGTCACGATGCACGACGAGCCGCGTGTGCGCGTAGGCGACGGCGGCAGCGACGCGCAGCAGCAGGCGCAGCCGCTCGCGCAGCGGCAGCTTGTTCGCCTGGCAGTAACGGTCGATCGGCGTGCCGTCGACGTATTCGAGCGCGAGGTACGGGCGGCCGAGCGCGTCGCTGCCGGCGTCGTAGAGGCGGGCGATGTTCGGATGCTCGAGCGAGGCGAGGATGTCGCGCTCGCGGCCGAGCCGCTCGACCAGGCCGGGCGCCCAGCCCAGATGCGGCAGTTTCAGCGCCACCTTGCGACGCGGCTGACCGTCGACGCGCTCGGCGAGCCAGACCGTTCCCATGCCGCCGCGGCCGAGCTCGGCGAGCAGCCGGTAGGGGCCGACGTGCGTGCCGGCGCGTGCCGCGTGTGCCGCGTCGGCGCCGGGTGCCGGGCCGGCGGAGATCGTCAGCTTCGGCAGCTCGCCGAGGAAGTCGCCCGTCTCCACGCCGGGCGATCCGGCGAGCAGCCGGCCCAGTGTCGACTTGATGTCGTCGGGCTCGTCGATCGTTTCCAGCCAGCGCGCCTGATCGGCCGGCGCCAGCGCCAGCGCCTCGTCGAGCCTGCGGCTGATGCTCGGCCAGTCCTCGGGGCGAACGTTCAGGTCTGCCATGGTTGCGGCGCGGCGGTTCGCGGTGCGGGGGTTGCCGACATCAACGAGAACGGGGTTCGAAAGCTGCCACCCGGCGGACGACTGCTGCTCAGCGAAGGGCGTCCGCGAGCAGCAGCCGGGCTTTCTGCCAGTCGCGCCGCACGGTGCGCACGCTGATGCCCAGCGCCTCGCCGGTTTCCTCGTCGGTGAAGCCGCCGAAGTAACGCATCTCGACCAGCCGCGCCAGCCGCTCGTCGAGCTTGGCGAGTTCCTCGAGCGCCTCGTGCACCTGGAGGATCTGCTCTTCGCCGCGCGGGTCGGCCCGGACCTGCTCTTCGTCGAGCGTCATCGGTTCGACACCGGCGCCGCGTCGCTCGGTCGCCTTGCCGCGCGCGATGTCGACCACGATAGAACGCATCGCCGTCGCCGTGTAGGCAAAGAAGTGACCGCGGTCCTGCGCATCGAGCCGGCTCGCGGCCGAAAGCTTCATGTAGCACTCGTTGACCAGCGCCGTGGTGCCGAGGTCGGCGTCGGGAAAGCCGCGGCGCAGCCGGCTGTGCGCGATCCGGCGCAACTCGGGATAGAGCGCGGTGAAGAGATCGTCGAGCGCGACCCGGTCGCCGCCGCGCATGCGCTGGATCAGGAGCGTGATGTCGCCCATCGATTTCGCATCGTAGTCGGCAATCCGGGCGATGGCAGCTTGCGAAGCGGGTTTCCGTAAAGGGCAGTAAGGAAGCCACTTCGCCTTCCGCAAAGGAACCCGAGCATGAACGTCCTGCATCCCCGTCGCTTCGTCACGGTCGGCGTGCGGCGCTGCGCCGTGGCCGCGCTCGCCGCCGTCGCGGCGACCACCCTCTCGGCCTGCGCCGGCACGCCGCAGGCGGAAGCACCACAGGTCGACCGCGGCGCCAGCACGCAGGCCCTGAAGACGCTGCCGCGCCGGCAGGGCGAGCGCGTCGCCGTCTCGATCTACGAGTTCCGCTCCAGCGTCGGCGAGATTCCGGCGCGAGGCTCGACGGACATGTTCAAGACCGCTCTGGTGCAGAGCGGCCAGTTCCGCGTCGTCGAGCGCTCGCGTCTGAACGAGGGCGTGATCCGCGAGAAGCAACTCAATGCCTCGGGCCTGTCGACCGGCAACGCCGGCACCGAGCCGCTCACCGGCGCCCGCTACATCTTCGAAGGCGCCATCACCGAGGCCAACGCCGGCCAGACGCAGCGCTCTGCCGGCTTCAGCGTCGCCGGCATGGAGATCGGCGGCAGCAGCAACAAGGACGTGATCGGCCTCGACGTGCGCGTCGTCGAGGTCGCCACCGGCGATGTCGTCGACGTCGTGACGGTGCGCAAGTCGATCGTCAGCGACACCGTCGGCGTCTCCGGCATCGGCACCGCGATCGGCAACGTGATGTCGCGCAAGGGCCGCGGTGCGGGAGCCTACACGCCCGACGTGCAGCTGCAGCAGCAGCGCAAGGAAAGCCTCGACCTAGCCCTGCGTTCGGCCATCGACCAGGCCGTCATCGAGCTCGCCGGCCGCTTTCCGAACTCCGGCACGACACGGTGAGCCGTGTGACCGCCAACACGCGATTTTTCCAGGAGAGCGACATGAAGACCCGAACCCTGCGAACCTCCCCGCGCCTCACGGCGCTTGCCGCTGCCGCGCTGCTCGCGGTCTGCAGCGGCGCGCAGGCCACCGCCGTCGGCATCCGGGTCCTGGCGCAGGAGTGGAGTCCGGCGAAGCCATCGGAACAATCGACCCGCCGTCTCGTCGACGATCCCAACGCG
This sequence comes from Burkholderiales bacterium, assembly GCA_038258415.1. GTDB lineage: Bacteria > Pseudomonadota > Gammaproteobacteria > Burkholderiales > Burkholderiaceae_C > Schlegelella_A. Next base: position 5,882 of record JBBSPY010000013.1, read on the forward strand.
GTCAGCCAGGTGCTGCAGCTCGCCTGGAACGAAGCCCGCCCGCTCGTGTGCAAGACCTTGAGCAATCGGATGGGCCTGGGACGCGCCGCTGGCGGCTACACGCTGCGCGACATCGACTGCGTGCTCGACGCGACACCGGCCTTCAGCGTCGCCCCGAACGGCCAGAACGGCCTGACGGCGCATCTGTCGTTCGGCGGCTATCTCGCGGCGACCTCGACCACGCCCGATCACTTCGACAAGGCGCTCGATCCGCGCTTCTCGATCAACGTGAAGATGAACATCGCGCTGAGGATCTCGGTGCAGCCGAACCCGGCGCAGACGCTGCGCGTCGATGCCGCCGGCTTCACGCTGTCGGACACGAAGCTCGATTCGCACGGATTGACAGGCGACATCCTGAAGTTCGTGGTCAGCGACCTCGCCGCCTTTTTCACCGGCACCGACTACAAGAAGCTGGCCGAGGGCGCGGTCAACGGCGTCGCGATGGACATCGCCAAGCCTTTCAACACGGCGCTTGGCCCGATCAACGACAAGCTGCGCCCTCCTTCCGGGATGGTGCGCACCAACGTCTGGGCGCGGCCGGAGCTGATCGCCATTGCATTCGGGCCGCAGGCCATGGTGCCACCCTCCAACGGCAGCCTGAGCGGCGTCTTTCGCTGGGGCGGCCAGACGCCGGGCCGTTGTGACGGCCTGGCGCTGGCGGCGTCGGTGCAGACCGGCCCGGCGCCGCTCACCGGCGTGGACGGGCGTTTCGACGTGGCCTACGCGCCGCGCAAGCCGGTCGGCGACTTTCGTCTCGAGGGTATCGGCGCTGCGGGTGAGTGCCGCTACCGCATCACCGGCTTGGCAGCGGGCTGGCAGAACGACCTGGCGCCGAAGGGCCGGACTGAGGTCGCCGAGGTCACGGCGGTTCGTGGTGGCCCGAAGCGCTATCGCGTGACGCTGCAGGGCGAGGGCTGGGACGGCACGCACGTCACGCCGCAACCGGCGGCGCAGGGCAACTACCTCATCGTGTCGGCGCCGTCTTCGTCGCCGGTGATCGACCCCGAGATCGCCGCCAACCAGCGGGCGCCGCAGGTCGTCGGCCGGCCGGCGCCGGGCGACCGCTTCAATCGCGACTCGGCGGCGTCGATGACGACCCTGCCGCCTGTGATCGGCCGGCCGGCGGCGCCGACGGCGCCGGTGACCACCCTCGGCGCGCGGGGCAGGTCGTGGACGGTTCCCGCTGCCGCGGCGCCGAGGCCGGGCGCGATCCGCGTGCAGCAGGGCGCGGCGACCCATCTCAACCCGCAACCGCTGCCGCCCGAGCCACCGCCGGAAAAGGCAGGCACGTCGTTTCGTCGCTGATCGGCGCGCAGCGCCGCGAACACACCAGAGGAGATCGATCGCATGAACCACACCCTGGCCGCGCTGTTGCTGGTCACCTGCGCCTTCGCCGCCTGCTCGAAGACAGAGGCGCCCGCGAGTGCGCCGCCCACGCTGCCCGACACGCCGACGCCGGCCGCCGCGACAACCGGCGGCGTGCCGGCCCGGCTTTGCGACGTGCTTCGCCAGACGGCACCCGAGGTCAAGGGCATGCCCGAAGTCGGCGCGCGCGCGCAACTCGTCATGGCGATCGCCGGCGCGTTCGATTCCGACGCCGGGTCGCTGGCGACGGTGTCGTCCGACATCGACGCCATCGCGTCGGCCGGCTGCCCCGAGGTGCGCGAGCCGCTGCTGGCGGCAACACGGGCGAAGTCGCTCCAGGAAGCGGTGCGCTGAAGCGCATCGCGACGTTCTCACCCACCCACGACCGGCACACGTCGGCTCATCACAGGAGAGCAGGCATGAATCGATTCAGGCTCGCCGCCGCACTGGCGGCATGCGCGGTGTTCTGCGGCACCGTCGGCCAGGCGCAGGCGCTCCAACAGGCGAAGCCTCCGCTGATCCGCGACAGTGGCGGCCTCGGCAGCGGTCCCGGCCCGGGCGACCCGTCGCTCGGGGGGTCTCGCATGCCGCCGGGCGGGGACGAAGCCGGCGTCGCCGCGGCCGAGCGCGCCGAGAAACTGGCCGAGCGCAGGCGGCAAGAGGCCGAGCGCCGGAAAGAGGAAGCGCGCAAGCGTCGGGAGGCCGAAGCCGCGCGCTCTCGCGGGCTGTCGCAGACGCGGACGAAGAACGCCGTGTCGGCGGCGCTCGCGTCGAGGTCATCGACAACGGCCGTGATCGCCGCGCCGCCGATTGCCGCGTCGGCATCGTCGACGACGGCCACGCGCCGGCCGGTGTTCGGCGCGGCCAAGGCGGCGCCGTCTTCGTTGCCGCGATGAACCCGGCGGCGGTGCGGCGGGGCAGGCGGAGCGACGTTCGCCTCGTCGCTGCCGCCCCTAGCCTCGTGACCGCGCTCGCGGCGATCTCGAGCGGTGCCGCGGTCGCCCTCTCGGTCCCCTCGACCGACCTCGGTCCGCTCGCCTGGGTGGCGCTGGTGCCGCTGCTGCTCGTATTGCGCGGCGCGTCGGTCGGCCGGGCGTTCCTCGCGGGCTCGCTGTTCGGCAGTGCGGCCGGGCTCGGCATCTACGGCTGGCTGTTCGCGCTGCCGCAATTCGGCTTGCTTCACTTCACGTTGCTCGCCCTCTACGCATCGCTCTATCCCGCCTGCTGGTGCGTCGGCGTGTCGCTGCTCTCGTCGCGCCGGGGCCCGGGCACGACGATCCTCGTCGCGCCGGCGCTCTGGGTTGCGCTCGACCTGCTGCGCAGCCACGCGGGGTTCCTGGCGCTGCCCTGGGCGACGCTTGGTCAGAGCCAGCACGACAACCTGCCCGCGCTGCAGGTGGCCGCGCTCGGCGGCGAGGGCGCCGTGACCTTCCTCGTCGTCATGGCGAACATGGCCATCGCGTCGCTGCTCGCCGATCGATCGTCGCGCGGCGCGCGGCTGGCGTTGGCCACGATCGTCGCCGCGCATGTCGGCGGCGCGATCGTGCTCGCCACGCCCGAGGTCGAGCCGACGCTGGAGGTGGCGGCGGTGCAGCCCGCCATCGGCCTCGCCGAACGCGACAGCACGACCGGACGGGCGGCGATCTGGGATCGGCTCGAAGCGCTGACCCGCGAAGCAATGGTCACGGGCGAGTCGCCGGCGCTCGTCGTCTGGCCCGAGACCGCCGTCGGCGACCCGCGACACAACGCATCGCTCGCCGCCCGTCTCGGTGCGCTCAGCGCTTCGGTCGGCATGCCGATCGTCGCCGGCGCCGCCGAAACCGAGAAGTTCGCCGCGGCCGCGACCGACGGCTTGTCGACGGTCGAGCGCGACGCCTGGAATTCGGCCTATCTCGTCGCCGGTGGTGCCGTCGTCGGCGATCCGTACCGCAAGCGCGTACTGATGCCGTTCGGCGAATACCTGCCGCTGCGCGGCACCCTCGACTGGTCGTGGCTCGGCGTGCCCGACGTCGCGGACGGGCAGGCCGGAGACGGCGATGCCGCGTTCGACATCCCCGGCGCGTCTGCCGGGCCGATCCGCGTCGCGACGACGATCTGCTGGGAGAGCGAATTCGCGGCGCTGACGCGGCGCTCGGTCGCGGACGGCGCTCGCGTGATGGTGCAGCTCACCAACGACGCCTGGTTCGGCGACACGCGCGCCGCGGCGCAACACAACATGGCCTCGGTGATGCGCGCCGTCGAGAACCGGGTGCCGGTGGTGCTCGCCTCGAACACCGGGCCGTCGCAGGTGATCGACTCGCACGGCCGCATCGCGGCGCGGGTCGAGGGCCACGGTCGGCGCGGCGTCGCCAGCGCCTCGGTGCCGCTCGGTGCCGCCGGCGGCACCGTGTACACGCGCGTCGGGGAGGCGTTCTCGTTCGCGTGCATCGCGTTCGTTGTCGCCTGCCTCGCCGGCGCCCCCGGATCGATGCGCCGTCGCGCCCCGGCACGTCCTTTTCTTCCCACCCCGTACGCCAAGGAGGCGACATGAAGCGTCAGACCACCACCACCCGTCTCCATGCGGTCGCGGGCCTCGTCGCCGCTGCGGTCTGCTGTGCCGCGCTGCCGGCGCGGGCCACCACGACCTTCACGACGGACCGTGCCACGCACCAGGTCTTCTGCGATCTGCCCGCCCTGAAGGGCGAGTTCCACCGCGGGACCGAGCGCTACGGGGCGAGCGGCAGCTGCGTGGAACTGGAGGCCATGCAGAGCAAGGCGCCGCGCCGGACGCAAAGCGAGTTCGACCAGTACAACCAGTCGCGCGAAGTCTGGCGCGCCAACTGGACGGCCGAAGGCAGCTACGACGCCACGACCAAGGTGACCACGGAGACGATCACGCTGCCGGCGCCGAACGTCAACGAGTTCGCACCGGCCAACCGACCCTACGGACGGTTCGTCTCGAAGATGGTCTGCGCCACCGACCCGTGGCTCGAAACGAGAGCGAGCTGCACCGGCATCGTCGTCACCGCGACGGGGAATCTCGGCAGGATGGAGAAGAGCCTGCGCCAGATGAAGCGACCGTTCACGAGCACCGAGAAGGAGCCGCTGCGCGATGCGCTGATCGAGCAGCAGGCCCGGGCGCTCGGCCGGCTGGACCCGAATCTGGCGACCGCCACGGCGCAGACCGGCCGAGCAGCGGATGTTTTCAACCGCGGCCGATCGTTCACGTCGCGCACCGTGTCGACGGCGCCGACGCGGCCCGGCCCCACCACCACCCTCGCGGCGCGGCCGGCTGCGACCGCAGCGCCGATCTCGCAGGTGCCGGCGTCGGCGCCTGCGCGTTACGGCACGCGTTCGCCGGTGCTCGACTGGGGCAAGGCGGCGCCATCGGCGTTGGGGTCGCGGTGAACGCCGCCACGAAAGGCCGCGCGGCGGACCGCGTTCGTCTGACCCAGGGCATCTGCGCGGTGCTGCTGCTGGCCGCCTGGGGCGTTTCCTTTGCGCAAACGAGTTCGCTCGTACCCCGAACCAGGCCGCCGGTGCCTTCCGCTCAGTCGGCCGCGCAGGCCGGCATGGTCGAATTGCAATCCACCGTCAGCCAGCGCGCAACAGCAGCGCAGCTGACGACGGGCATGATGAGGTCGATCAACGACGGGACGAGAACCGTAGCCGGCAACATCGGCCGTGGCGAGGCCGCCCCGAACTGCAGGAGATGCAAGGCCAGGGCGAAACGCCCGTGAAGGGTGCAGCCGACGCGGCCGTCTCACCGTCCTGAAGGCGCCGGCCGCGGCGGCGTCGCGGCGATCCACACGACGACGTCGTCCAGCACCGGCGCCAGCCCGCGCAGCGGCCGCCCGAACGCGCCGGCCAGCAGCTGGTGCGACACGCCGTCGTACAGCTTCAGCTCGAGCGGCACGCCTGCCGCGCGCAGCCTGGCCGCCAGCGCGAGTGTCGAGCGCTGCGGGCTGACGACTTTGTCGTTCACGGGCGCGCCCAGGAAGGTGCGCGGCGCGCCGCGGAGATCGAAGTCGACCGGCTGCGCCTGTGTCGGATAGTCGGGATGGTGGAACACCGGACGCGCCGGAGAGCCTGCTTCCAGCGGAAAGAAATCGTAGGGGCCGGCCAGGCCGATCCAGCCCGCAAGCTCCGCCGGCGCATGGCCGGTGGCCTTCAGCCACACCGGGTCGAGCGCGAGCATCGCCGCGTTGTAGCCGCCGGCGCTGTGCCCCATGACGAACACGCGCGCCGGGTCGCCGCCGAGGCGCTTCGCGTTCTCGAGTCCCCAGGCGAGGGCCTTCGCCGAGTCCTCGATGAAGCCGGGGTAGGTGGTCTCGGGATAGAGCCGGTAGTCGGCGACGACCGCGAGCACGCCGTGCGACGCCAGCGCCTCGCCCATGAACTTGTATTCGCCGCGCTCCCCGCTCGTCCAGAAGCCACCGTAGAAGAACACCACCACCGGCCAGCCGGTTGCCGGCGCGGCGGTGACGGGCGTGTAGACGTCGAGTTGCTGCCGTGGCAGCGTGCCGTAGGCGAGGCCTTTCTGCAGCCGGTAGGTGTCGCTGCGCGCCAGCGCGTTGAGTGCGCCGATCGGCGAGCACGCCACCAGCGCGGCCGCGGCAACGGCGATGCCGCCGACCCGCGCAAGCCCCCGCCAGCTCACGGCGCGTCGAGCCGCGTGCGCTGCCGAGCGAGTTGCGCCCGGACCTGCGCGGGCGCAGTGCCGCCGACCACGTCGCGTGCCGAGAGCGAGCCGCGCAGCGTGAGCACGGCGTGGGCGTCGGAATCGATCGCCGGGTGGAAGCCGCGCAGCACGTCGATCGGCAGGTCGCTCAGGTCCACGCCGTTGCCGCTGGCGTGCTTGACCGCGTGCGCCACCGCCTCGTGCGCGTCGCGGAACGGCACGCCCTTCTTCGTCAGGTAGTCGGCGAGATCGGTCGCGGTCGCGTAGCCTTTCGCCGCCGCCCGCTCCATCGCCTCGGCACGTACGACGATCCCCGGCACCATCTCGACGAACACGCGCAGCGTGTCGCGCAGCGTGTCGACGGTGTCGAACAGGGGCTCCTTGTCTTCCTGGTTGTCCTTGTTGTAGGCGAGCGGCTGGCCCTTCATCAGCACCAGCAGTCCCATCAGGTGGCCGACGACGCGCCCCGTCTTGCCGCGCGCCAGCTCGGGCACGTCGGGGTTCTTCTTCTGCGGCATGATCGACGAGCCGGTCGAGAAGCGGTCGGGCAGGGCGATGAAGCCGAACGCCTGGCTGGCCCAGAGCACGAGCTCCTCCGAGAGGCGCGACACGTGCACCATGCAAAGGCTGGCCGCAGCGCAGAACTCGATCGCGAAATCGCGGTCGCTCACCGCGTCGATGCTGTTCTGGCAGAGGCCGTCCATGCCGAGCGCCTTCGCCACCGCGTCGCGGTCGAGCGGGTAGCTCGTTCCGGCCAGCGCGGCGGCGCCGAGCGGCAGGCGGTTGGTGCGGGCGCGAACCTCGGCCATCCGTTCGGCATCGCGCGAGAACATCTCGACGTAGGCGAGCAGGTGGTGGGCGAACGACACCGGCTGCGCCACCTGCAGGTGCGTGAAGCCGGGACGGATGGTGTCGACGTTCGGTTCGGCCAGGCCGAGCAGCGCGCGCTGCAGGTCGACCAGCAGCGCCGCGAGGGCGTCGATCTCGTCGCGCAGCCAGAGGCGCACGTCGGTGGCGACCTGGTCGTTGCGCGAGCGCCCGGTGTGCAGCCGCTTGCCGGCATCTCCCGCGAGGGCGACGAGCCGTGCCTCGATGTTGAGATGCACGTCCTCCAGCGCGGGCTTCCACTCGAACGCGCCGCTCTCGATCTCGGCGGCGATGCGGTCGAGGCCACGGCGGATGGCGTCGCGATCGGCGTCCGAGATCACGCCTTGCTCGGCCAGCATGTCGGCGTGGGCCAGGCTGCCGGCGATGTCGGCTCGCCACAGGCGGCGGTCGAACGACACGCTTTGCGTGTAGCGCGCCACGAGTTCGCTGGTCGGCTCGGAGAACAGCGCCGACCAGCCGTGGGATTTGTTCTCGAACTGGTTGGTCGCCATCGTGTCGCCGGGGGGTTCGGTGCCTGCGCCGCGTGCAGACGGTCACACAACGGTGCCGGGCGGCCGGAAAGCGGCCCCCCGTCGGCACGGTGCTTGGCGACAATTCCGGCCATGTCCGCCCCGCAGACCGCCATTCTATGAGCGCACTCGCGCGGGACGCGGCGGCCGCGGCCGTCAGCGATACGGTCGACCCGCGCGCCGGATCGAGCGAGAGCGGGTCGACCGGGTTCGGCGTGACCGTGTTCGACCCCGTCGCCGTCGCGGCGCGGCCGGCCGGTCCGGCGTCGGCGTTCGACGTCTGCCACGTCGGCGTCACGCTGCGGGCGCTGCTGTTCGTGCACGGCGTGATGGCGATCGGCCTCGTCTTCGCGGCGAGCAGCATGCAGGTGTGGATCGGCCTGTTCGCCGCCGGGTCGAGCGTCGCGCTGCCGGCGGTGCTGATGTGGCTGCTGGCGTTGTGCGGCCTGAAGAAGCCGCTCGCCGCCGCGGCGGTCCCGGTGCAGTGGCTTGCCGCGCTCGCGCTCGGCGCTGCAGCCGCAGCCATCGCCGCCGGCCTGGTCGCCTTCGCGCTGGGCGACGCGCGCTCGGTCGGCCTCGGCAGCCTGGTCGGCGTCGGCCCGGCGCTCACCGGCGGGGCGATCGCCGGCGTGATGTTCGAGTGGCTGCGACTGCGGGCGCAGGCCACGCTGCCGGCCGAGACGACGGCGCGGCTCGCCGAGCTGCAGTCGCGCATCCGGCCGCACTTCCTGTTCAACACGCTCAACACCGCGCTCACACTCGTTCGCCTCGACCCGGCACGCGCCGAGGTGGTGCTCGAGGACCTCGCCGAGCTGTTTCGCGTCGCCATCGCCGACAGCGGCGAGTCGGTCACGCTCGGCGAGGAGGTCGAGCTCGCGCAGCGCTACCTCGACATCGAGCAGACCCGCTTCGGCAAGCGCCTGCAAGTTCACTGGGAGCTCGACCCCGAAGCTGCCCGCGCAAGGCTGCCGCCGCTCATCCTGCAGCCGCTGGTCGAGAACGCGGTGCGCCATGGCGTCGAGCCGTCGCCCGATGGCGGCGTGATCCGCGTGCGCACCAGGGTCAAGCTCGGCCGCGCCGTCGTGTCGATTGCCAACAGCGTGCCGAAGGAGCCCTCGCGCCCCGGCAACGGCATCGCCCTGAAGAACGTCCGCGAGCGCCTGCGGCTGATGCATGACGTCGCCGTGCAGTTCGACACCCGCCTGGACGGCGACGTCTACCGCGTGCAGATCGTCGTGCCGCTCTGACGCGCCCGAACTCGATCCCTCCATCCCTCGACCACTCCGTCGCCCACGCCATGAGTGCCATGCCCCAAGCCCCCACACGCGGCGTCGCCGCGCGCACGCTCCGCGTCCTCCTCGTCGACGACGAGGAACTCGCGCGATTGCGCCTGCGCAGCCTCGTCGCCGAATGCGCCGAGCCGCGCGCGTCGGTCGTCGGAGAGGCGGCCAACGCGTCGCAGGCGATGGTCTGGCTCGCCACGCACGAGTGCGACCTGGTGCTGCTCGACATCCAGATGCCGGGCCGCGACGGCACCCAGCTCGCCGCCGAGCTGCGCCTGAAGAACCCGGCGCCTGCGGTCGTCTTCGTGACCGCGCACGCCGAGCACGCGTTGAAGGCATTCGACCTCGACGCCATCGACTACCTCACCAAGCCCGTCCGCCGCGAGCGCCTGCACATGGCGCTGCGCCGCACCGCGCAGCGCCTGTCCGGCGGCGCGCCGCCCGAGCCGGCGCCGCCGCCAGCCGAGCAGGGACCGGTCATCGTCGTCACCGATCGCGGCCGCGTCATCCGCGTGCCGGTGGCCGACGTGCTCTACCTCAAGGCCGAGCTGAAGTACGTGACGCTGCGCACCGCCGAGCACACGCACGTGCTCGATGACTCGCTGGCCGACCTCGAAGGGCGGCTCGGCGACGGGTTCCTGCGCGTGCACCGCAATGCCCTGGTCGCCAAGCGCGCGGTCCGTGCCCTCGAACGCCGCGCCGTCGCCGGCGACGGCGACGAAGACACCGCCGAAGGCTGGGCGGTGTGCATGGCACCGGTCGGCGAATGGATCACGGTGTCGAGGCGGCAGGTCGCGTCGGTCAGGGAAGCGCTGGTGGCGGCAGGGCGCTGAGGTCGGTCTCATGGCCGCGCTCGACGCAGGGGTGGCCCTTCGCTGGTGACGGCCGCTGTGCGATTGGACACCGCAAGCCGGGTGCTCGCGGGCGGGCATGCGCCGTAGTCCTACGACCGGCCGCGCTGCGCCGGACACCCGATGCGTCCCGCACGCTCTATCGTCCCCGGCAAGTGTTGTCCCGACGCTGCCCGGAGCCGCCCGACGTGTTTCATGTGAGCCATCGCCTCGCGGCCGCCGCGATCCTTCTCTCCTTCGCCGTGGGCGCCCCCGCGAAGCAGGCGCCTGCCCCCGGCGTCGCCGACGCCAAGGCGCATGCCGAAGCCTTGAATCGCCAGGCGGGCGATCGCAGCGTGCTGCGGGCCCAGATCCTGCTCGACCGGGCTTGGTTCTCGCCTGGCGAGATCGACGGCAAGTTCGGCGGCAACATGAAGCACACGCTGATCGCCTACCAGACGGCGCACGGCGTGAAGGCGAGCGGACGGATCGACGCGGCCACGTGGGAGGCGCTGCGGGCGGGCGACGACGGCTCCGTGTTCGCCACGTACACCGTCACCGAAGCGGATGCGGCGGGCCCTTACAGCAAGACCCCGGCCGACATGATGGAGCGGGCCCAGCTGAAGAGCCTGCCTTACGAGTCGATCGAGGAGGCGCTCGGCGAGCGTTTCCACGCCAGCCCGAAATTGCTGCGCACGCTCAATCCGAAGGGGGCCTTCACGGCCGGCCGCGAGATCGTCGTGCCCAACGTGGCCGACAACGCGAACGCGCCGACGAAGGCTGCGTCGATCGAGATCGACAAGTCGCGCCTGACGCTGTACGTGGTCGACGCGCAGAAGGCGCCGCTGGCTGCCTTCCCGATCAGCATCGGCGGGCCGCAGGATCCGCTGCCGGCCGGGCGCATGACGATCGCCAACGAGGTGAAGAACCCGACGTTCACGTACGACCCGGCGCTGCTGAAGAACGCCGCGGCGGGCACCTCGAAGACCGACATCGCGCCGGGGCCGAACAACCCGGTCGGCAACATGTGGCTGGGCCTGAGCAAGCCGCACTGGGGCATCCACGGCACCCCGAGTCCCGAGCGGCTCGGCCGTGCCGAGACGAACGGCTGCGTGCACCTCGCCAACTGGGACGCGCAGCGGCTGTCGACGCTGGTCAGGCCAGGGTTCGCAGTGAACGTCCGCGAGTAGGAGCGGCGGTGCGCAAGGGCGGGCGTTGGGCTGGCCTTGCGCGGCTGGGGGCCGCTGCATGCGGCCTCGCGGTCGTCGTCGCGTCCGCAGGTCCGACCACCCCGCCAGACCTGGAGAAGCTGCTGGTTCCGGTGCGGGGCGTCACGGCCAATCAGCTGCGCGACACCTACGACGATCGACGCGGGCTGTCGCGCCACGAAGCCATCGACATCCCGGCGCCGCGAGGGACGCCCGTCCTTGCCGCCGGCGCCGGCACCATCGCCAAGCTGTTCACCAGCGTGCGCGGCGGGCTGACGGTCTATCAGGTCGAGCCGCGCGGCATCTTTGCCTACTATTACGCGCACCTCGACCGCTACGAGCCGGGCCTGCGCCAAGGCATGGCACTGCGCGCGGGACAGGTGATCGGCTACGTGGGCACCACCGGGAATGCGCCGCCCGACGCGCCGCATCTGCATTTCGCTGTCTTCCGCCTCGGCGCCGACAAGGCGTGGTGGAAGGGGCAGGCCGTCGACCCGATGGGCGCACTGCATTGAGCCTCTCGCGCGGGTACAAGCCGTTACCCCACGCCCTCCGCGCGTTCGCACAATGTCAGCGATGAGCGTCGCCACTCGAATCGACGCCTGGCTCGCGCGAAACGGCGTCTGGTTCATGCCCGCTGCGCTCGGTGCTTTCGCCGTGCTCATGTTGGCGACCGTGCTTCTGGAGCGAGGGCGCATCGACGAAGCGCCGGCCATCGTGCTGCCGCACCGGTCTGTCGAGGCCGCCCGGCGCGGCACGCCCGTCCCGCCGGCCGATACCGTGGGTGACGAGGTGCCGACGCTGCCCTCGGCGATGCGCTCAAGGGATGGCCAGGTCGAGGTCTGCGGCGTGGGCTGGACGGGCGTCGATGCGACCGGCGCCGCTGCGCTCGACGCGGTTGCCGGCGCGCCCGCCGTCGCGGTCCAGCGACGAGAGATCGTGCGCCAGCTCGGCGCGAGCGGCGACGGCTTCGGTCGCGCGTCGCAGCTGTTGCTCGCGTCGTCATCGGACGCATCCGGGACGCCTCTGCGGCGACTCGTCGAACAGGCGACGACGACCAGCGATCCTCGCGTCTACGCGATGGCCTTTCGCCGCTGCCAGGCCCTGATGGTGGGCACCGACGACGCGCCGACGTGTCATTCGCTCTCGGCTCCGCAATGGTCGCGACTCGACGACGGCAATGCCTTGCCCTGGCTCTATGTGCTCGAGGAGGCGTTGCGGCGCAGCGATTCGGCGGCGCGAGACGACGCGCTGTTCCGAATCGCTCGCGCGCGCCGGATGGACCGCCGCGCCTACGCCATCGCCGCGGCGGTCGCCGATGTCGCAGGCCGCGGCGACGCAGCGCTCGTCGCAGCGTGGACGCTTGGCCTCGACGCGATCGGCATCGATGCGGCGGCGATTCCGTTCTCGCCGCTCACCGATGCTTGCCGCGACGCGACCCTTGCCTCCGGCGACCGACGAGAGACCTGCGGCGACGTCGCCGATCTCCTGCTGGAACGCAGCGATTCGCTCGACGCGTGGGTCGCCGGAGCGGCGATCGCCCGATCGCTCGGCCGCGACACCCGTTCGATCGACGAGACGACGCAGCGCGCTGCCGACGCGCTCGTCGCGACCGGCGGCGACGCCTACGACTGCCGGCACCTGCGCCGTGAGCTCGCGCGCTGGCAGAGCGATGCCGCGGTCGGGCAGAGGGCAGCGCTGCGCTGACCGCGCCGACGGCAACGACAGCGGAGGCAACGCCGGGAGTCCGCGTTCAGCCGGTGTTGCGCAGCCCGGCGGCGAGCCCGTTGATCGAGATCTGGATGCCGCGCTTCACGCGCTCGACCTGCGCATCATCGGTGCGCGCGCTGCGGTAGCGGCGCATCAGTTCGACCTGCAGGTGGTTGAGCGGGTCGAGGTAGGGGAAGCGGTGCTCGATGGAGCGGGCCAGTGCCGGGTTGGCCGCCAGCCGACTCGACTCGCCCGTGATGCGCTCGAGCGCGTCGGCCACGCGCTGCCACTCGGCCTCGATGCGGGCGAAGATCTTGCGGTTGGCGGCAGCCGAATCGGCGAGCGCCGCGTAACGCGCCGCGATCGCCAGGTCGCTCTTGGCGATCACCATGTCGAGGTTGGACACGAAGGTGGCGAAGAAGGGCCACTCGCCGGCCATGCGGACGAGCAGCTTCGCACGGTCTCGCCCGCCGTCGCTCCTGCCTTCGCCCGCGAGGAACTGCTCGACCGCGGTGCCGAAGCCGTACCAGCCGGGCAGGCCGATCCGGCACTGTCCCCAGCTGAAGCTCCACGGGATCGCCCGCAGGTCCTCGATCGCGCGGGTCGACTTGCGCGAGGCCGGGCGCGATCCGATGTTGAGCTCGGCGATCTCGCGGATCGGCGTCACGGCGAAGAACCAGTCGGCGAACGCCGGCGTGTCGTAGACGAGCGCGCGATACGCCGCGAAGCTGGCGTCGCTCAGCTCGGCGGCGGCTTCGACGAAGCGCTTCGGCACGGCCTTGCCCCGCGGCATCAGCGTTGCCTCGAGGGTGGCCGCCACCAGCGTCTCGAGGTTGCGCCGGCCGATGTCGGGCTGCGCGTATTTCGAGGCGATCACCTCGCCCTGCTCGGTGAGCCGGATCTGACCGTTCACCGTGCCGGGCGGCTGCGCGAGGATCGCCTCGTAGCTCGGCCCGCCGCCGCGGCCGACGGTGCCGCCGCGGCCGTGGAAGAGCCGCAGGGTGATCGGCTTCGCATCGGGCTCGGCCGTGTTGATCGACTCGAACACGTCGACCAGCGCGAGCTCGGCGCCGTAGAGCTCCCAGGCGCTGGTGAAGGCGCCGCCGTCCTTGTTGCTGTCGCTGTAGCCGACCATCACGTCCTGCTCGGCGCCGGAGCGCCGCATCATCGCGGCGATGCCGGGCAGAGCGTAGAAGCCGCGCATGATGCCGGCGGCGCGGCGCAGGTCGCCGATCGTCTCGAACAGCGGCGAGACGATCAGCGTGCTGGTCGCGCCGTCGTCGAGCGTGCCGCGTACCAGGCCGGTTTCCTTGAGCAGCACCAAGGCCTCGAGCAGGTCGCTCGTGCTTTCCGTGTGCGAGATGATGCAGTGGCGTATCGCGTCGCGGCCGAAGGTGGCGACGATGTCGGCGGCGGCCTCGAAGATCGCCAGCTCGCCGCGACAGGCCTCGCCGTAGGTCTCGGCACGCAGGCCCTCGACGACGCGCAGCGGCCGCGTGTCGGCCAGCACACTGAGCAGCAGCTCGATCTTGCGTGCCTCGTCGGCCGCCGAATAGTCGGCCTCGATCCGCGCCACCTTCAGGAGTTCGGCGACGACGGCTTCGTGCTTGTCGGAGCTCTGCCGCAGGTCGACCGTGGCGAGGTGGAAGCCGAACACCTGGACGGCGCGCATCAGCGGCGCGAGCCGCGGTGCGACGAGTGCCGCCGCATGGTGCGACGAAAGCGAGGCGGCGACGATGGCGAGATCGGCGCCGAGCTCCGCGGCGTTGCCGTAAGGTGCGCCGGGCGTCACCGCGTGGCGCAGCGCCTCGGTGCCGGTGAGCGTTCGCAACGTGCCGGCGAGGCGGGCGTAGATGCCGATGAAGGCGCGCCGGTACGGTTCGTCCTCGCGGTGCGGGTTGGTGTCGCCCGACGCATTCGCCAACGCCTTCAGCTGCAGCGTCACCGGCGCGAGCGTGGCCGAGACCGAGAGCTCGGCGCCGAGCTCATGGACCTGCACGAGGTAGTGGCGCAGGGCGGTCTCGCTCTGTCGCGCGAGCGCCATCTTGAGCGTGTCGGCGTTGACGTTGGGGTTGCCGTCGCGGTCGCCGCCGATCCAGTTGCCCATGCGGAAAAACGGTGCGATCGTGGCGCCCGGCAGGGCCTCCTCGATGTCGCGGTAGAGGCGCGGCACCTGCGCGAGAAAGGTGCTTCGGTAGTAGCTGAGCGCGTTCTCGATCTCGTCCTCGACGGTGAGCTTCGTCGTGCGCAGCATCCGCGTCTGCCAGAGCTGCGTGACGCGGGCGCGGATCAGCGCTTCGTTGCGTTGCAGGTCCGCCTCGGTCGCGTTGCCGTCGCGTGCGGCGAGCAGCTCGGCGATCGCGCGCTCGGCGTCGAGGATGCTCTTGCGCTGCACCTCGGTCGGGTGCGCGGTGAGCACGGGCGAAACGCAGGCGTTGGCGAGCGTGTCGACGATCCGGTCGGCGCCGATGCCGTGTCGGTGCAGCCGCTCGAACGCAGCCGCGAGCGATCCGTTCTGCCGGTGACCCTGCCGCTCGTGCACGGCGCGCCGGCGCAGGTGATGCCGGTCCTCGGCGAGGTTGGCGAGGTGCGAGAAGTAGCTGAAGGCGCGGATCACGCTGACCGTGCGGTCTCCCGACAGGCTGGTGAGCAGCCGGTCCATCGCCTTGCCGGCGCGCACGTCGCGCTTGAGGCGATACGCGACCGACAGCTGGCGCACCTTCTCGACGAGCTCGTAGGCGTCGCGGCCGTCCTGCTCGCGGATCACGTCGCCGAGGATGCGGCCGAGAAACCGGATGTCCTCGACGAGCGGTGCGTTCTTGCGGCTGGCGTCTTCGGTCGCGTTCGGCATGCGGGGCATGATGCACAAAACGCGCCTGCTAGCATGATTCGATGTCCACCACGATCGTCATTGCGACCCGCGAGAGCCGCCTGGCGTTGTGGCAGGCCGAGCACGTGCAGGCGTTGCTCGAGCGGCGCATCGACGCTTCGGTGTCGCTGTTGCCACTGACGACCCGGGGCGACCAGATCCTCGACCGCACGCTCGCCAAGGTTGGCGGCAAGGGGCTGTTCGTCAAGGAGCTCGAGAGCGCGCTGGCCGATGGCCGTGCCCAGCTCGCGGTGCACTCGCTGAAGGACGTGCCGATGGTCCTGCCCGACGGCTTCGTGCTGGCGGCGGTGCTCGAGCGCGAGGACCCGCGCGACGCCTTCGTGTCGACGCAACACGCCTCGTTCGCGGCGCTGCCGCGCGGCGCGGTGGTCGGCACGTCGAGCTTGCGCCGCCTGGTGCAGCTGCGTGCGCTCAGGCCCGACCTGCGCATCGAGCCGCTGCGTGGCAACCTGGACACACGGCTGCGCAAGCTCGACGAAGGCGGCTACGACGCAATCGTGCTCGCCGCGGCCGGCCTCGTCCGCCTCGGCCTCGCCGAGCGGATCCGCGAGCGTTTCACGGTCGACGCCATGCTGCCATGCGCGGGCCAGGGCGCGCTCGGCATCGAGGTTCGGTCGAGCGACTCGGCCCTCATCGCGCAGCTCGCCGGCCTCGGCGATCGGCGAACGCTGCTCGCCGTGACCGCGGAGCGCGCCGTGTCGCGGGCGCTCGGTGGCAGCTGCAGCGTCGCCCTCGCGGCGCACGCGCAGTCGCTGGACAGCGGTGCGTTGTCGCTGGCGGCGAGGGTCGGGCATCCCGAGTCGGCGACCGCGCCCCTTCTGCACGCGGCCACGACCGCGCCGGTGGCCGATGTCGACGCGGCCGAGTCGCTCGGCCGACACATCGCCGACGTGCTGCGCGAGCAGGGCGCCGACGCCTACATCGCGGCTGCCGAGGCGATGGCGGCGGCACCCGTCCAACGCTGATCCGGCGCCGGCCCGGACCCGCTCGTCGGCATGCGTGCGATCGTCACCCGCCCGGCGGCCGAGGCCGCAGTGTGGCAACAGCGACTCGCTGCAGCCGGGCTCGAGGCGTGGTCGCTGCCGCTGATCGACGTCGCGCCGCCGGTCGATGCCGCTGCCGTCGCCGCCGAATGGGTGCGCATCGGCGAGCGCCGCCTCGTCGTGTTCGTGAGCCCGAGCGCGGTGCGCGGGTTCTTCTCGGCGCGCCCGGCCGATGCGTCGGCGTGGCCCGACGCGACGCTCGCCGCGGCCCCCGGGCCCGGCACCGCGGCGATGCTGCGGGCGATGGGCGTCCCGTCCGCTCGCGTCGTCGAGCCGTCCGTCGGTGCGGCTTCGTTCGACTCGGAGTCGCTGTGGGCCGAGTTGCAGGGATTGGACTGGCACGGCGCCGGTGTGCTGATGGTGCGCGGCGACGGCGGCCGCGAGTGGCTCGCCGAACGACTCGCAGCGGCGGGCGCGGACGTCGACACCGTGGCCGCCTATCGTCGCTGCGCCCCGCAGTGGACGGCCGATGCACAGCGCATCGTCGATGCCGCGCATGCGGCGCCGTCGTCGACGGCCTGGCTTTTCAGCAGCTCGCAGGCGATCGGCCATCTGCTGGATGCCGCCGGCTCCGACGGCTGGGAAGGCGCTCGTGCCGTGGCCACGCATGCCCGCATCGCGGCGCGGGCGCGCGAGGCCGGTTTCGGCGATGTGCGCGAGGCGGCACCGACGCCGGCGTCGGTGATCGCCTGCATACAATCGATGCGACCGTGACCGACGATCCCGTGCCATCCGCCGAGTCGAGAACGGTCGTCGTCGCGCCCCCGGTCGCGACCCCCGCCATGTCGGGTCCGGGACGCTGGATCGCCGCCCT
The DNA here is from genome assembly GCA_038258415.1 of Burkholderiales bacterium. Taxonomy (GTDB): domain Bacteria; phylum Pseudomonadota; class Gammaproteobacteria; order Burkholderiales; family Burkholderiaceae_C; genus Schlegelella_A. The sequence continues at coordinate 23,121 of JBBSPY010000013.1, forward strand.
CGTGCTCCTGTTCGCCATCGTGGCGATCCTCGCCCTGGTGCTGGCGTGGCGTGCCGAACAGCGCGTGCGCAGCACCGAGCGCGAGCTGGTCAAGCGCCAGCAGGACAGCGGCGAGCGTGTCGCCGAATCGCTGTTGCTGGCCAAGCAGGCCCAGGACGGCCTGCGCGAGGCGACCGCGAAGGTGTCGCTGCTCGAACAGCGGCTCAACGAGGTCGGCACCCAGCGGGTGCAGCTCGAGGACCTGATGCAGTCGCTGGCGCGCTCGCGCGACGACAACCTCGTGGCCGAGGTCGAGTCGGCGATGCGGGCCGCGGCTCAGCAGGCGGCCATCACGGGCAGCGTCGAGCCGCTGATCGCCACGCTGAAGCAAGCCGACGACCGCCTCGCGCGCGCCGCGCAGCCACGCCTCGAGCCGGTGCGCCGTGCCATCTCCCACGATCTGGAGAAAGCGCGCGCCGCGAGTGCCGTCGACGCTGCCACGCTGTCCATCCGCATCGATGAGGCGGTGCGCATGGTCGACGACATGCCGCTGCTGTCGGCGCCCGACGCACGACGCGAGCCACCGGCCGGTGTCGCCGGCGGCCCGGCGGCCCGGCGCGCCGCTGCCGGCCCGCTGTCGCCGGCGACGCCGTCGAGCGGCGGCGTCGGTGTCGGTGACGGCATCGGCATCGGCACCTGGCTGTCGCGCGAGATCGGCCAGGCCGGCCGGCTGCTCCTGGACGGTGTGTGGACCGACGTGCGACAGCTCTTCCGCGTGACGCGCATCGACCGACCCGAGGCGATGCTCGTGTCGCCAGACCAGGCGTTTTTCCTGCGCGAGAACCTGAAGCTGCGGCTCCTCAACGCCCGGCTCGCGCTCCTGTCGAGGCAGGCCGACGCGGCGCAGGCCGACCTGCGCGCCGCGCTGACGGCGATCGAGCGCTACTTCGACCGTTCGTCGCGGCGGACCCAGACCGTCGTCGACCTGCTGCGCCAGGTGACGCTGCAGGTGCGGCAAAGCGGTGTTCCGCGCCCAGACGAGACTTTCGCAGCGCTTGCCAGTGTCGGCGGCACGCGCTGACGCGGCATCGATCGCGCCATGCGATTGACGATCTGGTTCGTGCTGCTGTTCGCCGTCGCGGTGGTCGCGGCGACGACACTCGGCAGCAACGACGGTCTGGCCACTTTCTACTGGGGCGGCTGGCGTCTCGACCTCTCGCTGAACCTCTTCCTGCTGCTGCTGATCGGCAGCTGTTTTCTCATCGTCGGCGTCATCAACGGCATCAACGCGCTCGTCGGCCTGCCGCGCCGCGCCCGCGAGTACCGCACCGCCCGGCGCGACCGCAACGGACAGGCGGCGCTGCGCGATGCTTTGGCGCAGTACTTCGGCGGCCGCTACACGCGGGCGCAGAAGTCGGCCCAGCGCGCGCTCGCGATCCAGGCCGAGACACCCGACCTCGTCCAGGACAACGAGTTCACGGTGCTCGGTCACCTGCTTGCCGCCGGCAGTGCGCATCGCCTGCAAAACCGGACGCTGCGTGACGACGAGCTGCGCCTCGCCCTCGAGATCTCCGGCTCGAGCGCGTCGGCCCGGTCGGCCGACGAAGGTGCGCGGCTGCTCGCCGCCGAGTGGGCGCTCGACGACCGCGATGCGCCGCGCGCCTCGCAGCTCCTCGCCGATCTGCCGGTCGGCGTGGCCCGGCGCACCCACGCGCTGCGCCTGAAGCTGCAGGCGGCGCGCCTGGCGCGGCAACCTCAGGAGGCGCTCAGGACGGCACGCTTGCTTGTCAAGCATCAGGGCTTCTCGCACGTCGCCGCGACCGGTCTGCTGCGTTCGCTCGCCTTCGAGTCGCTCGACACCGTCTACGACCTCGACCAGCTGCGCATGCTTTGGCAGTCACTCGATCCAGCCGACCGGCGCGATCCCTTCGTCGCCGCACGCGCGGCATGGCGGGCGAGCACGCTCGGCGACGCCGACGGCGCGCGGGTCTGGCTGAGCCCGCTGTGGGATCGGCTCGTCGAGTTCGGCAGCGAGGAGCGCACGGCGATCGCCGAGGCGCTGGTCGCCTCGCTCGACGGCATCGGCGCCGACTGGCTGCCGAGGCTCGAATCGGCGTCGCTGGCGATGCCGCGCGACGGCGCGGTGGCGCTCGCAGCGGGCCGCGCCTTCGTCGAGCGGGGCCTGTGGGGCAAGGCGCGACTGCTGCTCGAGCGGGCCGGCGACGACGCGAGCCTGTCGCCACCGGCGCGTCGCAAGGCCTTCGTAGGCCTCGCCGAGCTTGCCACGCGCGAGGGCGACGTTGCCGCCGCGGCGAAGGCGTTCGAGACCGCCGCTCGCATCTGAGGATGCGCCGCGCCGCTATACTTTCGTCGGGCGCGGCTGTAGCTCAGTTGGATAGAGTACTTGGCTACGAACCAAGGGGTCGTGGGTTCGATTCCTGCCAGCCGCACCAGTAATGACGAGGGTCAGTAGGTTAGCGCCTACTGACTCTTTTGTCTTTCTGGACACTCCGGCAACAGAATGGGCAACAGAATTCGTGGTCACGGGGCCGAGATGCCGAGAGCGAAGCCTAACTGCACCGCGAGCACCTCGAGGGCCAGCTGTGGTTAGTGGTTCTCCAGAGGGCATCCGATAGGTCGCGACCTACTTGGCGCCAACGCGACAACGGATGACCTCACGCGCCGACGCTTAAGTCCCGGCAGTCACCTCGCCGACCTCCGATGTACATCACCGATCTGACCCACTTCCTCGGCAGATCCGGCGCGATCGGTCCTGTCAAGGGCCCGGCTCGCGCCATGGCGCAGTTCCATGTCGATGTGGTCGCCCGTGCGTCTGACACCGCGCCAAACGCCTTGCCCGCGGCAAGAAACTTCAAGTGCAGAAAGACCGGGGTCAAGGCGACGCACGCCCATGACGACGTCATCGTGTGGGCTTGCCCGGCTTGCCGCATGGAGGGCCGCGTTTCAAACGGGCAGGGCAGTCTGTGGGATCGGCGCGACCGCCCGCCGGCCCGCAGCTGACTGGAGAAGTGACCCTATGGGCTTGTCGTCGAAGTTATTTCTACTCTCTGCCGACAACATGCGGTGCGCGTTGGCTAACGCTGCCTTCACGCGGATGCTGCGGCAGGAAGCCCGCACTCGCATTCCCGGCTTTGCCGGACAACGCATCCGTCGGGCCAGCGTCGCTGTTGAAGTGGTGGGCGGAGAGCCATCGCGCATGGTGCACTGCACCTTCTCAATCCTCGACATCGATGCTGACGGTTTCCTGGATGTCGAGCGCTTCACATCCCCGCAATTCGCCCGCGTGGACGACCCGTTCACACATGCGGGACCAGCGTCGGGACTCGGGGGTCCCATCGTCGATGCAGCCAGCCGCTTCATCGTCCGCGGTGGGTCTTGGGCGCCCGATCAGCCCCTGCTGCGCCGAATCGAACTGGCAGCGCTGGGGCAACTGTCATGTCCGCGGGTGCGGGTGGTTCGTTGAACCTCCCAGCGGCCCGAGCGTTTGCGATCTCATGCAGTTGATCACGACTGCAAGCTGCCGTTCGCGGGTACCCGCCTTCGGCCATAACCCGCCATTCGCGACCGGCAGGTTCGCGGCTCTCCTAGTGCTGACAGGTAATCGTAAAGGTGAAAGCGTGCTGCTTATTCCATCCAACAGTGTCGTAGGCTTCCCGGTGAACTTCAGCAGGTGTCAGATCATTGCGCACTCACACGAGAAATACATTAGATTTCCGGTTGAGTTCCAATCCAGTCCATTGAACGC
>JBBSPY010000014.1:0-25879 GCA_038258415.1 Burkholderiales bacterium
AGGGCTCGGGCGGGCGCACGGCGCGGACTTCTGCGGCGATCTGGCCGACGGCCTGCCGGTCGGCGCCCTTGATGACGATCTCGGTCTGCGTCGGGCACTCGACCTTCACGCCTTCGGGCATTTCCTTGACGACCGCGTGCGAGAAGCCCACCGAGAGGTTGAGCTTCTGGCCCTGCGCAGCGGCGCGAAAGCCGACGCCGACGAGGTTGAGCTTCTTCTCGAAGCCCTTGGTGACGCCGCCGACCATGTTCGAGACCAGCGCACGCATCGTTCCCGACATCGCGTCGGCCTCCACGGATTCGTTCGCCGGGGAAAAGAGCAGCTTGCCATCTTCCTGCTTCACGGCGACGAGCGGGTGCGCACGATGCGACAGCGTGCCCATCGGGCCCTTGACGCTGATCATCCCGGCCGACGTGGTCACGTCCACTCCGGATACGAGAGGGATCGGCATCTTTCCTACGCGGGACATGGTTCGGCTTCCTTACGACACGTAGCAGAGCACTTCGCCGCCGACGCCGACCTGGCGCGCCTTGCGGTCCGTCATGACGCCCTGGGGCGTGGTGACGATCGCGACGCCGAGGCCGTTCATCACGTTCGGGATGTCGTGGCAGCCCTTGTAGACACGAAGGCCCGGACGGCTCACGCGCTCGATCTTCTCGATGACCGGCTTGCCGGCGTAGTACTTCAAGGCGATCTCGAGTTCGGGCTTCGCGCCCTCGCCCGTGACCTTGAAGTCCTCGATGTAACCCTCGTCCTTCAGGACCTTGGCGATGGCCACCTTCAGCTTCGACGACGGCAACGCAACACTGGGCTTCTCCACCATCTGCGCGTTGCGGATGCGGGTCAGCATGTCGGCGATCGGATCACTCATGCTCATGAATCAGTCTCCTCTTGCCGACGCGCTTACCAGCTCGCCTTGACGACGCCAGGGATGTCGCCCTTGAACGCCAGCTCGCGGATCTTGTTTCGGCCCAGGCCGAACTTGCGGAACGTCCCGCGCGGGCGACCCGTGAGTGCGCAGCGGTTGCGCTGGCGCGACGGGTATGCGTTGCGCGGCAGCTTCTGCAGTTCCAGGCGCGCGGCGTAGCGCTCTTCGGGCGCCTTCTTCATGTCGTTCGCGGCGGCTTTCAGCTCGGCGTGCTTCTTCGCGTACTTGGCGACGAGCGCCGCGCGCTTGATCTCGCGCTGGATGAGGGAGAGTTTGGCCACGTGGATCCTCAGGTCTTGAACGGGAACTTGAAGCCCTGGAGGAGTGCGCGGCACTCCTCGTCGTTCTTCGCGCTCGTGGTGATCGAGATGTTGAGCCCGCGCAACTGGTCGATCTTGTCGTACTCCAGCTCCGGGAAGATGATCTGTTCCTTGACGCCGATGTTGTAGTTGCCGCGGCCGTCGAATGCCCGCGAGCTGATGCCGCGGAAGTCGCGCACGCGCGGCAACGCGATCGTCACGAAGCGGTCGAGGAACTCGTACATGCGCACGCCGCGCAGCGTGACCATGCAGCCGATCGGCACGTGGTCACGGATCTTGAAGCCCGCGATCGCCTTCTTCGACTTCGTCACGACCGGCCTCTGGCCGGCGATCTTGGTCAGGTCGGAGACCGCGTGGTCCATCACCTTCTTGTCGGAGACGGCCTCGGACACACCCATGTTGAGCGTGATCTTGGTGATGCGCGGAGCCTCCATCGCGGAGGAGTAGCCGAACTTCTTGATCAGGTCGGGGGCGACCGTTTCACGGTAGTGCTGTTGGAGGCGGGCCATGTCTTACGCCTTGATCTCGTCGCCGCTGGAGCGGAAGACGCGGGTCTTGGTCTTGTCGTCGTTGATGCGGATGCCGACGCGGTCACCCTTGCCGGAGGACGCGTTCCAGATCGCCACGTTGCTCTGGTGGATCGACATGGTCTTGTCGATGACGCCGCCGGTGACGCCCTTCATCGGGTTCGGCTTGACGTGCTTCTTGACCACGTTGACGCCTTCGACGACGAGCCGCTCCTCGCTCACGCGCTTGAGCACGGCGCCCTTGCGACCCTTGTCCTTGCCGGTCAGCACGACGACCGTGTCGCCCCTGCGAATCTTGTTCATCTCCGGTTCCTCAGAGCACTTCGGGCGCGAGCGACACGATCTTCATGAAACGCTCGGTTCGCAGCTCTCGCGTCACCGGGCCGAAGATGCGCGTGCCGATCGGCTCGAGCTTGGCGTTGAGCAGCACCGCGGCGTTGCCGTCGAACTTGACGAGCGAGCCATCGGGGCGGCGCACGCCCTTCGCGGTGCGAACGACGACGGCCGAATAGACCTCGCCCTTCTTCACCCGGCCACGAGGCGCCGCTTCCTTGATGCTGACCTTGATCACGTCGCCGATCGCGGCGTAGCGGCGCTTCGAGCCGCCCAGCACCTTGATGCACATGACGGACTTGGCGCCCGTGTTGTCGGCTACGTCGAGCCGCGACTGCATTTGGATCATGTTGTTCTCTCGTCCCGACTTGAGTGCGCCGCGCGCCCAGTCTCGGGCCCCGTGAAGGGGATGTGTCCGGCGCTCGAAACGGTTGTTTTGAGCGAAGCCTGCGATTATGCCAGTTTCGTTGCCTGTTCGACCAGCGTGGCGGCATCGCTGACCTCGAACTTGCCCGGCGCTTCGATGTTGAGCGTTTCGACCACGCCGTCGCGCACGAGCATCGAGTAGCGCTGGGAGCGCACACCCATGCCGCGCGAGGTGAGGTCGAACATGAGCCCGGTCGCCCTGGTGAAGTCGGCGCTGCCGTCGGCCATCATGCGGACCTTGCCGGCGGTCTTCTGCTCGCGACCCCACGCGCCCATGACGAACGGGTCGTTGACCGAGATGCACCAGATCTCGTCGACGCCGGCCGACTTCAGCGCATCGGCGTGCTCGATGTAGCCGGGAACGTGGTGGGCCGAGCAGGTGGGGGTGAAGGCGCCCGGCAGGCCGAAGACGGCGATCGTCTTGCCGGCGCTGGCCTGCGCGACGTCGAAGGTGTTGGGTCCGATGCTGCAACCGTCGCCCTCGATCTCGATGAACTCCTGCAGCTTGCCCGTGGGCAGCTTGTCGCCTACTTTCAACATCTGCTGCGCCTCTTCGTCCGGATGGTCAAACCGACAGTGCCTTCTGGACCAAGCGGGTGACGACCCATGCCTTGGTCTTCGAAATCGGACGGCCCTCGGCGATCTCGACGACGTCGCCGTTGCGGTACTCGCCCTTCTCGTCGTGCGCGTGGTACTTGCTCGAGCGCGCGACGATCTTGCCGTAGAGCTCGTGCTTGCTGCGGCGCTCGACCAGCACGGTGACGGTCTTGGCTCGCTTGTCGCTGACGATCTTGCCGATCAGCGTGCGCGTGTTCTTCGCCCGCGGCTCGACGGCTCCGTGCGCCACGGGCGCCGGCTTTTCGTCGGCCGCGGCGGTCATGTCGATCGCCGCTGCCGGGTCGATCTCGGAAGTCGTGCCCGTTGTCATGCCTTGGCTCCTGTCTTCTTCGCTGCCTTCTTGGGCGCCGCCTTCTTGCCCTTGCCTGCGGCAGGTGCGGCCGCCGGCTTGTCGAGGCCGAGCGCCTTTTCGGCCATCACGGTCCTCGTGCGGGCGATGTCGCGCCGCGTGTTCTTCAGCTGCGAGTGGTTGGTGAGTTGCTGGGTCGCCTTCTGCATGCGCAGGCCGAAGTGGGCTTTCAGCAGCTCGCTGACTTCCTTCTCCAGGCCGGCCGCGTCCTTGGCGCGCAGTTCGGATGCCTTCATGTGTGGTCCTTCGGTTCGGTCGCAGCTCAGGCGCCAACCTGGCGGGAGACGAACGTCGTCTTCAGCGGCAGCTTGGCCGAGGCGAGCTGGAACGCCTCGCGGGCCAGCGCTTCCGGAACGCCGTTGATTTCGTAGAGAACCTTGCCCGGGGTGATCTCGGCGACGTAGTACTCGGGGTTGCCCTTGCCGTTGCCCATGCGGACCTCGGCCGGCTTCTGCGAGATCGGCTTGTCGGGGAAGATGCGGATCCAGATGCGGCCGCCGCGCTTGACGTGGCGCGAGATGGCGCGCCGCGCCGCCTCGATCTGCCGCGCGGTGATGCGGCCGCGCTCGACCGCCTTCAGGCCGAAGTCGCCGAACGACACGTTCGCGCCACGGGTGGCGACGCCGGTGTTGCGGCCCTTCTGTTCCTTGCGGAATTTTCTGCGTGCGGGTTGCAGCATGATGGCTTACTCTTTCTTGGCGTCTGGCTTGGCGTCGGCCGTCGGCGCGGGTGCCTTGCGCACGCGCTTGACGGCTGGCCCCTTGGCCGCCGGATCGGCGGCGCTGTCGGGCGTCGGTGTCCCGGCCTGCGCCGCTGCAGCGCCGGCCTCGATGCGGGCCGGGTCGGGCGACGCAAGTGCTGCAGACGTCGGCCGCGGGCCGCGGTCGCCGGCCGCACCGACCGTGCGGGTGCGACCCCCCGGACCGCCGGGGGCCCCGGGGCGCGGACCGCGCCGATTGCGGCGGTCGTCTTCGGCACCGGGCGGCGTGTTCAGCGTCGGGGCTTCGCCGTTGGCGAGGCGGTCGCCACGGTAGACCCAGCACTTCACGCCGATGATGCCGTAGGTGGTCTTCGCTTCCGAGAAGCCGTAGTCGATGTCAGCCTTGAGCGTGTGGAGCGGAACGCGACCTTCTCGGTACCACTCGCAGCGGGCGATCTCGATGCCGTTGAGCCGGCCCGACGACATCAGCTTGATGCCTTGCGCACCCAGGCGCATGGCGTTCTGCATGGCGCGCTTCATGGCGCGGCGGAACATGATGCGCTTCTCGAGCTGCTGCGTGATCGAATCGGCGATGAGCTGCGCGTCGACCTCGGGCTTGCGAATCTCCTCGATGTTCACGGCGACGGGAACGCCCAGCTGGCGCGCGAGCTCGGCCTTCAGGTTCTCGATGTCCTCGCCCTTCTTGCCGATCACGACACCAGGTCGTGCCGAGAAGATCGTGATGCGCGCGTTCTTTGCCGGCCGTTCGATCAGCACGCGCGACACGGCAGCGTTCTTCAGCCTCTTGCGCAGGTACTCGCGGACCTTGAGGTCCTCGGCCAGCATCGTGGCGAAGTTCTTGCTCGACGCATACCAGCGCGACGACCAGTTGCGCGTGACCGGAAGGCGAAAGCCCGTCGGGTGGATCTTCTGTCCCATGGGTGTCCCTTAGTCTCCGACGGTCACGTAGATGTGGCAGGTCGGCTTGCTGATGCTGTTGCCGCGGCCCTTGGCACGGGCCGAGAAACGCTTCAGCGTCGCGCCCTGCTCGACGTGGATGGTCTTGATCTTCAGCTCGTCGATGTCTGCGCCGTCGTTGTGCTCGGCGTTGGCAATGGCCGACTCGATCGCCTTCTTGACGATGCCGGCGGCTTTCTTCTGCGTGAAGGTGAGGATGGTGAGCGCCTGGTCGACCTTCTTCCCACGGACGAGGTCGGCGACGAGCCGGCCCTTGTCGACCGAGAGGCGAACGCCGCGAACGGAAGCTTTGGTTTCCATGATGGTGTCCTCGCCTTCCTTACTTCCTCACGACCTTCTTGTCGGCCGGGTGCCCCTTGAAAGTCCGCGTCAGCGCGAACTCTCCGAGCTTGTGGCCGACCATCTGGTCGGTGACATAGACCGGCACGTGCTGCCTGCCGTTGTGCACGGCGATCGTCAGGCCGATGAAATCGGGCAGGATCGTCGAGCGGCGCGACCAGGTCTTGATCGGCTTCTTGTCCTTCGTGGCCGTCGCCTTCTCCACCTTGGCCTGCAGGTGGTGGTCGACGAACGGGCCTTTCTTCAGTGAACGCGTCATCGCCGTTGCCTTACTTCTTGCGGCGCGAGACGATCATCGTCTGCGTGCGCTTGTTGTTCCGCGTGCGGTAGCCCTTGGTGAGGGTGTTCCACGGCGACACCGGGGCGCGGCCCTCGCCGGTGCGGCCTTCGCCGCCGCCGTGCGGGTGATCCACCGGGTTCATCGCCACGCCGCGCACCGTCGGGCGGATGCCCTTCCAGCGCTTGGCGCCAGCCTTGCCGTAGTGGCGCAGGCTGTGCTCTTCGTTGGCCACCTCGCCGATCGTGGCGCGGCAGTCGATGTGGATCTTGCGCACTTCGCCAGAGCGAAGACGCATCTGCGCGTAGGTGCCCTCACGCGCCAGCAGCGTGACCGCCGCACCGGCCGAACGCGCCATCTGCGCGCCCTTGCCGGGCAGCATCTCGATGCAGTGCACGATCGAGCCGACCGGAATGTTGCGGATCGGCAGGGTGTTGCCTGCCTTGATCGGCGCTTCCGGGCCGCTGACGATCTGCGCGCCGACCTCGAGACCGCGCGGGGCGATGATGTAGCGACGCTCGCCGTCGGCGTAGACCACCAGCGCGATGTGCGCGGTGCGGTTCGGGTCGTATTCGATGCGCTCGACCTTCGCGGGAATCGCGTCCTTGTTGCGCACGAAGTCGATCACGCGGTAGTGGTGCTTGTGACCACCGCCCTTGTGCCGCGTCGTGATGTGGCCGTTGTTGTTGCGGCCGGCGTTCTGGATCTGCGGCTCGAGCAACGAGGCCTCGGGCCGGCCCTTGTACAGGTGCGGGTGCGAGATCTTGATGACGGCGCGGCGCCCCGGCGACGTCGGCTTGACCTTGATGACGGGCATTACGCGCCCTCCCCGGAGAAGTTGAGCTCCTGGCCGGCCGCGAGCGACACGTAGGCCTTCTTGACGTGGTCGCGACGGCCGAACGACTTGCCGAAGCGCTTTTCTTTGCCCTTGTGCTGCACCGTCTGCACACCGGTCACGTCGACCTTGAACATCAGTTCGACTGCCGCCTTGATCTCGGGCTTGGTCGCGTCGCGCAGCACCTTGAACAGCACCTGGTTGTGCTTTTCGGCGGCAAACGTGGCCTTCTCGCTGACGATCGGCGCGATGAGAACCTGCGCCAAACGGCTCTCGACGTGGCTAGACAGCGCCGGCTTCGCCGCGGCCTTGGGCTTGGCGCGCGCCGTTTTCGCAGCCTTCGCGGCCGACACCTTCTCGGCCTTGGCGACCTTGGTAGCAGGAGCGGCCTTCTTCGCCGCGGTCTTGGCGACCGTCTTCGCTTCCTTCGCCTTCGCGGCGGTCGCCGACTTGGCCTTCCTGGAGACCTTCGCCTTCGCGGCCTTGTCGGCCTTGTCGGCGGCGGCAGGCGCCGCGGCGCCCTTGGCGGCGGGGGCGACCTTCTTGGCTGCCGTGCTCATGCCAGCATCTCCTTCAGTTGCTCCATCGCGCCCCGGGTAACGAGCACCTTCTTGTAGTGCACGAGAGCGAGCGGATCGGCGTAGCGCGGCTCGATGATGAGCACGTTGGCGAGGTTGCGCGATGCGAGCATCACGTTCTCCGCGGCCTCGTGCGTGATGACGAGCACCGACTCCGCCACACCCATGTCCTTGAACTTCTGCGCCAGGAGCTTGGTCTTCGGCGCGTCGAGCGACAGCGACTCGATGATCGAGAGCCGCCCTTCGCGCACGAGCTGCGAGAGGATGGATGCCATCCCCGCGCGGTACATCTTCTTGTTGACCTTCTGCGAGAAGTTCTCGTCAGGGCTGTTCGGGAAGATGCGGCCGCCGCCGCGCCACAGCGGCGACGACGTCATCCCGGCTCGAGCGCGGCCGGTGCCTTTCTGGCGAAACGGCTTCTTGGTCGAGTGCTTGACCTGCCCGCGGTCGAGCTGGGCGCGCGTGCCCAGGCGCGCGTTGGCCTGGAAGGCGACGACGATCTGGTGCACCAGCGCCTCGTTGAAGTCACGCGCGAACACCGTGTCGGGTGCCTCGACCTTCTCGGTCGACTGGCCCTTGTCGTTCAGGAGCTCGAGCTGCATCACTTCGCTCCCTTCTTGCCTTCGACCGTGGGCGCCTGCTGCTTCGGCGTCTTCTGCACCTTGACTGCCGGCCGCACGACGACGTGGCCGTTCTTCGAACCCGGCACCGCGCCGCGAACGAGCAGCAGCTGGCGCACTTCGTCGATGCGAACGATGTCGAGGTTCTGCGTCGTCCTCGTCACGTTGCCGAGCTGGCCGCTCATTTTCTTGCCCGGAAACACGCGTCCCGGGTCCTGCGCCATCGAGATCGAGCCCGGTACGCGGTGCGACCTGCTGTTGCCGTGCGACGCGCGCTGCGAGCGGAAGTGGTGGCGCTTGATCGTGCCGGCGAAGCCCTTGCCGATCGAGGTGCCCTGCACGTCGACTTTCTGGCCGACCGCGAACACGCCGACGCCGACCTCGCCACCTGCCTTGTACTCCGACAAAAGGGCCGCCGGGACGCGGAACTCGCGCATCAGCTCGCCAGCGACGACGCCGGCCTTGGCGAGATGGCCCGCGGCGGGCTTGGTAACCCTCGACGCCTTGCGCTCGCCGTAGACGACCTGGATCGCGTTGTAGCCGTCGGTCTCGGTGGTCTTGACCTGCGAGATGCGGTTGTTCGACACGTCGAGGACCGTGACGGGGATTCCGTCGCCGTCGTCGGTGTAGACGCGCATCATGCCAACCTTGCGGCCCAGGAGGCCGAGGCGCTCGTCCACGTATGCCGTGGGCGCGGCCGCAACAGCGGTCGTAGCCATGTGTTTTCTCCGACCGCATGTCTGCGGCCCCTTGTTTTACATCCCCGACATCGATTGGCCGGGCTGGATGTTCGGCAATCGCCGAAAAGCCTTCGACTATAGCAGAGAGCTTACTGGAGCTTGATCTCCACATCGACGCCGGCAGGCAGGTCGAGCTTCATCAGCGCGTCGACCGTCTTGTCGGTCGGGTCGATGATGTCCATCAGCCGCTGGTGGGTGCGGATCTCGAACTGGTCGCGGCTCGACTTGTTGACGTGCGGCGACCGCAGGATGTCGAACCGCTGCATGCGCGTCGGCAGGGGCACGGGGCCCTTGACGATCGCGCCGGTGCGCTTGGCAGTGTCGACGATCTCGAGTGCGCTCTGGTCGATCAGCTTGTAGTCGAACGCCTTCAGGCGGATGCGGATCTTCTGTTTGGTGGCCATGGTCGTCTTCCTTATTCGAGGATTTTGGCGACGACGCCTGCGCCGACGGTTCTGCCGCCTTCGCGGATGGCGAAGCGCAGGCCCTCTTCCATGGCGATCGGGTTGATCAGCTTGACGGTGATGGCCACGTTGTCGCCCGGCATCACCATCTCCTTGTCCTTGGCCAGCTCCACCGCTCCGGTCACGTCGGTCGTGCGGAAGTAGAACTGCGGCCGGTAGTTGTTGAAGAACGGCGTGTGGCGCCCGCCCTCTTCCTTGCTCAGCACGTAGATCTCGGCGGTGAAGTGCGTGTGCGGCTTGACGGATCCGGGCTTGCAGAGCACCTGGCCGCGCTGGACGTCCTCGCGCTTGGTGCCGCGCAGCAGGATGCCGACGTTGTCGCCCGCCTGGCCCTGGTCGAGCAGCTTTCTGAACATCTCCACGCCAGTGCAGGTCGTCTTCTGGGTCGGCGTGATGCCGACGATCTCGATCTCCTCGCCGACCTTGACGATGCCGCGCTCGATCCGCCCCGTCACCACCGTGCCGCGGCCGGAGATGGAGAAGACGTCTTCCACAGGCATCAGGAACGCGCCGTCGATGGCGCGCTCGGGCGTGGGGATGTAGGTGTCGAGCGCGTCGGCCAGCTTCATGATGCTGCCTTCGCCCATCTCGCCCTTGTCGCCCTCCAGGGCCAGCTTGGCGCTGCCGTGGATGATGGGGGTGGCGTCGCCGGGGAACTCGTACTTGTCGAGCAGCTCCCGGACTTCCATCTCGACGAGCTCCAAGAGCTCGGCGTCGTCGACCATGTCGCACTTGTTGAGGTAGACGATGATGTACGGCACGCCAACCTGGCGGGCGAGCAGGATGTGCTCGCGGGTCTGGGGCATGGGGCCGTCGGCAGCGCTCACCACCAGGATGGCGCCGTCCATCTGGGCCGCACCCGTGATCATGTTCTTGACGTAGTCGGCGTGGCCCGGGCAGTCAACGTGCGCGTAGTGCCGGTTCTTGGTCTCGTACTCGACGTGCGCGGTGTTGATCGTGATGCCGCGCGCCTTCTCTTCAGGCGCCGCGTCGATCTGGTCGTACGCCTTCGCCTCCCCGCCAAACTGCTTGCTCAGCACGGTCGTGATCGCCGCCGTCAAGGTCGTCTTGCCGTGGTCCACGTGCCCAATCGTCCCCACGTTCACGTGCGGCTTGGTGCGCTCGAATTTGCTCTTGGCCATTTGCTGTACTGCTCCGGATCGAAAGAACGAGGCCCGTGTGCTGTTTTAGGTTTCCGCCTTCCGCCTGGATCACGCGCCACGGGCAACGCGCGAGCGGACGGCGAAGACCGATCTGTCTCTACTTGGCGCGCGACGTCATGATCGCGTCGGCGACGTTCTTCGGCGCCTCGCTGTAGTGCTTGAACTCCATCGTGTAGGTGGCTCGACCCTGCGACATCGAGCGCAGCGTCGTCGAGTAGCCGAACATCTCCGACAGCGGCACTTCCGCCTTGATGATCTTGCCGCCGCCGCCCGAGATGTCTTCCATGCCCTGGACCATGCCGCGACGCGAGGAGAGATCGCCCATCACGTTGCCGGCATAGTCCTCGGGCGTCTCGACCTCGACCGCCATCATCGGCTCGAGGATCACCGGCGACGCCTTGCGCATTCCGTCCTTGAAGCCGATCGACGCGGCCATCTTGAACGCGTTCTCGTTCGAGTCGACCTCATGGTACGAGCCGAACGTGAGCGTGACCTTGACGTCGACGACGGGATAGCCCGCGAGCACGCCGTTGGGCAGCGTGTCTTCCACGCCCTTCTTCACCGCCGGGATGAACTCGCGCGGCACCACGCCGCCCTTGATCGCGTCGACGAACTCGAAGCCGGTGCCTGGAACCTGCGGCTCCAGCTTGAGAACGACGTGGCCGTACTGGCCCTTGCCGCCCGACTGGCGAACGAACTTGCCCTCGATGTCGCTGACCGCCTTGCGTATCGTCTCGCGATAGGCCACCTGTGGCTTGCCGACGTTGGCCTCGACACCGAACTCACGCCGCATGCGGTCGACGATGATCTCGAGGTGCAGCTCGCCCATCCCGGAGATGATGGTCTGGCCGCTTTCCTCGTCGGTCTTGACGCGGAACGACGGGTCTTCCTGGGCGAGGCGGCCGAGGGCGATGCCCATCTTCTCTTGGTCGACCTTGGTCTTCGGCTCGACGGCCTGCGAGATCACGGGCTCCGGGAACACCATCTTCTCGAGCGTGATCATCGCGTTCGGGTCGCACAGCGTCTCGCCGGTCGTCACGTCTTTCAGGCCGACGCAGGCGGCGATGTCGCCGGCGAGGATCTCCTTGATCTCCTCGCGCTGGTTCGCATGCATCTGCAGGATGCGGCCGATGCGCTCCTTCTTGCCGCGGATCGGGTTGTAGACCGAGTCGCCCGACTTCAGGATGCCCGAATAGACGCGCACGAACGTGAGCTGGCCGACATACGGATCGGTCATCAGCTTGAAGGCCAGCGCCGAGAACTTCTCGTCATCGGTGCGCTGGCGCACGACCGGCTTGTCGTCGTCGTCGGTACCAGGCACCGGCGGGATGTCGCTGGGCGCCGGCATGAAGTCGATCACCGCGTCGAGCATGCGCTGCACGCCCTTGTTCTTGAACGCGCTGCCGCAGAGCATCGGGTGGATCTCGCCGGCGATCGTGCGCATGCGGATGCCGGCCGTGATTTCGGCCTCGGTCAGCTCGCCGGACTCGAGGTACTTGTTCATCAGCTCCTCGTTGGCCTCGGCCGCGGCCTCGACCATCTGCTCGCGCCACTTCTCGGCGTCGGCTTGCAGCTCCGTCGGGATCTCGGCGTAGGTGAACTTCATGCCCTGGGACGCCTCGTCCCAGTAGATCGCCTTCATCTTGATGAGGTCGACGACGCCCTTGAAGTGGTCCTCGGCGCCGATCGGAATGACGATCACGACCGGGTTCGCCTTCAGGCGGTCGATCATCATCTGACGCACCCGGAAGAAGTCGGCGCCGACGCGGTCCATCTTGTTCACGAAGGCGAGACGCGGCACCTTGTACTTGTTGGCCTGGCGCCAGACGGTCTCCGACTGCGGCTGCACGCCGCCGACCGAGTCGTACACCATCACCGCGCCGTCCAGCACGCGCATCGAACGCTCGACCTCGATCGTGAAGTCGACGTGCCCCGGGGTGTCGATGATGTTGATGCGGTGTTCGGGGTAGTTGAGTTCCATCCCCTTCCAGAAGCAGGTCGTCGCGGCCGACGTGATCGTGATGCCGCGCTCCTGCTCCTGCTCCATCCAGTCCATCGTCGCGGCGCCGTCGTGGACCTCGCCGATCTTGTGGTTGACGCCCGTGTAGTAGAGGATGCGCTCGGTGGTCGTCGTCTTGCCGGCGTCGATGTGCGCCGAGATGCCGATGTTGCGGTAGCGCTCGATGGGGGTCTTGCGGGACATGGTTCGGGACTCGTTCAGAACCTGAAGTGGGAGAAGGCCTTGTTGGCCTCGGCCATGCGGTGCACCTCGTCGCGCTTCTTCATCGCGCCGCCTCGGCCTTCCACGGCCTCGAGCAGTTCGTTGGCCAGGCGCTGCGCCATCGACTTCTCGCCGCGCTTGCGCGCCGATTCCTTGAGCCAGCGCATGGCGAGCGCCACGCGACGGATCGGCCGCACCTCGACCGGCACCTGGTAGTTCGCGCCGCCGACGCGCCGCGACTTCACCTCGACCATCGGCTTGATGTTGTTCAGCGCGACGATGAAGATCTCGAGCGGGTCCTTGCCCGACTTCTTCTCGACCTGCTCGAGGGCACCGTAGATGATCCGCTCGGCGACGGCCTTCTTGCCCGATTCCATGATGACGTTCATGAACTTGGACAGGTCGACCGAGCCGAACTTGGGATCGGGGAGGATGTCCCGCTTGGGGACTTCGCGACGACGCGGCATGACACAGCTTCCTTCGGTTTCAGTTGGCGATTCCGGGACCGGAAACGCCTCGGGCCGTCATCGGGGACGGCCCACTTACTCGACGGCGCGGAATGCGCCGCCGCGGTGGCCCTGACGGGCCGCTTTCGACTGGAAGGCTTACGCCTTCTTCGGTCCTGAAGGCGTCAGGCCTTCTTGGGCCTCTTCGCGCCGTACTTGGAGCGCGACTGCTTGCGATCCTTGACGCCCTGCAGGTCGAGCGACCCGCGGACGATGTGGTAGCGAACGCCCGGCAGGTCCTTGACCCGGCCGCCACGCACGAGCACGACGCTGTGCTCCTGCAGGTTGTGGCCTTCGCCGCCGATGTACGAGATCACCTCGAAGCCATTGGTCAGGCGAACCTTGGCGACCTTGCGCAGCGCCGAGTTCGGCTTCTTCGGCGTCGTCGTGTAGACGCGGGTGCAGACGCCGCGTCGTTGCGGGCTGTTCTCCATCGCCGGAGACTTCGACTTGATGATCTCGGTCGCGCGGCCATGGCGGACGAGCTGGTTGATCGTGGGCATGAGATTGAGCGTTTCTGACGGCGCCGGCCTGCGCAAGAGCGTTCGACCGACGTCGGGCCGCTCGGCAGACACCAGGGTCGTGCGCGAGCGGAAAAGCCTGCGATTCTATGACACCGGCGGTCCGGCCGCAAACGAAGCGGCCGCTATCCCCGGGCGTCGGGCAAAAAAAGGCGACCCGAAGGTCGCCTTTACCGAACCGAAGCGAGTGGTTACTCGGCGACGTCGGTCGCCGCGGCGGTCGCCGCCGTCTGCGCGTCCACCGCCGACAGCTGCACCGACGCCAGCTCCTCGGCCTCCTGGACGGCGATCGCGCGGCGCTCCGCGTCGTCCATCGCTTCCTTCGCCTTGCGCGCGTCGTGGAATGCCATCCCCGTGCCCGCCGGGATCAGCCGGCCGACGATGACGTTTTCCTTCAGCCCGCGCAGCTCGTCGCGCTTGCCCATGATCGCCGCTTCGGTCAGCACGCGCGTCGTCTCCTGGAACGACGCGGCGCTGATGAAGCTGTCGGTCGACAGGCTCGCCTTGGTGATGCCGAGCAGGACGTCGGAGTAAGTCGCGGGCAGCTTGCCCTCGGCCAGCGCCTTGTCGTTCTTGCCCAGGAGCTCGGAGCGTTCGACCTGCTCGTTGAGGATGTAGTTCGTGTCGCCCGGGTTCGTGATGTTCACGCGACGCAGCATCTGGCGAACGATCACCTCGATGTGCTTGTCGTTGATCTTCACGCCCTGGAGGCGATACACGTCCTGCACCTCGTCGACGATGTAGCGCGCCAGTTCCTCGACGCCCAGCAGCCGCAGGATGTCCTGCGGGTCCGCCGAACCGTCGATGATCAGCTCGCCCTTGTTGACGACCTGGCCTTCGTGCACGAGAACGTTCGTCTCCTTGGGAACGAGCTCTTCGTGCTTGTTGCCTTCGGGGTCGGTGATCTCGAGGCGGATCTTGCCCTTGGTCTCCTTGCCGAACGAGATCGTGCCGGTCCGCTCCGCGAGGATGCCGACGTCCTTCGGCGAACGCGCCTCGAACAGCTCGGCCACGCGTGGCAGGCCGCCCGTGATGTCGCGCGTCTTCTGGCCTTCGACCGGAATGCGCGCCATCACCTCGCCCGGGGCGAGATCCTGGCCGTCGCGGATCTGGACCAGCGAGCCGACCGGGAAGGCGATCGTCACGGAGTGGTCGGTGCCGGGAATCTTCACCTCGTTGCCTGCGATGTCGAGCAGCTTGACCTGCGGCCGGACGACCTTCGCGGCGCCGCGGCGCTTCGGGTCGATGACCACCAGGGTCGACAGGCCCGTGACCTCGTCGACCTGCTTGGCGACCGTCACGCCCTCCTCGATGTTCTCGAACTTCGCGCGACCGGCGAACTCCGTGATGATCGGGCGGGTGAGCGGGTCCCAGCTGGCCAGCAGCGCGCCAGCCTTGATCGACTGGTCGGCCTTGACGCCGAGCAGCGCGCCGTACGGCACCTTGTGGCGCTCGCGCTCGCGGCCGTGCGTGTCGGTGATGATGATCTCGCCGGAACGCGCGATGACGACCGGCTCGCCCTTGCTGTTGGCGACGTAGCGCATCGTGGCGTTGAAGCCGACCGTGCCCTCCGACTTGGCCTCGACGCTCGACGCCACCGCCGCACGCGATGCCGCGCCGCCGATGTGGAACGTGCGCATCGTGAGCTGCGTGCCCGGCTCGCCGATCGACTGCGCCGCGATCACGCCGATCGCCTCGCCGACGTTGACCAGGCCACCTCGACCGAGGTCGCGGCCATAGCACTTGGCGCAGATGCCGAAGCGCGTGGCGCAGGTCAGCGCCGTGCGCACCTTGACCTCGTCGACCGCGGCCGCCTCGAGCTTGTCGAACGCGTCCTCGTCGAGCATCTCACCCGCGGGAACGACCGTCTCCTCGGTTTCCGGATGCTGCACGTCTGTCGCGGCGACACGGCCGAGCGCCCGGTCGCGCAGCGACTCGATCACCTCGCCACCTTCGACCAGGGCGCGCCTGTTCATGCCGTTGAACGTGCCGCAGTCCTCCTCGATGACGACCAGGTCCTGCGTCACGTCGACCAGACGGCGCGTCAGGTAGCCGGAGTTGGCGGTCTTGAGCGCCGTGTCCGCCAGGCCCTTGCGCGCGCCGTGCGTCGAGATGAAGTACTGCAGGACGTTGAGGCCTTCGCGGAAGTTCGCCGTGATCGGCGTCTCGATGATCGAGCCGTCCGGCTTGGCCATCAGGCCGCGCATGCCGGCGAGCTGACGGATCTGCGCAGCAGAACCGCGCGCGCCCGAGTCGGCCATCATGTAGATGGAGTTGAACGACTCCTGCTCGACCTCCTTGCCGTGTCGGTCGGTGACCTTCTCCTTCGAGAGCTGGGCCATCATGACCTTGCCGACCTCGTCACCCGTCTTGCCCCAGATGTCGACGACCTTGTTGTAGCGCTCGCCGGCCGTCACGAGACCCGAGACGTACTGCTGCTCGATCTCCTTGACTTCCTTCTCGGCGCGGTCGATGAGACCCGGCTTCTGCTTGGGCACCAACATGTCGTCGATGCCGATCGAGATGCCAGCGCGCGTCGCGAGGCGGAATCCCGCCTGCAGCAGCTTGTCGGCGAAGACGACGGTCGCCTTCAGGCCGCACTTGCGGAACGACGTGTTGATGAGGCGCGAGATCTCCTTCTTCTTCAACGTCTTGTTGAGGTTGGAGAACGGCAGGCCCTTCGGCAGGATCTCCGACAGCAGCGCGCGGCCGACCGTCGTGTCGACGAGCCTGGTCACCGAGACGAACTCGTCCTCGGACCCCGGCGCCGCGTCCTTGGTCTTCTCGTACTCCGTCAGGCGCACGCTGATCTTCGCGGTCACTTCCACCTGCTCGTTGTCGAGGGCGCGCTGCACCTCGTCGACGTCGGAGAAGATGATCCCTTCGCCCCTGGCGTTGATGCGCTCGCGAGTCGCGTAGTACAGGCCCAGCACCACGTCCTGCGACGGCACGATCGACGGTTCGCCGTTGGCCGGGAACAGCACGTTGTTCGACGCCAGCATCAGCGTGCGCGCTTCCATCTGCGCTTCGATCGACAGCGGGATGTGGACGGCCATCTGGTCGCCGTCGAAGTCGGCGTTGAACGCCGCGCAGACGAGCGGGTGCAGCTGGATCGCCTTGCCTTCGATGAGCACGGGCTCGAACGCCTGGATCCCGAGGCGGTGCAGCGTCGGAGCGCGGTTCAGCAGGACCGGGTGCTCCTTGATGACCTCTTCCAGGATGTCCCAGACGACCGGCGTACCGGACTCGACTTCCTTCTTCGCCGCCTTGATCGTCGTCGCGATGCCCATGGCCTCGAGACGCGAGAAGATGAACGGCTTGAAGAGCTCGAGCGCCATCAGCTTGGGCAGGCCGCACTGGTGCAGCTTGAGCGTCGGGCCGACGACGATGACCGAACGGCCCGAGTAGTCGACGCGCTTGCCCAGCAGGTTCTGGCGGAAACGACCCGACTTGCCCTTGATCATGTCGGCGAGCGACTTGAGGGCACGCTTGTTGGCACCCGTCATCGCCTTGCCGCGACGGCCGTTGTCGAGCAGCGAATCGACCGCTTCCTGGAGCATCCGCTTCTCGTTGCGGACGATGATCTCCGGCGCCTTCAGCTCGAGCAGGCGAGCCAGGCGGTTGTTGCGGTTGATGACGCGGCGATAGAGGTCGTTCAGGTCTGAGGTCGCGAAGCGGCCCCCGTCGAGCGGAACCAGCGGGCGAAGGTCCGGCGGGAGGACCGGCATCACCTCCATCACCATCCACTGCGGCTTGATGCCGCTCTTCTTGAAGGCTTCCATCACCTTCAGCCGCTTCGAGTTCTTCTTGACCTTGAGCTCGGAGCCGGTCATGTCGCCGCGCAGTTTCTCGATCTCGACATCGAGGTCGATCTCGGCCAGCAGCTTGTGCACGCCCTCGGCGCCCATCAGCGCGACGAACTCGTCACCGTACTCGGTGCGCTTCGCGTCGAAGTCGTCCTCGCTCATGATCGAGAACTTCTTCAGCGGCGTCATGCCCGGGTCGACGACCACGTACGCCTCGAAGTACAGCACGCGCTCGATGTCGCGCAGCGTCATGTCGAGCACGAGGCCCAGGCGCGACGGCAGCGACTTGAGGAACCAGATGTGCGCGCACGGCGCCGCGAGGTCGATGTGACCCATGCGCTCGCGGCGCACCTTGGTCTGCGTGACTTCGACGCCGCACTTCTCGCAGATCACGCCGCGGTGCTTCAGGCGCTTGTACTTGCCGCACAGGCACTCGTAGTCCTTGATCGGCCCGAAGATCTTGGCGCAGAAGAGGCCATCGCGTTCCGGCTTGAACGTCCGATAGTTGATCGTTTCCGGCTTCTTCACCTCGCCGAACGACCACGAACGGATCTTCTCCGGGCTGGCCAGCCCGATCTTGATCGCGTCGAAGTGTTCATCGGGCGTGAACTGCTTGAAAAGGTCGAGTAGTCCCTTCATGGTTTTCTCTTTCCTTCTTAGTTGCGTTCGAGTTCCATGTCGATGCCCAAGGATCTGATTTCCTTGACCAGGACATTGAACGATTCCGGCATGCCGGCTTCGATGGCGTGTTCGCCCTTGACGATCGACTCGTACACCTTGGTGCGGCCGTTCACGTCGTCGGACTTGACGGTGAGCATCTCCTGCAGCACGTAGGCGGCGCCATAGGCCTCGAGGGCCCAGACCTCCATCTCGCCGAAGCGCTGGCCGCCGAACTGCGCCTTGCCGCCGAGCGGCTGCTGCGTGACCAGGCTGTACGGGCCAGTGGAGCGCGCGTGCATCTTGTCGTCGACCAGGTGGTGCAGCTTGAGCACGTGCATGTAGCCGATGGTCACCGGCCGCTCGAAGGGGTCGCCGGTCCGGCCGTCGTGCAGCGTCGCCTGGGTGCGCGTCGCCGTCAGGCCCTTCTCCTTGGCCACGTCCGCCGGATAAGCGAGCTTGAGCATCGCCCGGATCTCTTCCTCGGCGGCGCCGTCGAACACCGGCGTCGCGAACGGCACGCCGGTCTGGAGGTTCTCGGCCATCTCGCGGACTTCGTCGTCGGAGAGGTGGTCGAGCTTCTCGGTCTTGCCACCCGACTTGTTGTAGAGCTCGTCGAGGAACTTGCGCAGCTCGGCCACCTTGGCTTCCTTCTGCAGCATGTCGCCGATGCGGTGGCCGATGCCCTTGGCGGCCCAGCCGAGGTGCACTTCGAGCACCTGGCCGACGTTCATCCGGCTCGGCACGCCGAGCGGGTTGAGCACGATGTCGCACGGGGTGCCGTCGGCCATGTACGGCATGTCTTCCACCGGCACGACCTTCGAGACGACGCCCTTGTTGCCGTGACGGCCGGCCATCTTGTCGCCCGGCTGCAGCCGGCGCTTGACGGCCAGGTAGACCTTGACCATCTTGAGCACGCCCGCGGGCAGCTCGTCGCCCTGCGTCAGCTTCTTCTTCTTCTCCTCGAAGGCGAGGTCGAAGCTGTGTCGCGTCTGCTCGAGCGAGTTCTTGATCGACTCGAGCTGGTTGGCGAGGTCCTCGTCGGCCGGCCGGATGTCGAACCAGTGGTACTTCTCGACCGAAGCGAGGTAGTCCTTGTCGATCGTCGTGCCCTTGGCGATCTTGTTCGGGCCGCCGTTGGCGGGCTTTCCCGTCAGCAGCTTGGCGATCCGGTCGAACGCGTCGGCCTCGACGATGCGCAGCTGGTCGTTCAGGTCGAGGCGGTAGCGCTTCAGCTCGTCGTCGATGATCTGCTGGGCGCGCTTGTCGCGCACGATGCCTTCACGGGTGAAGACCTGCACGTCGATGACCGTGCCGTTGGTGCCCTGGCTGACGCGCAGCGACGTGTCCTTCACGTCGCTCGCCTTCTCGCCGAAGATCGCGCGCAGCAGCTTCTCTTCCGGCGTCAGCGTCGTCTCGCCCTTGGGCGTGACCTTGCCGACCAGCGTGTCGCCCGGGTTCACTTCCGCACCGACGTAGACGATGCCCGACTCGTCGAGACGAGCGAGCTGGTTCTCCGCCAGGTTCGGGATGTCGCGGGTGATCTCCTCGGCGCCGAGCTTGGTGTCGCGCGCCATGACCACCAGGTCCTCGATGTGGATCGAGGTGTAGCGGTCGTCGGAAATGACGCGCTCGCTGATGAGGATCGAGTCCTCGAAGTTGTAGCCGTTCCAGGGCATGAACGCGACCAGCATGTTCTGCCCGAGCGCGAGCTCGCCGATGTCGGTCGAGGCGCCGTCGGCGATGATGTCCTCCGACGAAACCACGTCGCCGCGCTTGACGATCGGGCGCTGGTGGATGTTGGTGTTCTGGTTCGAGCGCTGGTACTTGATGAGGTTGTAGATGTCGACGCCGACCTCGCCCGACACCGTTTCCTTGTCGTTGACGCGGATGACGATGCGGTTCGTGTCGACGTAGTCGACGATGCCGCCGCGCTTCGCGGCGACGACTGTGCCCGAGTCCTTCGCGGCGACGCGCTCGACGCCGGTGCCCACGAACGCCTTCTCCGGGCGCAGCGTCGGCACGGCCTGGCGCTGCATGTTGGCGCCCATCAGCGCGCGGTTGGCGTCGTCGTGCTCGAGGAACGGCACGAGCGATGCGGCCACCGACACGATCTGCGTCGGCGCGACGTCCATGTACTGGATCCGGTCGGCGGAGGTCAGCACGGACTCGCCGTTGTCGCGCGCCGAGACGAGCTCATCGATCAGTTTCCCGTCCTCGTCGAGCGTGGCGCTCGCCTGGGCGATGACGTACTTGCCTTCCTCGATGGCAGACAGGTAATCGATCTTGTCGCTGACCTTGCCGTCGGCGACGCGGCGATACGGCGTCTCGAGGAAGCCGTATTCGTTGAGCTGCGCGTAGAGGGCCAGCGAGTTGATCAGGCCGATGTTCGGACCTTCCGGCGTCTCGATCGGGCAGACCCGGCCGTAGTGCGTCGGGTGCACGTCGCGCACCTCGAAGCCGGCGCGTTCGCGCGTCAGGCCGCCCGGGCCGAGGGCCGAGACGCGCCGCTTGTGCGTGATCTCGGAGAGCGGGTTCGTCTGGTCCATGAACTGGCTCAACTGCGAAGCACCGAAGAACTCCTTCAGCGCCGCCGAGATCGGCTTCGAGTTGATCAGGTCATGCGGCATCAGGGCTTCGGTCTCGGCCTGGCCGAGACGCTCCTTGACGGCCTTCTCGATCCGGGCGAGGCCCGAGCGGTACTGATTCTCGGCCAGCTCGCCGACGCAGCGCACGCGGCGGTTGCCGAGGTGGTCGATGTCGTCGACCTCGCCGCGGCCGTTGCGCAGCTCGACGAGGATCTTGACGACGTCGAGGATGTCCTCGTTCGACAGCGTCATCGAGCCTTCGGGCGCGTCGCGCCCGACGCGGGCGTTGAACTTCATGCGTCCCACGCGCGACAGGTCGTACGTGTCGGCCGAGTAGAAGAGGCGGTGGAACAGCGCCTCGACCGCGTCTTCGGTCGGCGGCTCGCCGGGCCGCATCATGCGATAGATGGCGACGCGTGCCGAGAGCTGGTCTGCCGTCTCGTCGGTGGCGAGCGTCTGCGAGATGTAGGCGCCTTCGTCGAGCTCGTTGGTGTAGAGCGCCGGGACTTCCTTCACGCCTGCCGTGCGCAGGGTCTTCAGAACCGCCTCGGTCAACTCGTCGTTGGCCTTGGCGAGGATCTCGCCGCTGTCGGGGTCGACCACGTTGCGCGCCAGGGTGCGACCGACAAGATAGTCCTCCGGAACCGAAATGAACTTGGTTTCGGACGATTCGATGGAGCGCACGTGTCGAGCGGTGATCCGCTTGTCCTTCTCGACGACGACGTTTCCGCTCTTGTCGGTGATGTCGAAGCGGGCGATTTCGCCGCGCAGGCGGTCGGCAACGAACTCGAGCTGTGCGCCCGAATCCATCAGGCGGAAGTTGTCGAAGACGAAGAAGTTGGCGAGGATCGCCTCGTTGTTCAGGCCGATCGCCTTGAGCAGGATCGTCACCGGCATCTTGCGGCGGCGGTCGACGCGGAAGTAGAGGATGTCCTTCGGGTCGAACTCGAAGTCGAGCCAGGAGCCGCGGTACGGAATGATCCGCGCCGAGAACAGCAGCTTGCCGCTCGAGTGGGTCTTGCCCTTGTCGTGCTCGAAGAAGACGCCGGGCGAACGGTGCAGCTGCGAGACGATCACGCGCTCCGTGCCGTTGACGATGAACGAGCCGTAGTCGGTCATCAGGGGCACCTCGCCCATGTAGACCTCCTGCTCCTTGATCTCCTTGACCGTGTCCTTCTGCGGCGACTCGCGGTCGTAGATGATCATCTGCAGCTTGGCGCGAACCGCGGCGGCATACGTGAGGCCGCGTTGCTGGCACTCCCGCGTGTCGAACGTGGGCTTGGCCATGTTGAACTCGATGAACTTCATCTCGACGTACCCGTTGTGCGACGTGATCGGGAACGCGGAGAGGAATGCAGCCTGCAAGCCTTCGGGCTTGCGCTTCTGCGGTGGAACGTCTTTCTGCAGGAAAGCGACGTACGAGTCCTTCTGCATCGTCAGCAGATAGGGCACGTCGAGGACGGCCTCACGCTTGCCGAAGCTCTTGCGAATGCGCTTCTTTTCGGTGAAGCTGTAGGGGATTGCTTGCTGCGCCATGAACTCTCCGTTCAGACAGACGTGGCTGGCCAAGGCCCGTCCGCAGAAGGCGACTGTGTGCCGGGTGAGATACCCGAAGGTTGGTGGCAGGCCGCTACCTGCCGCTGGCGGACAACCCCGGCATTGCACCGAGGCCCGACCAAACCCGTTCCTTGCAGTCGGATCAAGAAACTTTCAAGAAGAACACCTGAAAGAACCCAGCATTGTGACGCGGGATGCTTTCAGGTGCTCTCGAAGGGCCATTCGCCCTTCGACGCACCTGATGGAAGACGTGTTTACTTGAGCTCGGCCTTGCCGCCAGCGTCTTCCAGCTTCTTCTTGCCTGCTTCCGCGTCGGCCTTGGACATCGCTTCCTTGACGGGCTTCGGCGCGCCGTCGACGAGGTCCTTGGCCTCCTTCAGGCCCAGGCCCGTCAACTCGCGAACCGCCTTGATGACGGAAACCTTGTTGCCGCCGATCTCCGTCAGATGCAGCGTGAATTCAGTCTGCTCCTCGGCCACCGGAGCCGCAGCGCCGCCGCCACCGCCGGCGCCGCTCGGAGCGGACATCGCCGCGGCCGAGACGCCGAACTTCTCTTCGATCGCCTTGACCAGTTCGTTGAGCTCCATGACCGACATCGTGTCGAGAGCGGAGAGGAATGCGTCCTTGTCGAATGCCATGATGATGATTTCCAGTTCAGATGTGAGGGTGTGATTCCGGGGTGGCCGGCGTCAGGCGGCTGCGGGTTCGGCGACTTCGGCGGCGGGCGCCGCGTCGGCGCCGATGCCGCGCTTCTCGGCGACCATCGCCAGCACCCGCGCGATGCGCGAGACGGGCGACTGCATGAGGCCGAGCAGTTGCGACAGCAGGACTTCCTTGGTGGGGATCGACGCCAGCGACGTCACGCCCTTGGCGTCGAGCATCTTGCCGGCGTAGGCACCGCCCTTGATGACCAGCTTGTCGTTGGTCTTGGCGAAGTCGGCGAGCACCTTCGCCGCGGCGACCGCGTCTTCCGAGAACCCGTAGATCAGCGGACCGACCATGCCGGCCGACGCCACCTCGAACGGCGTGCCGGCGACGGCACGGCGGGCGAGCGTGTTCTTCAGCACGTGCAGATAGACACCCTTCTCGCGTGCCGTCTTGCGCAGTGCGTTCAGGTGCTCGACCGTCATGCCGCGGTACTCGGCCAGCGCCAGCGTCTGCGAACGGGCCACCTGGGCCGCCACGTCCGCCGTCACCGCTTCCTTCTCGTTGCGTGTGAGACTCAAGAGTCCCTCCTTTCCTTTGAGTGAGCGCGACCCTTGCGAGCCGCCATCTGCGCTGGCCATTAAGCCGTGCCGCCCTTGCGGAGCGACGCGGCACCAGCGGTCTTCGATGGCCCGGGCGCCTTCGCAGCGCCCGGCCCACCATCCTTGGCCTAGGCGGCCTGCGCCTCGGCGTTGATCGTCGCGATGTCGACCCGGGCGCCCACGCCCATCGTCGATGACACCGCGATCTTCCTCAGATAGACGCCCTTGCTCGTTGCCGGCTTGGCCTTGTTCAGCGCCTCGATCAGCGCGCGCAGGTTGGCGATGAGCTTGTCGGACTCGAACGAACGGCGGCCGATCGTCGCGTGGACGATGCCCGCCTTGTCGACCCGGAACTGCACCTGGCCGGCCTTGGCGTTCCTGACCGCCTGCGCGACGTCGGCCGTGACGGTGCCGACCTTCGGGTTCGGCATCAGCCCTCGGGGCCCGAGGATCTGGCCGAGCTGACCGACGACGCGCATCGTGTCGGGCGAGGCGATGACGACGTCGAAGTCCATCTTGCCGCCCTTGATCTCGGCGGCGAGGTCGTCCATGCCGACGATGTCGGCGCCGGCGGCCTTGGCCTCGTCGGCCTTCGCGCCCTGCGCGAAGACGGCAACGCGCTTGGTCTTGCCGGTGCCAGCAGGCAGCACGACGGCGCCGCGAACGACCTGGTCGGACTTCTTCGCGTCGATGCCGAGTTGCACGGCGACGTCGATCGACTCGTCGAACTTCGCGGTCGCACACTCCTGGACGAGCTTGACGGCGCCTTCGAGCGGGTAGAGCTTGGTCGAGTCGACCTTGCCAGCGACCGTCTTCTGGCGCTTGGTGAGCCTGGGATTGGTGTTGGTGGCCATGGTGCTACGCAGCCTCCACCGTGATGCCCATCGAGCGGGCCGTGCCCGCGATGGTCCTGACGGCGGCCTCGAGGTCGGCGCCGGTCAGGTCCTTCTGCTTCGCCTTGGCGATCTCTTCGACCTGGGCGCGGGTCAGCTTGCCGACCTTGTCGAGGTGCGGCCGGGCGGAGCCCTTCTCGAGCTTGAGCGCCTTCTTGATCAGCACCGTGGCAGGCGGCGTCTTCAGGATGAAGGTGAACGACTTGTCTGCGTAGGCCGTGATCACGACCGGCAGGACGAGCCCGGGCTCCATGCTCTGGGTCTGGGCGTTGAACGCCTTGCAGAACTCCATGATGTTGAGCCCGCGCTGGCCAAGCGCCGGACCGATCGGCGGCGAGGGGTTCGCCTTGCCTGCCGGGACCTGCAGCTTGATGTAGCCGACGACTTTCTTTGCCATTCCTGGCTCTCCTTACGAGTTCAAGCGCCCGCGAACCGGAGTCCGCGCAGCTCCTCGTGTTGATGAATCAAGCTTTCTCGACCTGCGCGAAGTCGAGCTCCACAGGGGTCGCCCTGCCGAAGATGGTGACCGCGACGCGAACCTTGGACTTGTCGTAGTTGACGTCCTCGACCGTGCCGTTGAAATCGGTGAACGGACCTTCCTTGATGCGCACGAGCTCTCCAACCTCCCACAGCACCTTGGGACGCGGCTTCTCCACGCCTTCCTGCATCTGCGAGACGATCTTCAGCACCTCGGCCTCGGAGATCGGCGACGGGCGGGTCTTCGCCCCGCCGACGAATCCGGTCACCTTGCTGGTGTGCTTCACGAGGTGCCAGCTGTCGTCGCCCATCTCCATCTCGACCAGCACGTAGCCCGGGAAGAAGCGACGCGTGCTGACGGACTTCTTGCCGTTCTTCAGCTCGACGACCTCCTCCATCGGGACGAGGATGCGGCCGAACTTGTCCTTCATCTCCGAGCGGTCGATCCGCTCGCGCAGGTTGCGCTCGACCGCCTTCTCCATGCCGGAGTAGGCGTGGACGACGTACCAGCGCTTGTTGCCCTGCGGCGCGACGGTTTCCGGCGTCACGGGGTCTTCGCCCACCGGTGCATGTTTTTCAGCCGTCTTCATCAGCGCTTCCAGCCGAGAACGAGATCGTAGAAAACCCACTCGAGCGTCTTGTCGGTGAGCCAGAGAAACAACGCCATGACGACGACGAAGGCGAACACGTAGCCGGTCATCTGCATGGCCTCCTTGCGCGTCGGCCAGACGACCTTCTTCACCTCGCGGATCGAGTCACCGCCGTAGGCGATGAGCTGCTTGCCGGGTTCGGAGGTGAAGAAAACCGCTGCCGCCGCGATCATCAGGACGATCAGGGCGACGACGCGGATCCAGGTGTCGCGCTGCGCCAGGGCGTAGAACGCGACCACCGAGCCGACCAGCAACAGACCCGCGAACGCGAGCTTCGCCTTGTCGGCGGGTGAGGTCACCGTTTCGACCGCCGGGGCGGTCTGCGTCGTCATCTTCGTGGCCATGTTCCGTCTTGCGTGGCAGGGGCGGAGGGCATCGAACCCCCAACCTCTGGTTTTGGAGACCAGCGCTCTGCCAATTGAGCTACGCCCCTGCTGAACTTCCTTATTCGAGGATTTTGGCGACGACGCCTGCGCCGACGGTTCTGCCGCCTTCGCGGATGGCGAAGCGCAGGCCCTCTTCCATGGCGATCGGGTTGATCAGCTTGACGGTGATGGCCAC
>JBBSPY010000015.1:0-25586 GCA_038258415.1 Burkholderiales bacterium
GCTGGTGCTCGGCATCGAGTTCGGCCCATTCGCCTTCGCGCGGTGCCAGCTTGTCGACGTCGGCGAGCTGCCAGGCGAGGCGTTCGCGTTCGCGGTCCAGGTCGCCCTGGCGGCCGCGTGCCGATGCGAGCACATCCGACGCGTTTCGCCACGCTGCCCATGCTGCAGCCAGCGGCGCCGTGTCGACACCCGCATACGCGTCGACGATGTCGCGGACGGCGGCGGCCCGCGTGAGGCTCTGCCACGCGTGCTGGCCGTGGATGTCGACGAGCGCGTCGGCCACCTCGCGCAGTTGCGACACCGTCGCCGGCGAACCGTTGATCCAGGCCCGGCTCTTCCCCTGCGAGTCGACGGTACGGCGCAGGAGCAGCGTCGCGCCCGCGCCCGTGTCTTCGCTCTCGTCTCGACCCGTGCGCGGTGCGAAGCCGTGCTCGTCGAGCCAGCCGGCGAGCGCGGCCGGCGCGTCGAAGCCGGCGGCGACTTCGGCGCGCGCGGCGCCGTCGCGGATGGCGCCGGCATCGCCCCGGCCGCCGAGCGCGAGCTGCAGCGCGTCGACGAGGATGGACTTGCCGGCGCCGGTCTCGCCGGTGAGCACGGTCAGGCCCGGGCCGAGATCGAGGTCGAGCGCGTCAACGATGACGAAGTCGCGCACCGAGAGGTGGGTCAGCACGGCGCGATTGCGTCAGTGACCCGAACCCGACCCCGACGCCCAGTGCAGCTTGCTGCGCAGCGTCGCGTAGTAGCTCCACGCGAGTGGATGCAGGAAGCGCACGCGGTGCGGCGAGCGGCGCACGCGGATGCGGTCGCCGTGGTTGAGGCTGGTGAACGACTGCATGTCGAAGTTCACGCTCGCATCCTTGCCGGCGACGATCTCGATGCTGATCTCGCCACTGTCGGGAACGACGATCGGCCGGTTCGAGAGGTCGTGCGGCGCAATCGGCACCAGCGCCCAGCAGGCGATCCCGGGGTGCAGGATGGGCCCGCCGGCCGACAGCGCATACGCCGTCGATCCCGTCGGCGAACCGACGATGAGGCCGTCGGCACGCAGGTTGGCGACGAACTCGCCGTCGATCTCGATGCGCAGCTCGACCATGCCGGCGGTCGCGCCGCGGCTCACGATCACGTCGTTCATGGCGATGCTCGCGAACAGCGCCTCGCCGTCCCGGTGCACGTCGCCTTCGAGCATGGCGCGATGCTCCTCCACGTATTCCCCGTCGAGGAGTTGGCCGAGCGCGGTCTCGACCTCGTCGAGCGCGATGTCGGTGATGAAGCCGAGCCGCCCCTGGTTGATGCCGACGAGCGGCGTGCCATGGCGCGCGAGCTGGCGGGCGATGCCGAGCATGGTGCCGTCGCCGCCGACGACGACGGCGAGGTCGCAGGCCTCGCCGAGCGCGTCGGCGCCGAGCGCGGGCCACGCGTCGATGCCGGTGTGCCGCGCAGTCTCGGCTTCCAGCGTGACCGAAAGGCCGCGCGAGGAGAGAAAGCGGCCGATGGCGAGCAGCTCGTCGCGAATGCCGCTCGCGTGGAACCGGCCGACCAGGGCGGCGTGCCCAAAGCGTGCCGACATGCGCGGGATTACACCACAGGGGCCCGTTTTCGCAGGGCGCGAGAATGCCTTTCCCACCACGGTGAAACCCCTTTCGCCGACACTTCGCCACGATGCTCGACGAGCGCGCCAAGACCCTCCTGAAGACCCTGGTCGAACGCTACATCGAAGGCGGCCAGCCGGTCGGCTCGCGCACGCTCTCTCGCGCCAGCGGCCTCGAGCTGTCGCCGGCGACCATCCGCAACGTCATGGCCGACCTGGAAGAGCTCGGCCTGATCGCCAGTCCGCACACCAGTTCGGGTCGCATCCCGACGGCGCGCGGCTACCGTCTCTTCGTCGACACGATGCTCACCGCGCAGCCGCCGGGCGGCGGCGCCCGGGACGCCACGCCGCCCTTCGAGGCGACGCTCTCGGCCGACCAGCCGCAGCGCGTGATCGCCAATGCGGCGCAGCTGCTGTCGAGCCTGTCGAGCTTCGTCGGCGTGATCACGGCGCCCAAGAAGGCGAGCGTGTTCCACCACATCGAGTTCATGCGCCTGTCGGAGCGTCGGGTGCTGGTCATCATCGTCGCGCCCGACGGCGACGTGCAGAACCGCGTCATCTTCACCGCACACGACTACACCACCGCGCAGCTGCAGGAGGCGAGCCACCACCTCACCGCGAACTACGCCGGGCTCACGCTGGAGGCGGTGCGTGCGCGACTGAAGAACGAGGTCGATGCGCTGCGCGGCGAGATCTCGGCGCTGATGAACGCCGCCGTGCAGGCGTCGACCGACGCGATGGCCGAGAGCCACGACCAGGTCGTCGTCGCGGGCGAGCGCAACCTTCTCGCGGTCCAGGACTTCTCGGCCGACATGGGGAGCCTGCGCAAGCTGTTCGACCTGTTCGAGAAGAAGACCGAGCTGATGCGCCTGCTCGACGTGTCGAGCCGCGCCGAGGGAATCCGCATCTACATCGGCGGCGAGAGCCGCATCGTGCCGTTCGAGGAGCTCTCGGTCGTGTCCGCGCCCTACGAGGTCGACGGCCAGATCGTCGGCACGCTCGGCGTCATCGGGCCGACGCGCATGGCCTACAGCCGCATGGTGCAGATCGTCGACATCACGTCGCGGCTGGTGGGGAACGCGCTGAGCGCGAAGTGACGGCGAGGTGAGCGCCGTCGACGTCGCCGACCCTTGCCCGGGCGTGATCGTGATGGGCGTCTCCGGCAGCGGCAAGTCGGCGGTCGGTGTCGCGCTCGCGCAGCGGCTCGGCATGGAATGGATCGATGGCGACGATCTGCACGGCGACGCCGCGGTCGTGAAGATGCGCGCCGGTGTCGCGCTCGACGACGATGACCGCTGGCCCTGGCTCGACCGCATCGGCGCGCGCCTCGTCGCGGCGGCGAAGAACGGAAAGGGCGCCGTCATCGCGTGCTCGGCGCTCAAGCGAGCCTATCGCGATCGCATCCGTTCGCGCGGGCCGGGCGTGCGGTTCGTCTTCCTCCGCGGCGGCCGCGACCTCATTGCCGGGCGCCTGGCCGGGCGACTCGGCCACTACATGCCGGCGTCGTTGCTGCACAGTCAACTCGACGCGCTCGAGGCGCCCGGTCCCGACGAGGCCGACGTGCGGGCGGTCGAGATCGATGTGCCGGTGGCGTCGGTCGTGCAGCGGTCGGTCGAAGCGCTGGCGTCGATGCGCTGCCTTTCTACAATCCACGGCTCGGGCCGTTAGCTCAGTTGGTCAGAGCAGAGGACTCATAATCCTTTGGTCGTTGGTTCGATCCCAACACGGCCTACCAGTAAAATCAATAAGTTACGCCTACTCTATTCGTTTCGCTGTGGCAAAGTGTCAACCAAGTGTCAACGCAGTTGTCGGCTGGCGCAAGGCAGCTTTCCTTTTGGGGCATCGCGCAGCGTTTGCCGCTTACGCGCCGAAATAAGGCGTTCCGCTCCGAGTGATCGGAAAGGGATCAAGTGCTTCGCCGGCCTGGATCCATGCGACGGTCATGCCGTCGCAGAGCGACAGCGCCGGTTGCTGGGACGCGGGGTCGGACGACAGCGGCCGCCCGCCGACCGGTGCCCACGCGTTGCTGACCACGGTCAGCGTCGCCGTGTCGCCGAAGACACTGCCATTCGTGCTCAGGACCTCGACGTCGATGCTCGCAGGCGGCCCCGCCTGGACGGTCGGGATCACGTAGCTCGACGAGGTGCTGGTCTGCACGGTGGCGCCGTTCTTGCGCCACCGGTAGCCGGTGATCACGACGCCATGCGGCGCCGTCGCCGCGACCGAGAAGTTCGCACCGCTGTGGGTGCCCAGACCGATCGTGGCCGATTGGGGTTGCCTGACGATCACCGGCAGCGGCAAGGTAAAGCCGCCGGGCGGCGCCGGCTTGCCGCCCGAGCCGGAGCCGAAGCCGGTCGCCGGTCCGGATTCGTCGCGGCCGTCTCCGGTTCCACCACAGGCGAACAGCAGAACACCGGCGGCCATCGAGACCGCGACGACGAAAGCGCGATGAAGGGGTTGCATGAGAGTCTCCTAGAGGGAAAGCCGCGCGGCTGCGCAAGCGGATTCGTTCTCGACGTGGTCGTCAGACGGCGGCGTCCGCAGCTTCCGGGCCTCAATTGAGGTTCAGCCCCGTCACCTGCACCGGCGTGTTCGACGACGTCCCGGTGTTGCCGTTGCCGAGTTGCCCGGCGCTGTTGTAGCCCCACGACCAGACGGTGCCGTCGCTCTTGACGGCCAGGCCGTGCCCGAGACCGGTACCAAACGCGATCGCGACCACGCCGCTCAGGTTCACGACCGGCGCCGGTGTCGCCCTGAAACCAGGTATCGACATGCCGCTGCCGAGCTGGCCGGTTTCGTTGATGCCCCATGACAGCACGATGCCGTCGGCGCGCAGGGCAAGCGAGTTTTCGCCACCGGCGGCGATGGCGGTGATCTGGCTCGTCAGCAGCGTCGCGGTGGGCGTCGGATGATCGACGAGGTTGCCGTCGCCGAGCTTGCCGTTGTTGCTGCTGCCCCAGGCCCAGACGCTGCCGTCGTTGCGCAACGCCAGCGAATGCTTGCCGCCGGCGGCGATGGCGATGACGCCGCTGAGGCCGGCCACCGTCACGGGCACGTTGCGATTGGTCGTCGTGCCGTCGCCGAGTTGCCCATCTCCGTTGCCGCCCCAGGCGCGCACCGTCCCGTCGGCCAGCAGCGCCAGCGAGTGACGGCCACGGCAGGCGATCGCGATGGCCGTCGTGATGCCGGGAACCGGCAAGGCGACCGTACGGCCGACGGCCGAGTTGGTGCCGTCGCCGAGCTGGCCTTCCATGTTGTAGCCCATCGCATAAACGGTTCCGTTCGCGCGGCGGACCAGCGAGTGCAGCTCGCCGCCGCAGACCTCGACCGCGTCTTCGAACGGCGTCGAGGCACCCGGACCGAACAGGCCGCCGGCCGGCGATTCGCGCGACGTGTACGAGTTGTCGCCGAGCTGCCCGGAACCGTTGTAGCCCCAGCCGCGGATATCGCCGGTGCCGCGGGTCGCCAGCGCGTGCGCGGAGCCTGCGGCGACGCTGGCGATGTTGTTTGTCAATGCCAGCGCGGCGACGTTTCGCGACTGGTTGCCGTTGCCGGCGCCGAGCGCGCCGATGGCGTCGGACCCCCAGGTGTAGACATCGCCGTTGGCCTTGCGGGCCATCGAGAAGTCGTCTCCCGCGGCGATGCGGGCGAGGCCTGCAGGCGGCGGCGCAGCGCCGACGGTCAGCGTTGCGACGCTGCTGGTGACGCTGTTGACGGCGTTGCCGTTGACGAGGTTGCTGACGACGACGGTGTAGCTCGCTGCATCGGCCGCCTGCACGTTCGTGAGGTTCAGGCTCGCGTTCGTCTGCCCGGCGATGGCCGCGCCGTTCTTCTGCCATTGGTA
Organism: Burkholderiales bacterium; assembly: GCA_038258415.1. Taxonomy (GTDB): domain Bacteria; phylum Pseudomonadota; class Gammaproteobacteria; order Burkholderiales; family Burkholderiaceae_C; genus Schlegelella_A. Next base: position 5,433 of record JBBSPY010000015.1, read on the forward strand.
GACGAGGTTGGTTCCGGTGGCGACGACGCTGAAGCTGGCGTTGGCGCCTGTCGCGACGGTCACGCTCTGCGGTTGCGTCGTGATCGTCGGTGGCGTGACCGTCGTCGTCACCGTCAGCAAGGCCGCGGTGCTCGTCGAGGCGCCTTCGATGTTCGAGACGATGACGCGGTAGCGGTCGCCGTTGTCCACCGCGACCGAGGTCGCTCCGGTGGTGTACGAGTTCGATGTCGCGCCGACGATGGCGGTGAAGGTCGCGCCGCCGTCGTCGCTGCGCTGCCATTGATAGAAAAAGGGCGGCGCGCCGAGCGCCGAGACGGTGAAGCTCGCGGTGGCGGGCTCGACCACCGCGACGTCGGCCGGCTGCCCCGTGATCTGCGGCGGCACGTTGCCGACGATGAACCAGGAAAAGCTCGTCACCTGCGCCGTCATCGTTCCCGCATTCAAGGTCGCGCCGGCGACCTGCTCCCAGGCGCCCGCGGCGTTCGTCTTGTAGAGCACCGGCGTCGCGCCCGCCGGTACCGAGGAGGCCGAGAACGACACCGTGACCGTCACCGGCGTGGCGAAGGCGGTGCCGTGCGGCGTGAAGGCGATCATCGCGCCGTAGGTCGTGAGTCCGGCCGGAAGCGCCGGGCTGCCGGCGCTCGAGGCATCGACCGCGATGGCGGTCGGCGCGGCGAGCGCGTTCGGCGGTACGACCACCTGTGCGCCGTTCGCGCCCGTCACGGTGCCGCCGGCGGCACCGATCATGGCAGCGGCCGGTGCGTCGTCGCCGCCACCGCAGGCCACCATGACCAGGGCCATGGCGGCGCTGGACAGGAATGCGAAGCCGCCGCGCATCGTTGAAGTCGACCGGTTCATGCTGATTCCTTTGCTGCCGCCGCGCGTGCGCCGGCTCAGTTGAGGTTGACGCCCTGCACCTGCACCGGCGTGAATCGGTCGAGCGGCGTGCCGTCGAGCAGCTGGTGCGTGCTGTTCGAGCCCCAGGCCCAGACGTTGCCGTTGCGATCGAGCGCGAGCGAATGGAAGGCGCCGCTGCCGATGGCGACGATGTCGGCCGGCAGGGGCCCGACCACGCGCTGCGGCGTCGCGACCGCTCCGGCGAGGCTGCCGGTGCCCGTTTGCCCGAGATTGTTTCGGCCCCAGGCGTAGACCCGACCGTCGAGGAGCAAGGCCAGCGCATGATCGACCCCGGCAGCGATGGCGATCGCCGGTGCCGGCAGCGTGATCGGCGCCGGCACGCTGCGGTTGCCGGGCGAGCCGTCGCCGAGCTTGCCGAAGGCGTTGTTTCCCCACGTGAGCACCACGCCGTCGCTGCGCAGGGCGACCGAGAACTCGTTGCCCGCCGCCACGGCGACGATGTCGGCCAACGGCACCGGGATGGGCTGCACGCTTGCCGTTGTGTTGCCGGTGCCGAGCTGGCCGGAGGTGTTGCGACCCCAGGCCCAGAGCGAGCCGTCGCTGCGCCGCGCCAGCACATGGCCGCCGCCGGCGGCGACGCCGGTCACCCCCGAGATGCGTCCGACCGCGACCGGCTGCAGGCGTTGGAACGTGGTGCCGTCGCCGAGCTGGCCCGACAGGTTGGTGCCCCAGGCGAACACCAGTCCGTTCGCAGCGTCGACGGCGACCGAATAGCGCGACTCGTCGGTGGCCGCCACGCTCGGCGCGCCGATACCGGCAGCGACGCTGCGAACCGGCGCCAGGCCGGGCACCGGCTGCGGGCTGCCCGCGCTGCGGGTCGTGCCGTCGCCGAGCTGACCGCTCGAGTTGTCGCCCCAGGCGAACAGGTTGCCGTTGCTGCGGATCGCCAGCGAGTGCGTGTTGCCGGCGGCGAGCGTCGCCACGCTGTCGACGGCCTGGTGGACGACCGGCGTCGTGTTCGCCACGGTTCCGGTCGGGCCACCCCACTCGACCAGGCGCCCGTCGGCACGCAGGCCGATCGAGGCTTGCGTGGTTCCGGCGACACGCGCCACGGCCACGCCGGAGACCAGGCGCACGGTCAGCGCCGCCAGTGGCGAGCTCAATGCCGAGCCGGCCGGGTTGAAGACGCGAACCCGCAGCAGCAGCCCGTCGTCGCCGAGGGTGACCGTCGACAGGGTGCAGGTCGCGCTGTCGGTGCAGCGCGGCTCGGGCGCGAAGTTGACGCCATCGTGGCTGCCTTGCCAGTCGAAGCTCAGCGCGCCGCCGGTCGCGACGACCGTGAAGCTCGCGCTCGTCCCGGCCGCGGTGGTCACGGCCTGCGGCGGCGTGACGACTTGCGGCGGCACCGGCAGCGCCAACACCGTCAGTGTCGCGCTGCGGCTGCACGTCGTTCCGGCCGCGTTGCTGGCGCAGAGCGCGAAGCGCGCGCCGTCGTCCTGGGAGCGGGCGGCGTTGGGAACGGGCTGCACGGGGCCCCGGAATCCCGTGTCCTGCCACGTCGTCGGGCTGCCCGTGCAGACTTCGCTGGCGTTGCAGCGCTTCCACGCCAGCGTCTGGGCGATCGACGACGTCGAGGCGGCGACGAAGACGGCGGTCTGCCCCTCGACCACCTGCGCGTCGTTCGGGTCGTTGGTGATGACCGGCGGCGCGGCGGCCACCTTGAGCAGGGCGGCGCGGCTGGTCACGCTGCGGCCGAAACGGTCGGTGACGACGACGCTGTAGAGATCGCCGTCATCGCTGAACTTCAGCGGGTTGATGAGGATGTCCTGGTTGGTCTCGTTTGCCAGACCGAAGCCGTTGCGCATCCAGCGGAAGGTGTAGGGCGCAGCCGCGACGACGTCGACACGAAAGATCCAGAAGGCTCCCTCGCCGAGCTGAGGGCTGTCGCGCGGCTCGCCGATGATTTCGGGCGGCGGATCGCCACTGCACGTGGGCGTGGTGGGTGGGTGCGCGCAAACACGCGCCCTGGAGATGTTCGAAAAGCTCGTCAGGGCGACCACCACGCGATCCGCTGTCGTCGTCGACGGCACCACTTCCCAGCCGTCGCGTTGGGGGTTCGTCTTCGCGACGACAACCGCGGCGCCGGCCGTTACCGGCAGCGACAGCGTCACCGGCACGCCGAAGGTGGTGCCGTGCGGCAGCAGGGCGATCATCGGCAAGTCGGCCGGCGTCAGCACGGCGGGCAAAGCAGGTGCGCCCGCGCCGTCGAGCGCGATCGTGATCGCGGTGTCGGCGGCGAGCGCATTCGGCGGGATCGTCAGCGTCGTGCCACCGGGTCCGTCGATGGTGCCGCCGGCAGTCGCGACGATCGTCCGGGTGACGCTCGTGACCGCAGGTGGCGACGATCCGCCGCTGTCTCCGCCACCGCCGCATCCCGCCAGCGCGACGACCACCAGTGCACAAAGCCACATCCCGCTCACGCACGGGCTTCGAAATGAGCTGGTCATGATCGACTCCTCGCAACCTCGGCGACGCGCGTCCACCCAGCAGCCTTGCCCGTGCTCACGGCAAGTACTGCACGAGGTTGAAGTCGTACGTCACGTTGCCTGGCAGACGCTCGACCACGACCGCGATGGGTGAAGCGCTGTTGAAGGCATCGAACTGGATCGGCCCGATGTCTTGCGCGCGCGTGCCGCTGTAGTCGATTGCGACGAACGTGAAGGCTCCGGACGCGTAGTTCCCCACGTGCAGGTAGCTGCGGTCGGTCGTGACGCTGCTGAACGCATACGCCACGTCGAGCCGAGTGCGCGACATCGCGAGGCCGACGAGGGTGTCGGGGTTGAGGTTGACGAGCGGAAAGCTCGTCAGGTCGCGCCACGCCCGCGTTGCCACATCCCAGCTTTGCGTGCGAATGCTGGTCGCCAGGGAACCCTGGACGACCCTGGTGTCGCCCCATACGACAAAAGCGGTGGCGGCCTCGCCGAGGACGGCGAACTCGACCAGCGTGTTCGTGCCGGCCGGGTTCACCTGCGTGCCGAGCGGCGTGAAGTTGAAGTCGCGCACCACCTTGAGCGCCCGGCCGAGGCTGGCTCCCTGCGTCCACGCGATCGAAGGCACGCTGCCTTCCAGGCTCGACAGCCGCACGCGATCGGCACCGGCCGAGGCGGGGCCCTCGCCGCCGACCGCCTGGATCCACGCCGTTCCGTCGAAGCGCTTGAACTTGACGGCGCCGTCCTCGATCCACGCGACCATCGGCCGCAGCTCGTTGTCCAGCGAGAGCGACGGGCTGGAGGCACGACTGCCGGCGACGTAGTTGAGCGGCGCGGCACCGCCGACGAGCGTCCACACCGGCGTGCCGCCGCCGAACGCCAGCCTGGCGACGTAGACGTTCTGCTGCGCACCCGAGCTTTCGATCCAGGCCACGTAGGGCAGCCCGGCATCGGTCGCGACGATCGCCGGCTCCGAAGCATCGAGGGGAACGGGTGCCGATGCGCTCACGTTCAGGTTCGACCCGTTGTCGCCGAGGATCGGGAAGGCGTTGCCTTCGATGCGTCGCACGACCAGCTGTGAGACCGACGTGGCCGTCTGCTTCAGCACGAACGCGACCACCGGATTGGCGCGATCCAGAGCCATCACCGGCGCCGGGTGCTGAAAGCTCACGTCGCCTCGCGCGAGCGTCGTCCAGCCGCTGCCGCCAGCGAACCCGGCCGGCACCGGCGTGAAGATGGCGCTGCAGTTGCGCGCGGTGGTCATCGTCACCATGCCGTCGCTGCAATCGGGGTGCCCCTCCCAGGCCAGGAATCGAAAGCCCGGTGCGGCGGACGGCGTCAGCGTCACCGGCGTGCCGACCGTGAAGGACGTCGAGCAACTGACCGTGCAGGCAGTGACGCCGGCCGGGCTACTGGAGACGCTGCCATGGCCGAGCGGCACCGCGACCGTCAGCACAGACTGGCCCACAGGCGTCGGATCGACGCGCAAGGAGGCGGTGCCGGTGCGGCCGCGGAACTGCGCGGTGAACGTCGCGGTCTGGGCGGCCACCGTCATCATCGTCGCGATCGGCACGGCGGCCAGGCTGGTCGAGCCGGTCGTGACCTGCGCCGGAACCGGAGCGACGGCGTTGTCCGAGCTGAGCGCGATGGTCAGTGGCACCGGATAGACCGGCGTGACAGCGAGCGACAGCGTGGCCGAGGTGCCGCCGGGCACGACCGCCGGGGCAACGTCCGCCATCACGCCCGACGGCTCGGGCATCAGCGTCACGGCGCGGCTGACGCTGGCGTTGCCGTAGGTCGCGACGACCACACCGTCGGAGAAAGTCGCCACCGTGCTGGTCGGGACATCGACCGTGACTTCGCCCTGGTTCGCCGCGAGCGCAATCGACGTCGGCAGCGAGATCGAGCCGCCCGGCAGAGTCGTCGAGAGCGAGATCGTCGTTGCCTGGGACGGCGGGTTGGCGATTCGCAAGGTGAGGGGCAGGCTGTCGCCCCCGAACGTGTAGCGCTGCGCCGTCAGCGCGAACGCCTGCGGTCCGACTTCGGCGATCGCGAGCCGCGAGCCGGGATCGGCGCCGCCCGCCGGACGCGCCCAGACCGCGACCGCGCGGCCACCCGGATCCATCGCCAGGCTGAAGTTGTCGTGGGTCGCGGATTTCGCGAGCGGGCCGACAACCGATTCGGCCTGCCAACCCGCACCGGCGATGTAGTTGGCGGAGCGCAAGTCCGCGCAGTCCGCTCCGCGGCACGACCACATCGCCACCGCATTGCCCTGGTCGTCGACGGCCAGTTCGATCCGATCGTCGGAGCCGTCGCTATTCCCGATCGTCTCGGGGGCTTGCCACGTGCCGCTGACCCGTCGCACGCCGACAATCTTGTCGTCCCGCTGCCAGACCACGATCGCGTCGCCATTGAGCCACATGGCTGCGGTCGCGGAATTGCGTGCTCGAAGGGAGCCCGGGATCGGCGCGGGAGTGCTCCATCCCGTGGCGCTATTCCAGACGGCGAAGTTGATTCCGTGCGGTTGTCCTCCCGGTCCTAGGTTCGGGTCCGTCCAAACGGCGAGCGGCGATTTTGTCGGCGACGCTGGGTGCAGCACGACCTGGGGGTCGGTTGGCCGGAGTCCTGATTCCAGCACTGACGCGTTTTGCCAAGTGCCTTGCTGCGGCTCGTATTGCATGGCGAACATGCCGTAGACGTCATTTTCGAGTGATGTGAGCACCAGAAACACCGAGCCGTCGACCCAGCGTGCCACGGTCCGGCGAGCGTCTACCCCGGCAAGACGCGGCAATGCAGGCCCGGACCTGCTCGCGCTCCAGCTCGAATCGAGCGGGTTGAAGCTGCTCTCCATCACCGACGCGTCGTTTCCGTAGAGCGCGATGGCCTGTCCGCCCCCGAGCGGTGCGACTACCGCCAAGTCGCCCATCGCCTTGTCTGCCAGCGTGGTGCAGGCGATGGGCCCGATCGTCCGTATCGCGCAGCCTTGGGTGGTGTTGTCGCCGCTCCTCGGCGTGACATGAATGCCGACTCCGTTCCCCGTGGCGCTCAGGTGAAAGGCGGGAAGGAATATGTTGGCGTTGCTGCGGGCAACCAGCTCCGTGGCGCTCGTGGACAACTCGTAGCGCAAGGTCCACTGCTCTTTCGGAGCGCTCGGGTCGTCCTGGTAGTACGAGATCACAGCGGTCGTCGCGTTCAGCATCGCCACCCGTGGCCGCACGACGACGACGGATTGCGTAGGGGTTCCGGTGGACCCACTACCGGGGTTGGGGCTTTCGTCGCATCCGGCCAGGAGCGCACAGGCGCTCGCGGCGATCACGCCGGCTCCGACGATGGCGCGACGGCAGCGAGAAAACGGCACGATGCTCTGAGGTTTCATGATTTCGCTACCAGCGGGGCTGAGCAGGTGGGATGGGCGTTCACGGCGCGAGCCGATAGACGACGATGTCTTCGTCGCCGGCCGATCGAACGCAGGCGGCGACCGGTGCTGCGCTGATCGGCGTGGCCGGGTTCGCGCGCACGGCGAGCAGGCACGGGTCGTCGAGGTTCGGCGCGAACGCTTGCCAGGCCGCGCCGTCCCACGTCGCAAAAGTCTGCACGAACGGGCCTGGCGGCACGCCGCCCGCGCCGCCGCTGCCGATCGCGATGATCGGGTTCGAGGTGTCGTAGGGGACCGAGATGGCGATCGTCGAGGGCACGGTGTTGCGGTCGGCCGTCAACAGCGGCGGGCCGAAGTCGCGCCAGGTGCCGTTCTCCAGGCGGCGCACATAGACCGCCGTCGCGTCCGCCGCGGTCGATTGCACATCGCGCGTCAGCAGCAGCACCATCGGCCGTCCGAGCGCATCGTTGGCCACGCTCCAGGCATAGGCTGCTGCCGACGTCGAGCGCGGCGAGCCGTTGCCGAGCAAGGCCCAGCCGTTGCCGGAGCCCTGGGCTGCGAGGGGTCCGGTGGGAGCACCGAAGACCACGAACGAATTGCCGCTGCCGTCGACGGTCAACGCGGTCTGGAACAAGTCCTGCGAACCGGTCGGCTGCGTCGAGACGAGGCCCTGCGCGCCGAAGGTGATCCAGTCCGTGCCGGTCCAGAATTTCGCGGCCGTGAAGTTCGGCGTTTCCCACCAGGCCACCATCAGCGAGCCGAAGTTGCTGGCGCGCAGCTTCGGATAGACCGCGCCGGCGTTGGCATCGACGTTCAAGGCGGCACCCAGTTGCTGCCACGCGCTGCCGTTCCAGCGCTTGACGATCACGTCGAAGGCGCCCAGTGCGCCGGCCGTCGAGGTCCTGGAGCTCTGCTCCGACCATGCGACCACCGGCTGGCCCGTCGTCGGCTCGATGTCGATCGACGGGGTCGAGTAACTGCCGCCGTTGCGGGCGCTGTCGAGCAGCAGGTTGCCGCCGAGCTGAACCCAGGCGGTGCCGTCCCAGCGCTTGACATGCAGCACGTTGGTGCTCGTGCCCGGGCCGACGATGCGCCCTTTCCACGCCACCACCGGGTTGCCGGCCAGGTCGAGTGCCACGGCGGCGAACAGATCACGGCCAGCGCTGCCGGCGGGTCCGACGTCGAGCGCGCCGCCGAGCTGCTGCCAGGTGCCGGCGGCGGGCGCGGTCAGCGTCAGCGTCGCGGCGTTGCTGGTGACGCTGTTGACGGCGCTGCCGGCGACGAGGTTGCTGACGACGACTGTGTAGCTCACCGCGTCGGCCGGCTGGGCGTTGCCTATCGTCAGGCTCGCGTTCGTCTGGCCGGCGATCGGCGCGCCGTTCTTCTGCCACTGATAGACGAGGTTGCTGCCGGTCGCGACGACGCTGAAGCTGGCGTTGCCGCCGGTTGCAACGGACACGCTCTGCGGCTGCCCCGTGATCGTCGGCACGACCACGGTCGCGGTGACAGTCAGTCGCGCGGCGCTGCTCGTCGTGACGCCTTCGATGTTCGAGACGAGCACGCGATAGCGATCGTCGTTGTCGGCGGCCACCGTCGTCGCTCCGGTGGTGTACGAGGTGCCGGTCGCGCCGGCGATGGCGACGAAGGTCATGCCGCCGTCGTCGCTGCGCTGCCATTGATAGAAAAAGGGCGGCGCGCCGAGCGCCGAGACGGTGAAGCTCGCGGCGGCGGGCTCGACCACCGCGACGTCGACCGGCCGCACCGTGATCTGCGGCGGCGAGTTGCCGCCGATCAGCCAGGAAAAGCTCGTTACCTGCGCGGTCATCGTTCCCGCATTCAAGGTCGCGCCCGCGACCTGTTCCCATGCCCCCGCGGCGTTCGTCTTGTAGAGCACCGGCGTCGCGCCTGCGGGTACCGAGGAGGCCGAGAACGGCACCGTGACCGTCACCGGCGTGGCGAAGGCGGTGCCGTGCGGCGTGAAGGCGAACATCGCGCCGTAGGTCGTGAGCCCGGCCGGAAGCGCCGGGCTGCCGGCGCTCGACTGCTCGATGGCGATCGCTGTGTCCACGGCGAGTGCGCCGGCGGGAACGACGACCTGCGCGCCGTTCGGTCCGGAGACGCTGCCGCCGGCGGCGCCGATCGTCGAAGGCGCTGGCGCTGGCCCGCTGCCGCCGCCACCGCAAGCCGCCACCAGCGAAGCGGCCACGAGCGACATCGCGACCGCTTTGGCATGGGCGAGAACACCGTCCCGTAATGACTTGGTCATGTTCGACTCCTGGTCGTGCCTGGTCGACGGTCTGCGGTGCTTGGGCGGGGAGCGACGGGCAGGCGTCAACGACGCACGTCGACCCAGTAGCCGTTCCCGTTGTGGAATGCGACGGCGCGAAAACCCTGGGCCCGGTAGCCGTTGGCGATCTCATTGGCACGCCTGAGCGTCCCGAAGGGCCCGTAACGGCCGGCCTGACCGGCGGCGCCGCTGGATTGCGATCGGCATGCATCGCCGAGAAATCCCTGGACCTGCGCGCTGCCTGCATAGCCCCAGGCGCCGGTGCGCGTGTTCAGCCAGTACGCGCCGTCGGGAATGTCCGAGCAGTTCCTGCGCGCCAGCGCCATGACCTGCGCGTCGCTCAGGCGCTGGCCGTTGACGATGACGGCGCGCGATTGCGCGCTCGCGTCGGCGGCGAACAGCACGAGCATCAACGCGCCGACGACGATGGCGAGGCGCTTGCCTGCGACTGCGGGTGCAGCGGGTTGTCTCGTGTTCGACATGTGGGCTGCTCCGAAGGCGGTTGAGGTCGATGGGTACTGCGGCATGGCTCTACGGAGTGCGGATGGCAGTGTCGAAGCGGCCGGCTAACCGATGCCTAACGGATCGGCGATTTGCCGTCGTCGGCGCGGATGCCGCTGACTTCGAGGTACTCGCAGGAAACCGATGTGCAGCCGTCGCGGGCACGGTTGTGGCGGGTCCACAGTTGCTCGAGGTCGGCCCGCAGCGCCGTCTCGCCGGCTGCACCGGCGACGGCGAAGGCGCGCCGGGTCGGTCCGAAGTACTCGGCAAGGAAGGCGACCGTTGCCGCGGGCGGAAACGGGAAGTTCAGCGGGTGGCTGCGCCGTGTCGCTCTGAAGCCTTCGAGTCGTGCGCCGAAGCGCTCGCGAGCGACGGCGGGATCGCCCCACTCGAAGGGCGACGGCACGTCGGGCCGCGGCGGCGCATGCGTTGCCATCACGCGGAACGTCCGGCCGAAGATTCCATCGGGCGTCCAGCTCGCCATCAGGACGCGCCCTCCCGCGCGGCAGGCGCGAAGCATCTCGGCCGCCGCACGTTCGGGCCGCGGCGCGAACATCGCGCCCGAGATGCTCACGACGAGGTCGAACGCGCCGTCACCGCAGGGCAGCGCCTCGACGTCGCCCTCGACGAAGCGGACATCGAGCTGCTCGGCCTCGGCACGGCAGCGTGCCTGCGCGATCAGGTTCGATGCGATGTCGATTCCGGTCACGCGCGCACCGGCCTGGGCAGCCGCGACGGCCACCTGCCCGGCGCCGCACCCCACGGCGAGCAGCCTGGTCCCTGGCGCGATGTCGAGCCGGCTCACGATCTCGATCGCGCCGCCCTCCAGGAACCTGGAGAAATAGCCGTAGTCGCCGCTCTCCCAGAGCGCCCGGTGCTGCGCCTTGAGGCGGCGCATCTCCGGCTCGTTTTCGTCGTTCGCCTGCGCGATCATGGGGACCCTTGTGATCCGCACGCCGTCGCGCGCCTCCTGGTGGCCCGGCGGGATCATGTCGAGGCAGTGTCGGCACCCTCGGCCAACGGATCGCTAACGGATTGCCTCGGCTCCTGCCGCGCCGGCGTGGCCGCGGTGTGTAGCTGACGGCAGACTTGACAGTGTGTAATCGTTCGATTACATTTCGACGTGTTCAGCGTCAAAGCACTTCCTGAGTTCAGCTCTTGGCTGGATCAATTGGCAGACGCTTCGATTCGTGGCGTCGTGGTCTCTCGGATCAAGCGGCTTGAACGAGGTCTGCTCGGCGACATGGAACCGGTCGGCGACGGCGTCTTCGAGCTTCGCATCCATATCGGGGCCGGATGGCGCGTCTACTTCACACGGCGTGGTGGCCACGCTTGTCGTCCTGCTGGCTGGCGGATCCAAGCGCACGCAGAAGAACGACATCAGGCGCGCGAAGGTGCTGGCCGCTTTGCTGGACTGAGAAAGGAAACGAAGATGAGCACGCGAATCAAGGTTGACGAGCTGCCGGCATTCGATGCTGCCCCATACCTCGACAGCGACGAGGCAATCGCCGCCTACTTGACCGACATCCTGCAGGCCAACGACGCGGGATTGCTTTCCGCCGCGCTCGGTGACATTGCCCGCGCGCGTGGCATGACCGACATCGCCAAGGCCGCAGGCATCACGAGGGAAGCTCTATACAAGGCCTTGCGGCCCGGCAGCGCGCCGCGCTTCGACACGGTCAATCGTGTATGTACCGCCCTGGGCGTTCGCTTGGTGGTTCAGCCGTTATAGCCAATCCAGGGCCTGTTACTGGCGCCCTACTGGAGCCAGCGTTCGCCGGCGCGCGGCAGGCTCGGGTCGCGTCGCGACAGGTCGGGCCGCGGCAGGCTCCGATAGACCGTCTCGGTCGCCGGCGAGGGCCGCACACCGAGCATGACGGAGAGCAGGTCGTAGCAGCGCCGGTAGGTCTGGACGGTGGCCGCGTGGTCGCTGCGCTGCAGGTGGCACAGCATGAGGCGACGGTAGAGGGCCTCGGCCAGGCCGTCGTGCTCGAGGCCGCGTTCGTAGATCGCGACGGCTTCGTCCCACCGGCCCTTCGCTTCAGCCTTCTCGCCGAGCTCCAGCACGGCGCGCAGGTAGCGCTGGCGCCAGCGCTCGCGTGCCGGCAGCAGCCAGGGCTGCTCGCTCTCGTTGGCCAGGAAAGCGCCGCGGTAGAGCGCGATCACGCTCTCGCAGGAAGGCGAGGCTTCCAGGCCGCGCTCGAAGGCCCACACGTCGACCCAGCAGACGTCGCCGTTGATGCTCAGCTTGCCGTCGTGCATCACCAGGGCATCGTCGTGGCCGAGCAGCTTGCGCAGGCGGTGCACGCTCATGTCGAGCGCGCTGCGCGCGGCGTCGCCGTCGCTGGCCGGCCAGAGCCGGTCCGCCAGCTCGGACGCGTCGACCTCGCAGCCGCCGAACGCGAGCAGCGCCTTCAGCAGCTCGAGGGTCTTCTTCTGCGCCTTGCCGGTCGAAGCGATCGGGCGGTCGTCGTGGTGCACCACGAAGCGGCCGAGCGTGTGGATGCGCAGTCGCCACGGCCAGGCGTCGCGCAGCGATGGTGACGGAGGCGGCCGCAACTGCTGGCGGCGGATCAGCTCGCGCGCATACGCCGGCTCGATGCCGGCCGTGAGCGCTTCGCCGCACAGGTGCGAGAGCACCTCCGGCAGCGCGAAGACGAAGCCGTGAAGATGCTGCTCGCGGCCGATCGCGAAGCCTTCGCGCAGGCGCGCGTGGCACTCGTCGACACGGCCGGCGAGCTGGGCCTTGCGCGCCTCGATCAGCCGGGCATGGAACACGCCGAAGGGATTGCAGGATGACTCGGCCAGCTGGCGCAGCCGTTGCAGGCGCGGCGCCAGCGCCTGCGCGTCGCCGACGCCGAGCATGGCGTAGCACATGCCGACCAGCGCCGTGCACTGCGGCGGTGGTCCGATCGGCTCGGCCGCGTCGAGGGTGATCGCCGCGTGCTCGATCGCCCGCGTGAACTTCCGGTCGAGCAGCGCCTGCCAGGTCCGGCATGCGAACAGGTGCCAGGTTTCGATGCGACGCGCCGGCTTGTGCATCGCAGCGGCGCGATCGATCAGCCGATCGGCGTCGGCATCGCCGCGCACCAGGGCGAAACAGGCGGCGTGCAGCGTCAGGTGGCAGTCGATCACCCGGATGCCGCTGCGCTGCGCCAGCTCGAGCGCCGCGTCGGCGGCTCGTCCGCCGGCGGGCAGGTCGGCGCGTGCCCAGGCGTCGTAGATCTGCAGGAGATGCCAGGCGAGCCGGCTGTCGGGGAGGACGCCCGGTTTGTCGAGCTCACCCGCGACCTGCTCGGGGAGCGACCAGATGCGTGGGTGCTGGCCGGTGTACCAGTGGTGCTTGGCGAGCAGCATCGCGCCGCGCAGCTTCACGTTCGGGTCGACGTCGAGCGCGAGCATGGCCTGCATCCGCGACTCCCACAGCGCGAGATCGGGATGCTGCGGCTCGCGGATGCACAGGCCGCTCCAGACGCCGACGGCAGCGACCGCCTTGACGTGATCGTCGGTCAGCGCCTCGTACTCCATCCCGAGCGTGTGGAACTCGGCCAGCCAGCGCGACATCGGCGCCAGCGTCGAGTACTCGAACGAGTAGGTCGAGAGGATGGCCGCCAGCGCCTGGTAGCGCGGCGCCGGATCCGGATGCTGGCTGAACGCTTCGTACGCCTTGCGCACGTTCTCGCGCCCGCGCGCCGGGTTGCCGACCATCTGCGCCTGGCCGAGCCAGAACCGCAGCCAGGGGCTGCGATGGTGTTCGGGGATCGCATCGGCCCAGGCGACGACCGTGCGCTGGCGCGCCGCCGCCAGCGCCTGCGGAGCGAGTCGGGCGACGAGCTCGCAGGCGGTCGACCATGCTTGCGTTTCGAGGGCGAGCTCGAGCGCTGCCTCGGGCATGTCGGAGGACTCCAGCAGCGCGACCGCCGCTCGCTGCTGCGCGAGCTTCTGCGTGCCGGTGCACGCCGAGCGCGAACGCTCGCGCAGGAAGTCTGCGAACAGCGGGTGAAACCGGTACTCGACGTCGTCGCCTTCGCCGCCCCAGGTCTGCACCAGGATGCCGTTGCCGGCCATCGACTCGAATGCGCGCTCGGCGCTCGGCGCCACACCGAGCCTGGCCGGCCAGCCTCGCCTGACGACGGGCAGCCAGGCGAGTGCGAGCAGGCCGCGCCGATCCTCCTCGGCCAACAACTCGAAGACCTCGCTGTCGAGGTAGGCGGCGAGTTGGCGGTCGGCATCGCGTTCGCAGGCCCCCGGGGCGGCAGCGAGCCGCGGTCGGGCGCGCAGGGCGAGGGCCGCGGCCCAGCCCCCCGTGCTGGCGTGCAGCGCTTCGGCGTCGCCGGGCCGGCCTCGGTGCGCCCCCAACAGCTCGCGCGTCTCCTCGATGGTGAAGGCCAGCGCCGAGCCGCCGATCTCGCCAGCGGTGCCGTTGACGCGATGCCGGGCAAGGGCGTCGGGGGCCGGGTGGCGGGCAGCGGCGAGCACGAGCCAACCTTCGGGGAGCTCCTCGACGAGGACCTCGACGATCTGCTGCCCCGCGGCGCCGGCGGTGAAGGCGTGGGCGTCGTCGAAGACGATGATGCATGGATCGGCGATCGCTTCGAAGACGGCGCGAAAGAAGAGCCGGCCGTAACGCGCCGCGTCGCTCAGGTGGAGCGGCGCGATCGCGGGCAGGCGCAGGTCGTCGACGCCGCCGGCGTGCCGGGTGGCCGCCGCGAGGTGGCCGAACAGCGTGGCCGGATCGGCGTCGGTCGCCTCGGTGCGCAGCCACACCACGCGGGCATGGCAGTGTTCGACGTAGCCTGCCGCCAGCGAGGTCTTGCCGCTGCCCGGCGCGCCCGAGAGCCAGACCAGCCGGCACCCGCTGCCGCGCAGGGCGTCGATCTCGTCGAACAGCCGCGGCCGGGCGACGACGCCGCTCAGGCACGGGGGACGGATCCGGTTGTTCGAGAGATGCATGGTCATCGGTACGCCGAACGAGCGAGGAAGCGGGCCGCCGTCTTCGTCGGCGGCGCGGCTGCACTGCCGGCCGCGGCCATGCTAGGAATCCCGGCGCCCTCGGCGCAGCACCCTAAAAGGGTAGAAATCCGGCACGATCGACCCAACGCGAACGCGCCTTCATGACGCTGCACACCCGACTCGCCACGCTTGCCGATCTGCCGCGTGCCCACGAGTTGATGCGCGCCGGCGGCCGCGGCATCCACGATGCGGCGACGCTGGAGCGTCTCCCCGCGCTGTGGCGCGAGCTGCTGGTCGCGCGCCGGCTCGAGATGCACGTCTTCATCGACGACGCGATGCCCGAGGCCGAGCGGATCCAGGGAGTCGCTTCCGGCGTGTGGGTCGTCGATGCGTTCGCCGACGGCCTCATCGGCACCGGCGGCCAGCCCGGCGTGGCGCGCCAGATCATCGAGGCCGAACGCAGCGGCCGCAGCGTCATCCTCACGCGCGAGCAGGCGGCGCTGGCCAATCGCGACGGCGGCGTCAACGGGGTCGGCCTCGACTTCGCGTTCGCCCACGTCGACTGGACGCTGCCGCGGGCACTGCGCTGGGCACCGATGCTGCTCGAGTCGGGCGGGCTCTGGCTCGATGGCTGGAAGCTGCGCATGGGGCTGCGCGAGTGCTTCGGCCGTGATCTCTACCTGATGGTACGCAGCATCGGCGTCACGGTGTTCCATCGCCACACCAGGCGCGACGGCCGGCTGCTGGCCCCCGATTGCCGCAGCTACCTCACCGGCATGACGCGCGAGCGGGCGCGCCGCATGCCGGCGGCGCTGGCGACGATGCTGTTCTTCAGCGATCGCGTTCCGCGCTTCCGCTTCACCCTGGCCGAGCAGGATCTGCTGCTGCTGGCGCTGCGCAACCACGACGACGACGCCTGCGCGACCGGGCTCCATCTCTCGCCGCACACGATCAAGACGCGCTGGCGCTCGATCTTCGCCCACGTCGCCGAGCAGCAGCCCGAGTGGTTTCCGCTCGACGAAGCGGTCGACGGCCACCGTGGCGTCGCCAAGCGGCGCCATCTGCTGGCTTACCTGGCCCGGCACATGGAAGAAGTCAGGCCGCGCGCTCCCGACCCGGCGCAGTCCTAGCAGGCGCTCGGCGTGCCCTTGCCGTGTCGCTCCGAATCCGTGCCTTGCCGTCATGGCCGCACGCTCCCGGCGTCTGGCAGCGACCGGTCGGGCCGCTGCGCACCGGTGATCAGACAGCGCGTGACGTCTTCAGGCCGCGAGAAATGACGCGTCTCTTCCTCGTCGACCCGTCTCACCGAGGCGCGAAAGTCGCCGGCGGCCGCTGACCAGACTCTGACGATGAACAGCTCGGGCTCGGCCATGGCGCAGTTCCTGAATGCCTCGGCATCCAAGGTAGGCCGGCGGCCGTTTCGAGACCGTTTCGAGGCAGTACGCGCCGCCTTGGCTATGCGCTGGCCGCTGCCTCGACGAGCGCTGCGCTGAGCTCCTCGACCGTCGTCTGCCTGGCTTGCGCGTCGGCCGCGGACCGGGCATCGGTGTCGAGCGCCTTTGCCAGGGCGGCGAGCGAGCGCTCGGCGACGGCGCGGTCGGGACCTTCGACGGCCGGATGGTCGATGACGAAGCGAAGCAGCGCCGCCGCCTGCGCGATGTCGCCGCGGGCCGCACACCAGCGACCCCAGTGCATCAGCGTGCCGACGGCGACGCCGACGCGGCGGGCCATGCTTCTGACGAGAATTTCAGGCGCGAGCAAGACGACGAGCATCCTCGTGCAAGGACGAATGGCGTCGGACGTCAAGCTCGTCTTCGAAGGCCAGATGTGGCGACCGGAAAGCACGTTCCCGAAGCTACAGCAGGTGATTGACGCCGGCGTCGAGCCCACCATTGCCGTCGTGCATCTGCGGCCCGAGTACGCGCTTCGCAGCACGTTCAAGCGCTTCGACGAGTTAGGCCGCGGCGCGCCAATCGAAACGATGGCCAACATCCAGGGCGGATTGCCTGATGGGCTCGCTGCCGTTCGAGAGGCGTTTGGCGACAAGGTGCGACTCATCGTGTACGACGCGCGAAACCCTGTGGCACGCAAGCAGCTCGTCGGGTGGGACAATCTTTCTCTACTGGGATCAGAGGGCAATCGTGAGCAAATCCACCAGCGAGTCGTCGCCGAGCTCGAGCGAGCCGAGCGCGAAGGCGTTGCCGGCGTCGCCCACCGACAGCAAGCCCTTGGAGACGCCCCAGACGCTCGAGGAATGGGGCGAGGAGCTGATGCCCAAGATGGACGAACTCAGCAAGAACGAGACGCTCAGGCGCGAGATCGCGCGCAGACTTTCCTAGCGGGCCGTTGGAAAGGCCAACACGGGGCCGATGGCTGCCGATAAGGGTGTCAACGAAGTGACAACGGCAATGCAGGATAGAGCCAAGCCAATGCAGGCTGACCACTTCATAAGCTATTGATTTGGTTGACATTGCAGGCTACAAGCAGGGACAACGCACGGACTCATAATCCTTTGGTCGTTGGTTCGATCCCAACACGGCCTACCAGCGTGATCAACGCGGGGCCTCGCCCCGATGCGCCAAGACGCACGGGAAGTCGAGCCCGGGTTTGTCTGGACCGCGCGAAGTGCAAAGCGGCGCGCCGTGGCGATATCCTTGTTTTCGCTCGATGTGTGGCCAGACCCGGCGTCCGAGCCGCACGTCTTCGAACCACAAGCACCGGAGGAGACCCCATGCGTGTTGCCCAATCAGGCCGACAGGTCGTTCGATCGACTGCCCAGGTCGCCATGATGGCGCTGAGCCTCCTGCTCGCTGCGTGCGGCGGAAGCGGTTCCAACGACAACGACTCGAACAACCCGCCGCCCCCCGCAGCGCTGACCGTCAGCGTGCTGTCGAGCAGGCCCGATACGGTGACCGGCGGCAGCGCCCTCGTCGACGTCGCCCTCCCGGCCGGGGTCGCGGCATCCGGCGTCAAGCTGAGCGCGAACGGCACCGACGTCACCTCGGTGCTCGCAACGAGCGCCGACGGCATGCACCTGCGCGGTCTCGTCACCGGCCTCGCCGTCGGCGACACCACGCTCGTCGCCGATTTCACGGGCGGCACGCGCCGGGCGGAGCTGAAGGTGACGAACCATCCGCTGACCGGACCGGTGTTCTCCGGCCCGCACCTGACGCCGTTCGAGTGCCGCACGACGCAGTCGGGCCTCGGCGCGCCGATCGACACCGACTGCTCGGTGACCACGCGCTACGACTGGTTCTACTTCACCGCCGCCGGAGCGCGCCTGCCGCTCGCCGATCCGCTCGCGCCGCGACCCGCCGACCTGACGACCGTCACCACGATCGACGGCCGCACGGTGCCGTTCATCGTTCGCGTCGAATCGGGAACGATCAACCGCTCGATCTACCGGATCGCCGTGCTCGACGACCCGGTCGCGGCCGGCGTTCTCAACGCCACCGGCTGGAACGGGCGCATTGTCTTCCGCTTCGGCGAGTCGACGGCGGCTCAGTACAACCAGGGATCCAACAGCGTCACCGACGCCGTCAAGACGAACGACGTGCAGAACTTCGAGGCCCTCAAGCGTGGCTTCGCGTATGTGGTCTCGACGCTCAACATCAACAAGGTCAACGTCAACGACGTGCTCGCCGCCGAGACGGCCATGATGATCCGCGAGCACATCGCCAAGGACTACGGCCTGCCGCGCTGGATGGTCGGCATGGGTGGTTCGGGCGGCGCGATCCAGCAGATGCTGATCGCGCAGAACTACCCGGGCGTGCTCGACGGCATCATGCCCGACGCCGCCTTCCCCGACGTGTTCAGCACCGCGCTCGCCGTCTCCGACTGCCGCCTGCTCAACCGTTACTTCATCGCCAACCCCACGAGTGACGCCGTTCGCAAGGGCTTCGAGGGCCACTTGAAGGGCACGTGCGCGAACTGGGACGCCGGCAACGGCGACGCCGTGCTCGCCACCAACGGCTCGATCAACCCGGCCTGCGGGCTGCTCGACCAGTCGAAGGTCTACGACCCCGTCACCAATGCCACGGGCGCGCGCTGCACCGTCTACGACATCAACGTCAACACGCTGGGCCGCGACCCGCTCACGGGAGCCGCACGTCGGCCACTCGACAACGTGGGCGTTCAGTACGGGCTGGCCGCGCTGAAGGCCGGCACGATCACGACGACGCAGTTCATGGACGTGAACGCCGGCGTCGGCGGCTTCGACGTCGACGGCAACATCGTGGCACGGCGCACGTCGGCCGACCCGCTGGCGCTCAAGCTCTCCTACGACAAGGGGCGTCTCGGCTCGGGCAGCGGCGGCCTGGCGACGGTGCCCATCCTGCATCTGCGTGCCTACGCCGAGCCGGCCGGCGACATCCACACGATCTACAACGACATCAAGATCCGCGAGCAGTTGCTGAAGGCCAACGGTCGCGCCGACAACCAGGTCATCTGGGTGCTGCCGAACCCCGGGCTGGCGCCGTTGCTCGGGCTGGGCGCCGCCCAGCAGGCCGTGCTCACCGTTCTTGCCAACGACACGTTCCTGGCGCGGCTGACGCTGATGACCACCGGGCTCGATGCGATCGGGTCCGACCCGGCGCCCTCGACCGCCGACAAGGTCGCGCGACTGAAGCCCGCCGAGGCCGTCGACTCCTGCTGGGGCGTGGCCGACGCGGTTCAGTACAAGGAGACGGCCACCCTCTCCGGCCCTGGCGTGTGCAACACGCTTTACCCGAAGACGATCCCGCCGCGCATGGTGGCCGGCGAGCCGATCACCGATGACGTCGTCAAGTGCCAGCTCAAGGCGGTCGAGGAAAGCGACTACCTGCCAGCGGTCTTCACCGCGACGGAGAAGGTTCGTCTGGCCAACGTCTTCGCCGGTGGTGTCTGCGACTACGCAAAGCCCGGTGTCGCGCAATCGAAGGTCGAAGGGACGTGGCTCAAGTACTAGAGCGGCCTCGCGACGACGCGGAGTGTGACAAGAGCCGACGCTCGCCGCGGGAAACGTCAGCCGTGCAAGAAGCGGTGCGTCGAGGCCGCGACGAGCGTCAGTCCTGACACGAGCAGGACGAGGAAGAGCGACCGTGTGAACGTCGCGCCTGACATGCCGCGGTACCAACGCGACCCGATCCACGACGACACCAGGATCGGCGGGCCCACGAGGCCGAACAGGCTCACGGAGTGCCAGGTCAGGACACCCGAGACCATGTAGACGGCGATCGTCGCGGTGTGGGTGACGAGGAAGAAGGTCTGGTAGGTCGCGCGCTGGTCGTCCTTCCCCCAGCCGCGCATCGCGCACCAGAGCGTCACCGGCGGACCGGAGAGGGCGCTCGCGCCGCCCATCGTGCCGGCCACGATGCTCATCGCGAAGTCGCCGGTGCGTCCGCTGCGGCTGACGTCGGGTAGCCGTGCGCCAAGCAGGACGATCGAGCTGTACGCCACCAGCACCGTGCCCACGACGAGTCGGAACACGTCGACATCGAGGAGCGGGAGCAGCGCGGCGCCGATCGGTACGCCCACCAGGCCGCCGGCGAGAAACGGCCAGACCCGGCCCGCGCGGATGTTGCGACGCACGCTCTGGATCGAGACCAGCTGGCCGAGGATCGAACCGAAGATGACCGTCGGCACGACGAGCTGGGGCTCGATCGACCACGCCCAGAGCGAGGTCGCGATCAGGCCGAAGGCGAAGCCCGAGA
>JBBSPY010000016.1:0-25244 GCA_038258415.1 Burkholderiales bacterium
ACCCGCCCCGGCCCTTTCGTTTCCGCCGGAGTTGCTGCTCGCTGCACGGGGCGGGGGCGAAGGCATCGGTGCAGCGATCTTCGATGTCGACGGCGTCCTGACCGACGGTCGCATCTACATCGGCGCCGACGGCGAGACCGTCAAGGCGTTCAGCACCCTCGATGGCCACGGCCTGAAGCTGCGCGCCAGCGCCGGCAGCGCGCCCGTCGTCGTGACCGGCCGCGATTCGCCTGCGGTGCGGCGCCGCGTGGCTGACCTCGGCCTCATGCACGCCGCGTACGGCGCCGGCGACAAGCTCGCCGCCGCCGAACCGTTGATCGCCGCGCTCGGCCTGCCGTGGTCGCGGGTCGCCGCGATCGGCGACGACTGGCCCGACCTGCCGATCCTGCGCCGGGCCGCGTTCGCCTGCGCGCCTCCGGGGGCGCACGCCGAGGTACTCGCCGTCGCCGATCACGTCACCCGGGCGAGCGCCGGCCACGGCGCGGCGCGGGAGTTCTGCGACCTTCTGCTGATCGCCGCCGGTCGCTACGAGCGGCTGCTGCGCAGCACGCACGACACCCTGGATGGCGCAGCCTGACGACGGCGCCGAGGGCGCCATCGGCGCCGTTGCGCCGGCCGGTGAGCGCACGCGGGCCGATTCGGCCTACGCAACGCTCGACCCGCTCGACGACGACGTCGACCTCTCGTTCGCCGGCCCCGAGCCGGTCGCGCCGCAGGCGCCCTGGTACGCGCGCTCGCTGGACCTGGCCTCGGCCTACCTGCCGCTGGCGATGATGGCGGTGCTCGCCGCCGGCACCTGGTGGCTGGTGCAGACGGCGCCGTCGCCGGAAGCGCCGAAGGCCGTGGCGAAGCGGCGGCACGAGGCCGACTACGTGATGACCGCATTCACGGTGCAGCGCTTCGACGCCGCCGGTTCGCTGAAGACGCAGATCGAGGGCGACACGCTGCGCCACTACGCCGACGACGACACGCTCGAGATCGACAAGGCCAGGATCCGAGCCGTCGACGAGAAGGGCGCGGTCACGCTGGCGAGTGCGAACCGGGCCCTCTCCAACGGCGACGGCAGCGAGGTGCAGCTGCTGGGCGACGCGCGCATCGTCCGTCCGGCATCGGCGGGCTCGGCCGAGATCGAGTTCCGCAGCGAGTTCTTCCAGGCGTTTCGCAACATCGAGCGGGTGCGCAGCCACCTGCCGGTCGTCGTCACGCAGGGCAGCAGCGTGGTCCGCGCGGCGGCACTCGACTACGACCACCTGGCCCGCGTCATCGACCTGAAGGGCCGGACCCGCGCGACCCTGCCGGCGCGCCTCGGACGGGCCTCGCCATGATGGTGAATGCGCGGCCGCTCGCCTTCGTCACCGGCGCCTCCAGCGGCATCGGCCAGGCGCTGGCACTGGAGCTGCACCGGCGCGGCTACGCGCTGGCGCTGGTGGCGCGGCGCGGCGAGGAGGTGGCGCGATGGGCCGGCGAGCACGGCATCGCCGCCGACCGCGTCGCCGTCTACCCGGCCGACGTGCGCGACATTGACGCCATCACCGCGGCCGGGCGGGCGTGCATTGCCGCGCAGGGTCTGCCGGACGTCGTCGTCGCGAATGCCGGCGTGTCGGTAGGCGTCGACACCGCCGAGTTCGCCGATCTCGACGTCATGCGCGCGACCTGGGAGACCAACAACCTCGGCATGGCTGCCACCTTCCAGCCGTTCGTGGCCCCGATGCGCGGGCGCCGCTCAGGAACGCTGGTCGGGATCGCCAGCGTCGCCGGCATCCGCGGCATGCCCGGGCATGCCGCCTACTGTTCGAGCAAGGCCGCCGTCATCGCCTGGTGCGAGAGCCTGCGCGGCGAGTTGCGACCACACGGCGTGCGCGTGGTGACGATCGCGCCCGGCTACATCGCCACGCCGCTGACCGAGCGCAACCGCTACCCGATGCCGTTCCTGATGCAAGCCGACGCGTTCGCGGCGCGCGCATGCGACGCGATCGAGGCCGGTGCGAGCTGGCGTGTCATCCCGTGGCAGATGGGCATCGTCGCGAAGCTGCTGCGCATGGTGCCGAATGCCCTGTTCGACCGCCTGCTGGCTGGTCGTCCACGGAAGCGTCGGCAAGGCGAGTGAGCGGCGGCTCAATCTGCAAAACGAGGGCGTGAAAAAGGCGGCGAGCCGAAGCGTGCCGCCTTGTCGCAAGGCCGGTGCATCTGCACCAGCCTCCGGGCCGGGAGGTCAGTAGCCGCCGCGGCTTCCGCCGCCGCCGCCGCTGGAGCGGCTGCCGCCGCCACCGCCGTAGCTGCTGCCGCCGCCGCCGGAGCGGCCACCGCCACCGCCGCCGTAGCCACCGCCGCCCGTGCCGCCACCACCACCGCCGTATCCACCGCCGCCGCCGCCGGAGCGACCACCGCCGCCGCCGCCGTAGTTGCCGCCACCGCCGCTGCTGCCGCCACCGCCGTAGCCGCCACCACCGCTGCCACCGCTGCCACCGCCGCCGTATCCGCCACCACCGCCTCCGCGGTAGCCGCCACCACCGCCGCCGCCACCCGGGCGGTCCTCACGAGGCCGGGCCTCGTTGACGACGATGGCACGGCCCTCGAGGGGCTGGCCGTTGAGGCCGTTGATCGCCGCCTGTGCCTCCGGGTCGCTGCCCATCTCGACGAAGCCGAAGCCCTTCGAGCGGCCGGTGTCCCGGTCCATCATCACCTTGGCGGACGAGACCGTCCCGAATTGCGCGAATGCCTGTTGCAGGTCCTCATCGCGAATGCTGTAGGAAAGATTGCCGACGTACAGTTTGTTGCCCACGGAGGAGCTCCCTTTCGACTCTACTGACTGTTCTATGGAGCGTTTTCACCACGTGAACCATTCACGCCAGGGCCTGCCTCCAGACAGAGACCTGCGAATATAAATGAACTGGGCCCGAAGTTGACAAGCGGTCTGCCCTTCTGTTGCTTTTCGGCGTGAGTGGCGTGCGATCAGAGTCGCTGCCGCGCATCGCCAGCCTGGTCCCCAGCCTGACCGAACTCGTCGCCGAACTCGGACTGGGCGACCTCCTGATCGCGCGAACCGGTTGGTGCATCCATCCCGCCGAGACCGTGGACCGCGTACCCAAGGTCGGCGGGACCAAGACCGTCAACCTCCGCAAGCTCGAGCGGCTGCGGCCGACGCACGTGCTCGTCAACGTCGACGAGAACCGGCGCGAGACGGTCGATGCGATTCGCGCCTGGGCCGACCCCCCGCAGGTCATGGTCACGCACCCGCTCGGACCGGAGGACAACGTCGCGCTGGTCGACGACGTCGCGGCTCCGTTCCTCGGCGTCGGCGGCGTCCCGGAGGCCGCCGGCGCGCTGCGCGCCGCGCTCCTCGACGCGCTCGCCGCAACCGTTGCCGACGGTCGGCCGGTTGAGCGCGTTCTCTACCTCGTCTGGCACGCACCATGGATGACCGTGGCGCGCGATACCTACATCTCGCGCATGCTCGCACGCATCGGCTGGCTGACACTGCCAGCCGCCTGCGGCGGGCCGACCGGAGCCGCGCGCTATCCGGCCCTCGAAGGCGGAGAACCTTGGCTGGGCGACGTCGAGCGGGTGCTCCTCAGCTCCGAGCCGTTCGCGTTCGGCGAGGCGCACCTGCGCGAAGCGCAGGCGATGTGCCCGAGCGCCAAGGTGATGCCGATCGACGGCGAACTGCTCTCCTGGTACGGGCCGCGCGCGGTCGCCGGTCTGGCCTACCTGCGGCGCCTCGCGGGTGACGACAATCCGTCCTCGTGGACACGCTCAAGCCCTTGATCGCGCTGCTCGCCATCGTCAACCCGATCGGCGTCATTCCCTTCTTCATCCACTTCACCGAGGGCTTCACGCGGCCGCAGCGGCTGCGCACGGTGCACGTCGCCGCCTTCTCGGCGTTCGCCGTGATCGCGGTCAGCGCCGTCGCCGGCCTGCGCATCATCGAGTTCTTCGGCATCTCGCTCGCCTCGTTCCAGGTCGGTGGCGGCATGCTGCTGCTGATCTCGTCGCTGCAGATGCTCAACGCGCAGCCCGCCGAGAGTCGCCGCGAGGACATCGCCGAGGGCAGCGACAAGGTCGACGCCGGCGACTCGATCGCCATCGTTCCGCTGACGATCCCGCTGCTCACCGGGCCGGCGACGATCTCGACGATGGTGATCTACGCCCAGCAGGCGCGCCGCTGGTGGGAGATCGCGATCCTGGTCGGCTACGGCGTCGTCATCGGCGTCGCGGTGTGGTTCGCCTTCGTGCTTTCCGGCCGCATCGCCAAGCTGCTCGGCAAGACCGGCATCAACGTCATGACCCGGCTGATGGGACTGCTGCTCGCTGCGCTCGCCGTCGAGGTGATGTCCGAGGGGCTGGGCCAGCTCTTCCCGGGCCTGTTGAGCGCGGGGCGCTGAGAATGCATCCCGACGCCCCGACCTGGGACGCGATCGTCTGCGGCGGCGGCACCGCCGGCTGTCTGCTTGCCAACCGCCTGAGCGCCGATCCGGCACGGCGCGTGCTGCTGATCGAGGCCGGCGGCCACGACGACTACGTCTGGATCCACATCCCGGTCGGCTACCTCTACTGCATCGGCAACCCGCGCACCGACTGGCTCTACTCGACCGAGCCGTCGGCCGGCCTCAACGGCAGGCGCCTGCGCTACCCGCGTGGCAAGGTGCTCGGCGGCTGCTCGAGCATCAACGGCATGATCTACATGCGCGGCCAGGCGCGCGACTACGACGGCTGGGGCCGCGGCGACGGCCACGGCGCCAATCCCGGCTGGAGCTGGAACGAATGCCTGCCGCATTTTCTGAAGCACGAAGACCACCATCGCGGTGCCGACGACGCGCATGCGGCGCCCGGCTTCGACCCGAAAGGTCGCCGGCAAGGCGGCGAGTGGCGGGTCGAGAAGCAGCGACTGCGCTGGGACGTGCTCGACGCCTTCGCCGCCGCCGCCGTCGAGGCGGGCATCCCGGCGACCTCCGACTTCAACCGCGGCGACAACGAGGGCGTCGGCTACTTCGACGTCAACCAGCGCGGCGGCATTCGCTGGAACGCGACCAAGGCGTTCCTGCGTCCGGTGCTCGGCAGGCCGAACCTGCAGCTGTGGACCGGCGCGCAGGTCGAGCGGCTTCTGTTCGACGAGACCGGCGCGGTGCACGGTGTCCGCGTTCTGCCGCATGGCGGCGGCGAGGCGATCGAGGCGATGCTGGCTCCCGGAGGCGAGGTCGTGCTCGCGGCCGGTTCGATCGGCACGCCGCAGATCCTGCAGCTCTCGGGGATCGGCGATCCGGCGCACCTGAGCCGCGTCGGCGTCCCGGTGCGCCATGCCCTGCCCGGCGTCGGCGCCAACCTGCAGGACCACCTGCAGATCCGCGCCGTCTACGGCGTCTCCGGAACCCGCACGCTCAACACCCTCGCAAGCAGCTGGTGGGGGAAGGCCCGGATCGGCCTGCACTACGCGTGCAAGCGCAGCGGGCCGATGAGCATGGCGCCGTCGCAACTGGGCGCCTTCACGCGCAGCTCGCCGGACCGGCCCCATGCCGATCTCCAATACCACGTGCAGCCGCTGTCGCTCGACGCGTTCGGCGAGCCGCTGCACCGCGCCGATGCGTTCACCGCGAGCGTCTGCAACCTGAACCCGACGAGCCGCGGCCAGGTGCGCATCACGACCGCGCAGGCGACCGACGCACCGGCGATCGCCCCCGACTACCTCTCCACCGACGAAGACCGACGCGTCGCCGCTCGCAGCCTGCGCGTCACGCGGCGCATCGTCGCCCAGCCGGCGCTGGCGCGCTTCCGCCCCGTCGAACTCAAGCCCGGCCTGCAGTACGAGAGCAACGACGACCTCTGGCGCCTCGCCGGCGACATCGGCACGACGATCTTCCACCCCGTCGGCACGGCGAAGATGGGGCCCGCAGCCGACCCGGCGGCGGTGGTCGACGCGCGGCTGCGGGTGCACGGCGTCGCGGGGCTGCGCATCGCCGACGCCAGCGTCATGCCGACCATCACCAGCGGCAACACCAACGCGCCGACCTTGATGATTGCCGAGCGCGCCGCCGACTGGATCGTCCGCGGCAGCGAGTAGTCGCCGGCGCGGCATACTGGCCGCGCCGCAGCGAACGAGGAGCAAACGATGAAGGTTCATGCCGTAGCCAAGGTCAGGCTCGACACCGATGGACGCGTCACCGGCGTCGAATGGGGTCCGGTCGACACGACGAACAACGAATGGCACACGGAGCCCGAGGTCGCCGACGTGTCGGACGCCGTCGCGGCGCTCGACCGCGGCGAAGTGGTGTTCGCGCTCTTTCCGGGCCCGCACGGCCTCGAGCCGGCGCGCCATTTCCGCAGCGTCGAGTACGCCAACGGCTGGCGCACCATCAGCCTCGAAGGCCCGCCGACGCACGAGCACGAGGTCCACGACATGCTGCACGTCGACAGCTGACGTCGGCGAACCTGCGCCGCGGCAGGCTGGCCCTCGGGCCTGAGGCCGGATCAGGACAGCAGCATCTTGCGTGCGCGGTGCACGCGGACGAACAGGTTCTCCTCGCTGATGCCGAGTGTCGTGCAGATGTCGGCGGTCTCGCGATCGTCGATCACGCGCATGCGCATCGCCTCGCGCAACGTCGCCGGAAGTCGGTCGATCCCGTCGAGCGCGCTCGCCAGCCGCTCGCGCTGCTCGGCGAGCTCGTCGGGTTGCGGACGCGGGCAGGCGATGGTTCGCGCAGCACCCGCGCCGCGCGGCCCGTCGTCGGAGTCGTCGTCGTCGAGCGAGGCGGGGTCGGGCGATCGTCGCACCGAGTCGACGATCTTGTGCTTGAGCACGGCCGTGAGCCACGAGCGCAGCGCCGAGCGGCCGCCGAACGACGCGCGGCCCGACATCACCGCCTCGAACACGTCGTGCACCGCGTCTTCGGCGAGCATCGGGTCGCGCAGGCGCCGCATCGCGAATCGAACGAGATAGGCGCGGTGGGCGACCACCTCGGCGATCGAGGGCTGGACCGGACTCGGCGAGATGGAAGCGGTTGCGTGCATGGATCGGCTTTCGGCTGGACGAGCGGCCACTGTCGTTGCCCGATATCGCGACAACCTCGCCAAAGATCACAGCCAGATCACGACGCTGTAAGACAACGCCTCGCGAGCGAGACAATCCGGGCATGCCGACCGCGTCCGTGCTCGTCGCCGAAGACCAGACCGACATCCGGGACCTGCTGGTGCTCAACCTGCGCAACGCCGGCTACACGGTCGCCGCGGTGGCAGACGGCCGCGCCGCGCTGGCGCACGAGGAAAAGAACGCGAGCGACGTGCTCGTGCTCGACCTCATGATGCCGGGCCTCGACGGGCTCGAGGTGACCAAGGCGCTGCGCGCGAAGGGGCACGGCACGCCGATCCTCATGCTCACCGCCAAGTCGACCGAGCTCGACCGTGTGCTGGGCCTCGAGCTCGGCGCCGACGACTACCTCACCAAGCCGTTCTCCCTCGCCGAGCTGCTCGCACGCATCAAGGCGCTGCTGCGTCGCGCCGACCTGCTGCGCGCCGCCGCGCAGCGCGGTGCCGCCGACGCCGAGACGATCCGCAGCGGTGAGCTCGAGATCTGGCCGGCCAAGCGCCAGGTCCGCCTTCGTGGCACGCCGGTCGACTTCACGGCTCTGGAGTTCGACCTGCTGCTGCACTTCGCCTCGCATCCCGGCCACGTGTTCTCGCGCGGCCAGCTGCTCGACGCCGTCTGGGGCTACAGCCACGACGGCTACGAGCACACCGTCACCACCCACATCAACCGTCTTCGCGGCAAGCTCGAGGAAGATCCGATGCGACCGTCTTTCATCCTCACCGTACGGGGCGCGGGCTACCGGTTCAGAGACACGGCTTGAAGACGTGACCGTTCGCCTCAAGCTCGCGCTGACGGTCTTCATGACGGGGCTCGTCACGGCGCTTCTCGTCGTCGCGACCGTCGCCTATGCCTTCCAGGCCTTCGAGCACGAGACCGCGTCGCGGCGGGGCTCGGCGTTCCTCGGCCGGGTGGCGTCGATGTACGACAACCTGATCGACGTCTACGAGAAGAGCCCGCTCGAGTTCGGACGCTGGCTGCGCGGCCTCGTCCTCTACGAGCCCGACACCGAGCTCTACCTCCTCGGGTCCGACGGCCGGGTGCTCGCCAGCACCGGCTCGGCGCGCATCTCGCCCGAGTTCCGGGTCTCGCTGGGCCCGGTGAAGGAGTCGATCGCCAAGACCGACATGCCGTACGTGATGGGCGATGACCCCGAGCGGATGGACGCCGGCGCCGTCGTCGTCGCCAAGCCGGTGCAGCGCGCCATCCAGGCCGGCTCGGTCGACGCCGGCTACCTCTACCTCGTGCTGCACACGGCCGAGACGCCGGCCGGGCGCTGGGAGGCGCTGCGGGCCGCCGCCGCCCGGCCCGCGCTCGGCCTGCTGCTGTCGATCATCGCCTTCACGACCTTCGTCGCCGTGCTCATCATCTCCGCCGTCACGCGGCCGCTGCGCCAGCTCACGCGCGCCGTCTCGACGCTGTCGCAGCGCGGCCTCGCCGAAGGGTTGGTGGTGGTGCCGCAAAGCCCGCTTCCGAAGGCAGGTCCAGACGAGTTCGGACGTCTGACCAAGGCGTTCGAGATGCTGCTCGACGTCTGTCGGCGGCAGTGGGACGCGTTGCGTCGCGTCGACCGTTTCCGCCGCGAAGGCGTGAGCAACCTTTCGCACGACCTGCGCTCGCCGCTGACGGCGACGGTGACCTGCCTCGAGACGCTCGACACGCGCTGGTCGGCGAACCCCGACCCCGCCCCCGGAGTCGCCGACGATCGAAGGCTGCTCGAGATTGCGCTGCGCAACACGCGCAATGCGGCGCGGATGGTGCGCTCGCTTGGCGATCTCGCCAAACTGGACGAACCCGAGTTCCAGGTGCGGCGCGAGGCGGTCGACCTGTCGGAGCTGCTCGACGACATCGCCGTTCGCTTCGCCGAGCGCGCGAAGCAGGCCGGCATCGTCCTGCGGGCGCTGCACGTCGAGCTGCCGGGAGGAGGCGCGGTCGCGTCGCTGGCGGCCGACGTCGACGTCGAGCTCATCGAGCGCGCGGTCGCCAACCTTGTCGACAACGCGCTCAAGTTCTGCCCGGCCGGCAGCACGGTCGAGCTGTCGGCGGCGCGGCAGGGCGCTGCGTTCGAGATCGCCGTCACCGACAACGGTCCGGGCGTTCCGGCTGCCGAGCTTGCGCACCTGTTCGACCGCTTCTATCAGAGCCGCGCGACGGTCGCGGCGGGCAGCGACCGCGGGAGCGGCCTGGGCCTGGCGATCGTTCGACGCATCGCCGAGGTGCACGGCGGCGAGGTGGACGCGGCGGTGGGGGCACGCGGCGGCACGACGGTCCGGATTCGCCTGCCGAGCCCGGCTGCCTCGTGACCGCCGCGCCCCGTCAAAGGACCCTTCAGCGTGGAGCGATGGCGCCGCTGGCCGGCCAGTCCGTATCGCCGAGTCGGCGCAGCCGCATCTCGAATACCCGCACCGGCTCGCGGCCTTCGACGACGAGGTCGCCAACCTCGTGCAGCTCGCCATCGCGCACCGTCGCCACGTAGCGTATTGCCCTCTTCGGCCCTAGGTCGATGCCCCAGGCGTAGCCGTCGGCGGTGGGCCGGAACGCGAAATCGCCGACGCGCCCCTGGGCCTGCGAATGAAGCGTGTAGGCCTGGCGCTCGTGGTCGTACGAGAGGATGCCCAAGGCATTGAACCGGACGCGTCCGTCGTCGGCGTAGCCGCGGCCTTCGATCACCCGCACGGTGCCGCCGAGGAAGGGGCCGATGCGCTCGGTCTGGACGAAGCTCACCTTGGCGCCGTCTTCGCCGACGACGGTCGCCGGGCCGCGCCAGGTGCCGTCGAGAGACGCGAAGACGCGCATCGCCTCCGCCTGGCGTGCCAGCCTCGTCGCGGCGTCGGCGGGCTGGGCGGCCGCGGCTGAGGCGGCCGCGGCAAGCACCGCGGCGCCGACGCATCGAAGGAGAACCCCGATCGGGGAGCTGGCGGTTCGGTGTCGTCGCATGCAAGGCTCCTCGTCTGCAGGCGCTTCCGGTGGGCGCCGCGCGGGAATTGTGCCGTGCAGGCCGGTCGCCGGGGCGTGTCAGGCACCTCGCGCGACGCGGGCTCTCGTACGATCGACGTCTGTTCGTCGCCACGACGCCGTCGCCATGTCCTCACCTTCCAACCGTCGCCTCCTCGACGTCGATATTCCGGCCCAGCCGGACGTGCTGGTGCGCCTCTCGCTGCTGCTGGCCGAGGAGAACATCGATGTCGCCGCCGTGAGCCAGCTCGTCGGCTCCGACATGGCGCTCGCCGCGGCGGTGCTCAAGGCGGTGAACTCCGCGATCTACGGGCTGCGGACCCGCGTGCAGAGCGTGCAGCAGGCGATCACCTATCTCGGCACCCGCGAGGTTGCCGCCGTGACCTTCGAGATGGGCCTGCGCGCCGTGTTTCCACCGGCGCCCGAGCTCGAGCCGGTGTGGGAGCGCGCGAGCGTCCGCGGGCTTCTGATGGGTCGCATCGCGGCGACGCTCGGGGTCGACCCCTGGGCGTCGCATTCGGCGGGCCTGTTCGAGGAATGCGGCAAGGCGGTCATGTTCCGCCACGCGACCGAGCGCTACCGACCGCTTCTCGCGCAGGCGGCCGACGACGAGGAACTGCTGCTGCTCGAGCACGACGCGATCGGCGTCAGCCACGACACCCTGGGCGCCGCGCTGTGCGAAAGCTGGGGGCTCGCGCCGCCTGCGGTCGACAGCGTTCGATATC
Source organism: Burkholderiales bacterium (assembly GCA_038258415.1). Classification (GTDB taxonomy): domain Bacteria; phylum Pseudomonadota; class Gammaproteobacteria; order Burkholderiales; family Burkholderiaceae_C; genus Schlegelella_A. The sequence goes on from JBBSPY010000016.1 coordinate 10,756, forward strand.
ACGTCGTCGTCAACAGCACGCTCGAGTTGCCCATGCACGTGCCGCGCCGCGCGATCTGCGCCATCTCGGCGATGACCCATGCGCTGATGACGAACCCCGATTCGCTCGACGAGGTGGCGCGCAAGGTGGCGCCACAGGCCGACCTCGACGCGCTCGTCGCACAGCGCGGCGCGCGCAAGGTGAAGGAGCAGATCGAGATGGCGATCGAACGGGAAAAGAGCGACTGACAGGACGGACTGCGTCGACTTCCGGCCGCAGCTGTGGGGCCGATCCGACGCCGATTGTGTCGATCCCGTTGCGATCTTGAACCGCCTGTGGCGTGGGCGACGCGCCGCACGCGCTTTCCGACAGATTCGCAAGAATTGCAACGTGCGCGGACGAGCTCCTTCGTAGTCTGGCCTCACGGTGTTGAACACCTGGCCACAAGACCACGAGGGGAAACCAAGCATGTTCGAGCACGTCACGCGCGTCGGTTCACGGGCCGCCCCGCTCCTTGCCGCGACCATCGCGGCCATTCCTGCCATGGCATGGAGCCAGGCGGCGCCGCAGCCGCAGCAGCTGGAGCGGGTCGAGATCACCGGCTCGTCGATCAAGCGCATCGATGCCGAGACCGCGCTTCCCGTCCAGGTGATCACCCGCGAGCAGATCCAGAGGACGGGCGCCACCAACGTCGAGCAGCTGCTGCAGACGATCAGCTCCGTGTCGAGCTCCGGCGGCCTGGTGACGGCCTCCGCCTCGGGCGCCGCCACCGGCAGCATCTCGGCGGTGTCGCTGCACGGGCTGACGTCGATCCGCACGCTGGTCCTGCTCAACGGCCGGCGGGTCGCCCCCTACGGCATCGGCTTCACTGGCGACTCGGTGTCGGTCGACGTCAACAGCATCCCGCTGGCGGCGATCGAGCGCGTCGAGGTCCTGAAGGACGGCGCGTCGGCCGTCTACGGGTCGGACGCGATCGCTGGCGTCATCAACTTCATCCTGCGCCAGGACTTCAAGGGGATCGAGATCGGCGCGGAGTACGGCGACACCACCCAGGGTGGCGCGAACTTCAAGCGCGCGACGGCGGCGTTCGGCCTGGGCAACCTCGCCGCCGACCGCTACAACGTCATGGTGGTGGCGTCGTACCAGAAGGAGGGCGCCCTCTTCGGACGCGATCGCGGTTTCGCGCAGCGCGGCATCCGGCCCTACGAAGGGCAGGACGGCGGGTCTTCGGGCAACACCTTTCCGGGCAACGTGGCCCTGCTCGACGGCAGCGGCACGCTGAACCCGCTGGCGCCCGGCTGCCCCGGGCCCTACTCGGTCAACGATGCCTTCTTCCCGCCGACGCGTTGCCGGTTCGACCCGTCGCCGCTGGTGACGCTCGTTCCGGAGTCGAAGCGTGAAAGCCTCTTCGCATCGGCCCGGTTCGCGATCACGCCTGACGTCCAGCTTTTCGCCGAAGGCTCGTACAACCGCAACCAGACCAGGACGGTGATCCAGCCGGTGCCGCTGTCCGACCAGTTCGTGCTGCCTTCGACCAACCCGCTGTGCACGCAGGCACCCTACAACAACACCGTCGACGGAAGCTGCGTCTCCACCTTCCTGCTCCAGCCGTCGTCTCCCTACTACCCCACGGCCTTTGCCGCCGCGAACTACGGCGGCGCGCCCGACCTGCTGGTGCGCTATCGCTCGGTCGGCACCCACAACCGCGACATCACCGACATCTCGCAGTCGCCGCGCGCAGTCGCCGGCGTCAAGGGCACCGTGCGCGGCTGGGACTTCGACGCCGCCTACCTTTACAGCCAGAGCAAGGTGCGCGAGCAGGTCAACGACGGCTATCCCGCGAACTCCCTGGTGCTGCCGCTGCTCAACAGCGGCAACGTGAACCCGTTCGGGCCCAACACACCCGAGATCGACGCCGCGCTCGCCGCGACCAACTTCATCGGCGACGCGTTCACGATCCGGTCGACCCTGCAGAGCGTCACGGCGCGAGCCGCCAGCGACATCGCGCAACTGAGCGCTGGCCCGCTCGGGGTCGCCTTCGGCGTCGAGGGGCGCCGGGAGGAGCTCCAGTTCAGGGCGAGCCCGACGATCCAGACCGGCGACATCTCGGGCTACGGCGGCAACTTTCTCGACACCGACCGTTCGCGCGACGTCGGCGCGTTGTTCGCGGAAGTCAACGTTCCGGTGGTTCGCCACGTCGAGGCCAACGTCGCGGTCCGCTACGACCACTACCAGGGGATCGGCAACTCGACGACGCCAAAGGCGAGCCTGAGGTGGCAGCCGATCCCGCAGGTCCTGCTGCGCGCTTCTTGGGGCAAGGGGTTTCGGGCGCCGAGCCTGCAGGATCTCTACCTCCCCAACACCACCGGCGTCACCAACGCCGGACTGAACGATCCGCTGCGCTGCCCGGTCACCAACGACGGCACGAAGGACTGCAGCACCCAGTTCCCGACCACCAACGGCGGCAATGCGCAACTCAAGCCGGAGAAGTCGCGCAACTTCACGCTCGGCACGGTGCTCGAGCCGGTGAGCGGGGTCTCGGTCGGCATCGACTACTTCCGGGTCTACCTTCGCGACACGATCGTCAACGGAATCGATTCGGCGACCACCCTGAGCGACCCCGTCAAGTACGCGCCGCTGATCACGCGGGCGACGCCGAGCGCGGCCGATGTCGCCGCCGGCATCCCGGGGCCGATCACGAACATCCTGCAGACCAACCTCAACCTCGGCGCCACGAAGATATCGGGCATCGACCTCGACGTGCGCTGGCGCATCCCGGCAGGCGATCTCGGGCGCTTCACGATCAGCGGAAGCGGCACGTACTTCAGCCGCTTCGACGCGCAGAACCTGGACGGCTCCTATTCGGGCGGCGTCGATCTCGTCAACCCGGCCACCGGCGGCGTCGTGCCCCGCTTCAAGAGCTACCTCTCGCTCGACTGGCAGCGCGGACCGTGGGACGTCAATGTCGCGCAGAACTTCCAGAAGGGCTATCAGGACCTGCCGGGCTCGGCGACCGGAGCGCCCCGCGACGTCGGCTCCTACACGACCTTCGATCTGCAGTCGACCTATAGCGGGTTCAAGGGTTGGCGCCTCACCCTTGGGGCCCGCAATGTCTTCGACAAGGATCCGCCCTACAGCAACGTCGGCGGCGTCACGCAGTTCCAGGCCGGCTACGACGCGCAGTACGCCGACCCGCGCGGCCGGTTCGTGTACGGCCGCGTCACGTGGATGCTGCAATAGTGCGACAGCTGAGCTTTTGCATGTAGATGCATCTACACTGCGCCGATGGACATCGTTGACCAGCACACCCGACGCGGTTTCGACTGCGTCTGCGGCAATCTCCGCATGGCCGCCCGCGCCGTCACTTCGGTCTATGACCGACATCTGCGCGAGGCGGGCGTCCAGGCCAGCCAGATGTCGGTGCTCTGGGCCGTCGCCGACGCGCGTGGCATGGCGGTGAAGAAACTGGCCGAGCGCATCGCGATGGACGAAACGACGCTCATCCGCAACTTGCGTGGCCTCGAGCGGCTCGGCTGGGTCCGCATCGCGGTCGGCGACGACCGCCGGCTCCGCATCCCGTCGCTGACCGAGGAAGGTCGTGCCGTGTTCGGCCGAGCCCTGCCGCGGTGGAAGGCGGCGCAGAAGGAGCTGGCATCGGCGCTCGAGGAGCAACTCGCCGACACCAACCGCAAGCTGGTCCGCCTGGCCCGTGCCATCGCCTGAGCCGAAAACATTTGTCCAAAAAGATGTATATGCATGGAACGCCTTGGCTGACGCTGCGTGCGGTCACCGCCGGCGAGCTGTCGCTGGCCTGGCGCCGCAGGACGCTGCGGATCGACGGCGATGCGTGGCTCGCGGTCGGGGCGACCGAGCCGGCCACGTCGCACGGCGAATCGAGCGCCGCCGGCCTCCTGTCGGTGACGCTCGACGCCGAGGACACCTCGGAGCGCCTGGACGGGAGCTCGCTCGACGCCGCCGCGACCGGCTTCATCGGCCATCTGCTGCCGATGGATGCGGCTGCGGCGGACTGCTGGCGCCGGATCGCCGACGCGCGCCTCGCGGGGCACCGCTGCGACGACGCGGTCCGGCTCGATGGGCTCGAGCTGGTCGCCGGCGCGGCCCGCACCTACGCGGCGCTGCGCCGCCGGGCCGACGGCTTCGGTTGCGCGCGCCCGGCGACGCGCGACAGCCTCCTGGAGAAGATCCTCACCGCCGCGGACTTCATCGCCAGCCACTACGACGAACCGATCCGGCTCGCCGAGATGGCGCAGGCGGCTGGCCTGTCCCGCTTCCATTTCGTGCGCCTGTTTCGCGTCGTGCACGGTGAGACGCCGCATGCCTGGCTGGTCCGCAAGCGCGCCAGGGTGGCGCGCCGGCGGCTGGCTTCGGGGGACGACATCGCCGAGGCGGCCACGCACGCCGGCTTCGGCAGTCGTTCGGCGCTGTTCCGCAACCTGCGCAAGTGGCCGCCGATCGGCGCCATCGAGCCATGCTGCCGCTCTGCCTGATCGCGTCCGACGCGGCGGAGCACGCTCCGCAAGCCGACGCACTGAACCGCGACTTCGATCGGCTCGGCTTCAGGCCCTACTGCGTCAACGGCGCCAGCGCGGCGCTCGGTCTGATGGAGCAATGGCAGTTCGACGCGCTCCTGATCGACGCACACGGCCAGATCGAGGGCTGGCTGCAGGCGCTTCCCGAACTGCGCGAACGCTGCCAGGCGCCGATCGTCCTGTTCTCGCCCGATGCCGGCGAGTGCCGCCAGCTCGAGGCGCTCCAAAGCGGAGCGACCGAAGTCATCGTCAAGCCGGCATCGGCGCAGCTCGTCGCAGCGAAGCTGCACCAGCTGGTCGACATGGCCCGGGGGCGCACCGTGACCGTCGGCGACACGCGTCGCTCGCTGGTCCGCGTCGGTGCGCTCCGGCTCGACCCGAGGCGGGCCCGCGCGTCGGTCGGCGCGGCCTCGTTGCCGTTGACCGCCAGCGAGTTCGAACTGCTCCTGCTGCTTGCCTCGCGGCCCGGCGAGTTCGTGCACCGAGACGCGATCGCCCGAACCCTCGGCATCGCCGGCGAGGGACGGCGCAGCGCCGACACGCATGTCTGCAGGATCCGGCGCAAGCTCCGTGACGCGGGTGCCGGCGGGCTGCGGCTGGCGACGGTGTACGGGCGCGGCTACTGCCTTCTGCTGCAGGAGGTCTCGCCGGCGAGCGAGGCGCCCGGGTGTGCGCCGCGGGTGGCTTAGTGCCCGGTCAGAAGCCGGGTCCGAACAGAGAGAGCTGGCCGCGGCTGGCGGGGCGGCCGGCCAGCACCGAGGCTCGCGGCAGCACGGTCGCCGACCGAGGCATCAGCGCCGAGGCCGACCGCAGCAGCGACGAAGCGCCGCCGTTCGACAGGCCGGCGTTGCGGCGAACCAGGGCTGAACTCGTGGCGGGTCGGCGGGGCATGGTCGTGACCAGACAAACGGTTGGTTGCAAGCAGGCGGTGGTGAACGATACGGCGCAACGACCGTGCCATGGTGCGCGCGTCGCGCGCGGGGCGTCGCTGCGTGACGCGCGCCACGACCTGCACCCGCTGCTCGAAGGCGACGACCCAGGTGGTCGTCGTTTGACGCATCGCGGCGGGCACGCCGCGTCGGTTCCGCAAGCGTCGGTAACTGCGCCGCGTCACGCGGCGGCGGTGTTTCCGAGTCCGCGCGGAATCGCGTCGAGCAGCCGCCGGGTGTAGGCCTGCTGCGGCCGCTCGAGGATCTCCGCGGTGCGGTTCTGCTCGACGACCTCGCCGTCCTTCATCACGAGCACCTCGTCTGCCATGAAGCGGACGACGGCGAGGTCGTGGCTGATGAAGATGTAGGAGAGCCCGAGCTCGTCCTGCAGGTCCTTCAGCAGGTTGAGCACCTGCGCCTGGACCGACACGTCGAGAGCGCTGACCGCCTCGTCGAGCACCAGCACCTCGGGCGAGAGCGTAAGGCAACGGGCGATCGCCACCCGCTGGCGCTGGCCGCCGGAGAACTCGTGCGGGTACTGGCCCATCGCCGCCGTGTCGAGGTCGACCTTGGCGAGCAGCGCCCGTGCGCGTGCCTCGCGGTCGGCTCGATCGGCGCCGACGCCGTGGATCGTCATCGGCTCGATCAGCGTCTCGCCGACCGTGAAGCGCGGGTTGAGCGAAGCGTAGGGGTTCTGGAACACGACCTGGATGCGCTTCCTGATCGGCAGCAGGTCGGCGCGCGGAATGGACAGCAGGTCGCGGCCGTCGAACACGGCGCGGCCGCCGACCGGACCGCCATTGGGCTCGTGCAAGCGCAGCAGCGTCAGCCCGAGCGTCGTCTTGCCCGAGCCCGACTCGCCGACGATGCCGAGCGTGCGGCCGGCGCGAAGCGAGAAGCTGGCGCCCTTGACGGCGCGGAACTCGCGCCTGCCGAAGACGCCGGAGCGGATCCAGAAGCTCTTGGTCACGTCGCTGGCTTCGAGCACGACCGGTGCGTCGGCCTCCTGCACGCGAACGGGCGACGCTGCGGCGCGGCCGGCAATGTGGTCGTCGACGACGCGCAGGCGAGGGCCGGTGTCGGCGAGGGTCGGTCTGCAGGCGAGCAGCGCTTTCGTGTAGGCGTCCTGCGGCGCCTCGAAGATCTGCCGCACGGGTCCCTGCTCGCGGATCACGCCGCCCCGCATCACGACCACCTGGTCGGCGATCTCGCCGACGACGCCGAGATCGTGGCTGATGAACAGCATGCTCATGCGGTGCGACGCCTTGAGCTTGCCGAGCAGCTCGAGGATCTGGCGCTGGATGGTCACGTCGAGCGCCGTCGTCGGCTCGTCGGCGATCAGCAGGCGTGGCTCGCAGGCGAGCGCCATCGCGATCATCACGCGTTGCTGCTGGCCGCCGGAGAGCTGGTGCGGGTAGGCCGAGAGGCGCCGCCCGGGCTCCGGCATGCCGACCTCGACGAGCAGCGCCTCGGCGCGCTCCATGGCCTGCCGCTTCGACAGGCCGAGGTGCTTGCGCAGTGGCTCGCGGATCTGGTCGCCGACGGTGAACACCGGGTTGAGCGAGCTCATCGGGTCCTGGAAGACGCAGGCGATGTCCTTGCCACGAAGCTTGAGCAGTTCGTCGCGCGGCAGCGTCAGCAGGTCGCGTCCGTCGAAGTCGATGCGGCCGCTGCGCTCCGCGTTCTCGGGCAGCAGGTTCAGGATCGACATCGCCGTGACGCTCTTGCCCGAGCCCGACTCGCCGACGAGCGCGACGGTGGTGTTCGCCGGAACGTCGAAGGAGAGGCCCTTCACCGCCTCGACGCGGCGAACTTCGCCGTCTTCCTTGCCGACGCGAAACGACACGCGCAGATCGCGGATGGAAAGCAACGCCGTCACTCCAGCCCTCGCAGCTTCGGGTCGAGCGCGTCGCGCAGCGCGTCGGTCATCAGCGAGAACGCGGTCACGAACACGGCCATGAAGATCGTCGCCGCGGCGAGCTGCCACCAGTAGCCGAGGATCAGCTCGCTCTGCGCCTCGGCGAGCATCGTTCCCCAGGACACGTCGTCGACGCCGACGCCGAGGCCGAGGTAAGACAGGATCACCTCGTACTTGATGAAGCCCACCACCAGAAGCGACATGCGAACCAGGATCACGTGACTGACGTTGGGCAGGATGTGGCGGAACATGCGCGAGGCGGTCGAGGCGCCGATGGCCTCGGCCGATCGCACGTAGTCGCGCGTCGAGTGCTTGATGAACTCGGCGCGCACCTGGCGGTACACGCCGGTCCAGCCGACCAGCGCGAGGATGATCGCCACCGAGCCGATCCCGCGCCCGAAGATGACCGCGAACGAGAGGATCAGCAGGATGTCCGGGATCGACGTGAAGACCGAGTAGAGCCACTCCAGGAAATCGCCGACCTTGCCGCCGAAGAACCCCCCGAGCGCACCGAGGATGGTGCCGATGAAGGTGGCGACGACAGCCGCGAGGAGCCCGACGAAGACCGACGTCTGCGTGCCCTTGAGCGCCTTGGCGAGCACGTCGCGGCCGAGCCGGTCGGCGCCGAACGGCAGCGTGTCGGCCTTCGGCGTCTCGACGGTCTTGTACTGCGCGGCCCGCTCGGCCCATTCCTTGTAGCGCGGGGCCAGCGGATCCACGGCGGAGATGTCGACCGGAGGCCCCGACGGCTGGGCGATCTGCTCCTGCTGCGTCACGGCTCCCGGGCCCAGGAAGGTCGGCGGCGCGCTGGCCACGCCGACTTCCTTCTGCCAGTCCTTCGCGACGAGCCCGGTCGCCGCGAGCACGATCATCAGCACGAACAGAGCGACGACGGCGACCGACACCATGCCGAGACGGTCCGTGCGCAGTCGCCGGCCGGCGGCGCGCCAGACGCCTTCGGAGCGAATGAGCGGGACGCCCGGGGCCGCGTCGACGGGCATCACCGCGCTCATCGATTCGCCTTCACTTGAGCACCACCCGCGGATCGACGACCTTGTATAGGACGTCGACCGCGAGGTTGATGATCATCGTGATCATCGCCAGGTACACCGTCAGCGCCTGGATCACCGGGTAGTCGCTTCGGTTGACGGCGAGGATCACCTCGCGGCCGAGGCCGGGGATCGAGAAGAACACCTCGATCAGGAAAGAGCCGACGAAGATGCCCGGCAGCGCGAGGCCGATGTTGGTGAGGATGGGGATCATCGCGTTGCGCAGCACGTGCCGGAACAGCACCGTGCCCTCGCTCATGCCCTTGGCGCGGGCGGTGCGCACGTAGTCGTGGCCGAGCTCGTCGAGGAAGAAGGTGCGGTACAGGCGCGTCTGCGGCGCGATGCCCACGAGCAGCGCCAGCATCACCGGCAGCGGCACATAGGTGACGAGGTTCTTCCACGTGCTGTCGCTCCAGCCCTGCACCGGAAACCAGCCGAGCTGGAAGCCGAACACGTACTGGCCGACGATGATGTAGACGAGGAAAGAGATCGACAGCGCGACCGTGCTGATGACCATGATCGCGCGGTCGGAGAGCGACCCGCGTCGGTAGGCGACCCACATCGCGATCGGCAGGGCGAGCATCGTGTCGAGGATCAGGATCGGCAGCATCACCGTCAGCGTCGCCGGAAGTCGGGTGAGGAAGATGTGTCCCACGGCCTCGTTGGTCGCGAAGCTGCGACCCCAGTCGAGCGTGACGACGCCCTTCAGATAGATCGCGAGCTGGACGTACCAGGGGCGGTTCAGGCCCAGCTGGTCGCGGATCTGCTGCACCTGCTCGGGCGTCGCGTTCAGTCCGCCGAGGATCTCCGCCGGGTCGCCGCCGAAGAACTTGAACAGCAGGAAGACGAGGACGACGACGCCGAGCAGGGTCGGAACCATCTGCCAGAGGCGGCGGACGAGGTAGGCGGCCATCGGGAACTGAATCGGAAGCGGCGAAGTCTAGTTCAGCCGGTCCCTGCGCCCTAGACTTCGCAGCCATGCAGCGCCGCCGCGTCAACCAGACCCTGGCCGCCTCCCTTGCGGCCGGCCTCGCCCCGTCGTGGGCGCTCGCGCAGCCGACGGCAGCGGGCATTGGCGAGAAGGTGCTGCGCTACGCCTTTCCGATCGCCGAGACCGGTTTCGATCCGGCGCAGATCTCCGACATCTATTCGCGCACGGTCACCGCGCACATCTTCGACTCGATGCTCACGTACGACCACCTGGCGCGGCCGTTCAAGCTGAAGCCGCTGGTGGCCGAGGCGATGCCCGAGGTGTCGGACGACTTCCGGACGTTCACCTTCCGGCTGAGGAAGGGCATCTATTTCTCGGACGATCCGGCGTTCAAGGGCAAGCGTCGCGAGCTCGTCGCCGAGGACTTCGTCTACGCCTTCAAGCGCATCTACGACCCGGCGCTGAAGAGCCCCGGGCAGGCGAGCCTCGAAGAGGAAGGAATCATCGGGCTGCAGGAACTGCGCGACGACGCGCTGAAGTCGAAGCGGCCCTTCGACTACGACCGCCAGGTCGAAGGCCTGCGCGCGCTCGACCGTTACACGCTGCGCGTGAAGCTGCGCGAGTCGCGGCCGCGCCATCTCGCCGGCACCTGGGCCGCCCGCGACATCCTCGGTGCCGTCGCCCGCGAGGTCATCGAGGCCTATCCCGATCGGGCGATGGAGCATCCCGTCGGCACCGGGCCGTACCGGCTCGGCGAGTGGCGGCGCAGCTCGAAGATCGTGCTCGTTCGCAACCCGGGGTATCGCGACGACACCTACCAGGCCGAACCGAACCCCGACGACGCTGCGGGTCAGGCCCTCCTCGCGCGCTTCAAGGGTCGCAGGTTGCCGATGGTCGACCGCGTCGAGATCTCCATCATCGAGCAGCAGCAGCCGCGCTGGCTGTCGTTCCTGGGTGTCGAGCAGGATTTGATCGAGCGGCTGCCGAACGAGTTCATCGACCAGGCCGTTCCCGGGGGCACCGTCGCGCCGGGCCTGGCCAAGCGCGGCGTCGTCGCCTACCGTTCGGTGGGCTCGGACGTGACGCTGACCGTCTTCAACATGGACAGCCCCGTCGTCGGCGGCTACACGCCCGAAAAGGTGGCGCTGCGCCGGGCGATGGTGCTCGGCGACAACGTGATGCGCGAGATCCGCATCGCCCGTCACGGGCAGGCGATTCCGGCGCAGGCGATCGTCGTTCCGAACACCGAGGGCTACCGGGCCGACCTGAAGACCGAGATGGGCGTCTACGACCCGGCGCGCGCGAAGGCGCTGCTCGACGTCTACGGCTACGTCGACCGCAACGGCGACGGCTGGCGCGAGAACCCCGACGGCAGCCCGCTGGTGCTGCAGCTCAACACGCAGTCCGACCAGACGACGCGCCAGCTCGACGAGCTGTGGAAGAAGGGCATGGACGCGCTCGGCCTGCGCGCCGCCATCAAGGTGGCGCAGTGGCCGGAGAACCTGAAGTCGGCGCGCGCCGGCAGCTTCATGATCTGGCGCGTCGGCTCGTCTGCCGCATCGCCCGACGGTCAGGGCGCGCTCGAGCGCGTCTACGGCGGCTCGATCGGAAAGGGCAACCTCGCTCGCGTCAAGCTGCCCGAGCTCGACCGCATCTACGACCGGATGAAGGTGCTTCCGAGTGGCCCGGAGCGACAGGCGCTGTTCGACCGCAGCGCCGAGCTCGTCGCGGCCTATGCGCCCTACCGGCTCGGCGTGCACCGCATCCTCACCGACCTTGCGTGGCCGTGGCTCGTCGGCTATCGGCGGCCGCCGTTCTGGCTCGACTGGTGGCAGATGGTCGACATCGACGCTGCGGCGCAGAAGCAGGGGACCGCGTGATTCGCCGGCGCGACGTTCTGACAGCGCTGCCACTGATCGGCGGCGTGCCTGGCTTGTTCGATGCGGCCGAGGCCGCGGCGCCGAACAGCTCGGCTGCACCGGCGAAGGTGCTCCGCTACGCGTTCAACGCCGCCGAGACCGGCTTCGACCCGGCCAGGATCAGCGACCTCTACTCGCGCATCTGCACGTCGCATATGTTCGAGGCGCTCTACCGCTTCGACTATCTCGCCCGCTCGCCGTCGAAGGTCGTGCCGCACATAGCCGAAGCGATGCCCGATATCGGCGACGACTTCCGCACCTGGACGATTCGCATCCGCCCCGGCATCTACTTCGCCGCCGACCCGGCCTTCAAGGGCGTCGCGCGCGAACTCGTCGCGCAGGATTTCGTCTACGCCTGGAAGCGGCACGTTGATCCGGCCAGCAAGAGTCCGAATGCTGCCGGCTTTTTCGAAGAGGGCGTGATCGGCATGGCGGCGCTGCGCGACGAGGCGGCCAAGCCCGGTGGCAAGTTCGATTACGACCGCGAGGTCGAGGGCCTGCGCGCGACAGAGCGCTACACGCTGCAGTTCAAGCTCGCCGCGCCCCGGCCGCGGCTGCACTTCACGCTCGCCGATTCGAGCCTGATCGGCGCCGTCGCGCGCGAGGTGGTCGAGTTCTACGGCGACGCGATCGCCGAGCACCCGGTCGGTACCGGCCCGTTCAGGCTCGGAACGTGGCGGCGCAGCTCGTTCATCACCTTCGACCGCAACCCGACCTACCGTGACGTTCGGTACGACGGCGAACCCGCAACCGACGACGCGCGCGGCCAGGCGCTGCTGCAGCGCTTTCGCGGTCGCAAGCTCCCGATGCTCGATCGCATCGAGGTCTCGATCATCGAGGAGAGCCAACCGCGCTGGCTGTCGTTCCTCAACGGCCAGATCGACTTGCTCTCGGTCCCGCTCGAGTTCGCGCAGCAGGCGGCGCCCGGCGGCGAGCTGGCGCCGTGGCTCGCCAAGCGCGGCGTGCACATGGACCGCTTCGCCAACGCCGATCGCACGCTCTACTACTTCAACATGGAAGACGCGACCGTCGGCGGCATGGCGCCGGCGAAGGTCGCGCTGCGCCGCGCGATCAACCTCGGCACCGACCTCGGCGCCGAGATCCGGCAGGTACGGCGGGGCCAGGCGATTCCGGCGCAGTCGACCATCGCGCCCGGCGGCTTCGGATACGACCCGGCGTATCGCAGCGAGAACAGCACCTACGATCCGGCACGCGCCAAGGCGCTGCTCGACATCTACGGTTACGTCGACCGCGACGGCGACGGCTGGCGCGACAAGCCCGACGGCAGCCCGCTCGTCATCGACTACGCGACCACGCCCGACGCGATCTCGCGCCAGTTCGACGAGCTGTGGAAGAAGAACATGGATGCAATCGGCATCCGGCTGAAATTCGTCACCGCCCAGTGGCCTGAGCAGCTCAAGGCGGCGCGCGCCGGCAGGCTCATGGTCTGGCAGCTCGGCTACACATCGTCGTCGCCCGATTTCCAGGACGGGTTGCAGATCCTCTACGGGCCGGCATCCGGCGGGCAGAACCTGGCGCGCTTCAAGGATGCACGCTTCGACCAGCTCTACAAGCGGCTGCAGGCACTGCCGGACGGGCCGGAACGGTTGGCCGTGCTGCGCGAGGTGCAGACGATGATCACTGCCTACGCGCCGGTGCACTACAACGTTCACCGGATCCTCACGTACCTGACGCAGCCGCGCGTGCAGGGCTATCGCGCGCCGATGTACGGCAACCAGTTCTGGCAGTACATCGATGTCGACGACGCGGCGACGGCTGAAGCGTCGGCCGCGAAAACGTGACCCCGCCTTCGCCCGGATCGCTGCCCGAGCCGCTGATCCTGCGCTACACGCGCTTCCTGCGCGAGACGCGCGGCTTCGATTTCGACCCGACCACGGCCGAAGGCTACGACGCACTCTGGCGCTGGTCGTGCGACGACCTGCCGATGTTCTGGCAGTCGATCTGGGACCACTTCGATCTGCAGTCGCCGACGCCGCACCGCGCGGTGCTCGACGCCGAGCGGATGCCGGGCGCGCGCTGGTTCGAGGGCGCACAGGTGAATTACGCGCAACAGGCGCTGCGCCATGTCGATCGCGCGCACGCAGCCGGTCACCCGGCGATCGTCTTTCGCAACGAGGCCCTGCAGGCGAAGGGCGAGACGCGCGAGCTGTCGTGGCTCGAGCTTCGTCGCCAGGTCGGCGCGCTCGCCGGCGCGCTCGAATCGATGGGCGTCGAGCCGGGCGACCGCGTCTGCGCGTTCATGCCCAACGTGCCCGAGACGATCGTCGCGTTCCTCGCCTGCGCGAGCGTCGGCGCGATCTGGTCGGTGTGCTCGCCCGACATGGGTCCGCTCGCGGTCCTCGACCGCTTCCGCCAGATCGAGCCGAAGGTGCTCGTGGCGTGCGACGGCTACGTCCACGGCGGCGTCGAGCACGACCGTACGGCGGTGGTCGACGAGCTCGTGTCGTCGCTGCCGACGGTGACCGACGTCGTGTTGTTTCGCGACCCCGCCGGGCCTCGGCGGGGTGAGGGCCCGGCGAACCGCCACGACTTCGCCGACCTCGTGTCGGGCGATGCCGTGTTCGCGCCGCGCTCCCTGCCCTTCGACCACCCGCTGTGGATCGTCTACTCGAGCGGCACCACCGGCCTGCCGAAGGCGCTCGTGCACGGTCACGGCGGCGTCATGCTCGAGGCGCTGAAGTTCGGCGCGCTGCACAACGACATCGGCCCGAGCGCCGAGCGCGGCGACCGCTACCACTGGTACAGTTCGACCGGCTGGATCATGTGGAACTCCCAGGCCTCGGCGTTGCTGGGCGGCGCGACGATCTGCATCTACGACGGCAGCCCGGCCGGCCCGCGCAGCGCGCTCCACGGCGCCGATCGCGCCGTCGACTGGTCGACGCTGTGGCGCTTCGTCGCCGACACCGGCGTCACGTTTTTCGGCGCCGGCGCGGCGTTCTTCGCCGGCTGCGAGAAGGCCGGCGTCGTTCCCGCCGACGCTGGCAACCTGAGCCGGCTGCGCGCGATCGGCTCGACCGGATCGCCGCTTTCCATCGAGTCGTACCGCTGGATCCACGCGCAGGCACCGAAGGTCGACGGCCGCGACATCTGGCTCACCTCCGTGTCCGGCGGCACCGACGTCGCCGGCGGCTTCATCGCCGGACTGCGCACCTTGCCCGTCGTCGACGGCGAGATGCAATGCCGCTGCCTCGGC
>JBBSPY010000017.1:0-24222 GCA_038258415.1 Burkholderiales bacterium
GAGCAAGGAACAGGGCCCCGCCGTCGCGATCGTCGACATGCCGAACTCCGGCCAGGCGGCGGTCGTGTTGGACGTCGCCTTGCCCGATCGCAGCCCCCGTGAGCGGGCGACGAGCGCGGTCCTCAACGCCGTGCTCGGCGGCGGCTACTCGTCGCGCATCAACCTCGAGATCCGGGTCAAACGCGGTCTCAGCTACGGCGCCAGCAGCCAGGTCGCGTCGCGCCGCTCAGGCGGCCTGCTGCATCTCTCGGTGCAGACGAAGAACGACAGCACCGTCGAGGTGGCCCGCCTGCTCGACGAGGCCCTCGACCGTCTGATGACGACGCCGGTGCCCGCCGACGAACTCGCGGCGCGCAAGGCATCGTTGATCGGCGGCTTCAGCCGCGCCGTCGAGACCACCGGCGGGCTCGCCTCGGTGATCGCCGCGTTCGTCGTCGCCGGACGCTCGCCCGCCGAGGTGACGACGCAGATCGCGTCGGTCGAATCGGTCGGCGCCGAAGAGGTGCAGCGTTACGCCGCGGCCCATCTCGGCCGCGACCACCGTCGGCTCGCGGTGGCCGGCGAGGCGAAGGTCTTCGGCGCGGGACTCGACGCGGCCCGAGCCGGCGCGCTCACCGTCGGCCTGTCGGCGCTCGACCTCGAGCGGCCCGATGGCCTGGCGCGGCCATGACCGGCGGCCACGCACGACGCTCGCGCAGGGTCAAGGCAAACCCTCCATACGGACAATCGGGTTTGCTGGGACAATAGTGCCCCCTCGCGGTGGCCGTGCCTCCCCGGTGACGGCCCTCGCGTACATCCCCAGCTTCGCTCGCTCAGGATCAACATGGCCCAAAGACCTTCTGCCTCCGCCGCCGCCTCCACGAACCCTACGCCGCCCGCTGCGTCGTCGACGCCCAAGCCGAGCCGCGCTGCTCGCCCCTCAGCGGCGCCGTTGAAGCTGCGTCAGACGCAGGCCGAGTACGTGGCCGCCCGGCCCGCCGGCGAGCCCGGCGTCAAGCCGATGATGTCGAGCTCTAAGATGTACGTCTGCCGCCGCTGCCAGGCGAACTTCAAGACGGGCGACGGCAAGCCCGATTCGCGCCTGCCAGGGCTCGGCAAGTGCAACGCCTGCCTCGCGGCGCAGGCGTCCGCGTTGGCGGCTTGACGATCGCGACGCGGCACCCACACCGACGAAGGGATCGTAAGCAACGGTAACGCCGCTCCACCGGCACCGCCGGAGTGTCGAAAAGGTCGTTCTCGGGAACGACCTTTTTTCGTTGCGCATGCTGAACTTCATCGCCCGTCTGTTGAGCGCCCTGCTCTGGGTGCCGCTCGTCCTGTGCAAACCGATCCTGCGCGCACGAGACGCGAAGATCCGCCGCTCCGGGGCGCGACGCGTTCGCCCGCCAGCGCCTCCGCCGGGTCATCTCGTCGAGCCGTTGTCGCGGCCGCGCGGGCCGGCGGCCGACGTCGTGGGCCGGATGAAAGTCGCGCTCACCGGCCTGCTCGACGGCGAGCCGACGCACCGTCGCATGTATCGGCATCTCGCCCGGTTCGAGCGCAAGTTCAACGAGGGCGGCCTGCGCACGCTCGAGGCGCTCCCGGTCGCCGACCTGCGGCGCTCGCTGCGCGATTTCGAGGCGCTGGTGCGAAACTGGTCCGAGCCCAGCCTCGCCGACCTGCGATCGCGCATGTCGGTGGCCCTCACCGACCGGTCGAGCGCGGCATCGATGTGGATCGCCGAGAACAGCGTCAACTCGGCGTTCCGGGCGCCGGGCACCTAGCGTCGCCGACCGGTATTCGGTGGCGGAGGCGCCTGCTGCCAGAATCGCAGCGACCATGCCACAGCCCCTCCGACGCCTCGAGCTGAAGTCCCTGCGCAGCCAGCGCTGGTTCGCGAGCACCGACATGCGCGGCTTCGCGCACCGGCAGCGCATGCAGCAGCAGGGCCTCGACCGCGACGAGTTCATGGGCCGGCCGGTGATCGCCATCGTCAACACCTGGAGCGACCTGTCGCCCTGCCACGCCCACCTCCGCGAGCGCGCGCAGGCGGTCAAGCGGGGCATCCTGCAGGCCGGCGGCTACCCGGTCGAGCTGCCGGCGATGAGCCTCGGCGAGGTCATGGTCAAGCCGACGACGATGATCTATCGCAACTTCCTCGCCATGGAAACCGAGGAGCTGCTGCGCAGCCTGCCGGTCGATGGCGCAGTGCTGATGGGCGGCTGCGACAAGACGACACCCGGGCTCATCATGGGCGCCATGTCGATGGACCTGCCGGCGATCTTCCTGCCGGCCGGGCCGATGCTGAGCGACCGATACCACGGCAAGACGATTGGCGCCGGCACGCACTCGCGCAAGTACTGGGACGAGTACCAGGCCGGCCACGTCGGCGAGGCCGAGTGGATCGCCCTCGAGTCGAGGATGACGCGCACGCCCGGCACCTGCAACACCATGGGCACCGCGAGCACGATGACCTCGATCGCCGAGGCGATGGGGCTGACGCTGCCTGGCGCAACGTCGATCCCGGCGATGGACGCGGCGCACAGCCGGATGGCGTGGGGCTGCGGCAGGCGCATCGTCGACATGGTGTGGGAAGACCTCAAGCCGTCGCGCTTCCTGACCCGGGGCTCGTTTCTCAACGGCGTCGCGACCTACCTGGCGCTCGGCGGTTCGACCAACGCAACGATCCACCTGCCGGCGATGGCGGGGCGCGCCGGCATCGAGCTCGGCCTCGACGAGATGGACGCGATGGCACGCCGCATCCCCGTCCTCGCCAATCTCTTTCCAGCCGGCGACAAGCTGATGGAGGACTTTTACTTCGCCGGCGGCCTGCCGGCGTTGCTGCATCGCATCCGCGACCACCTCGCGCTCGATGCGGGCACCGTCACCGGCAAGACGCTCGGCGACGACATCGCCGGCGCGACGTGCGACGACGACGACGTCATCCGCCCGCTCGATCGGCCCCTGCTCGGCGACGGCGATGCCGGCCGCGCGCTCGCGGTGCTGCGCGGCAACCTCTGCCCCGACGGCGCCGTCATGAAGCCCTCGGCCGCCAGCCCGCGTTTCTTCTCGCACCGCGGCAAGGCGCTGGTGTTCGACTCGAACGCCGACATGCTGTCGCGCATCCACGACCCGGAAGTCGATGCCGACGAGAACACCGTGCTCGTGCTGCGCAACGGCGGCCCGGTCGGCGCGCCCGGCATGCCCGAGTGGGGCAACCTGCCGATACCGAAGAAGCTGCTGCAGCGCGGCGTCCGCGACATGGTGCGCATCTCCGACGCGCGGATGAGCGGCACGCACTACGGCACCTGCATCCTGCACGTCGCACCCGAGGCTGCCATCGGCGGGCCGCTGGCGCTGCTGCGCACGGGCGACGTCGTGACGCTCGACGTCGCCGCCCGCAAGCTCGACATGGACGTACCCGAGGCCGAGATCGCACGCCGCCGCGCCGACTGGAAGCCGCCGGCGCGCCAGCACATGCGCGGCTACACGATGCTCTACAAGGAGCACGTCACGCAGGCCGACAAGGGCTGCGACTTCGACTTCCTGGGCGGCAACGCGCCGAGCCCGGAGCCGCAGATCTACTGAGACGAACCGCCGACCACCGGACGACCTCGACATGACCTCCACCCCCGACCCCTTCGACAACCCTTTTCGCAAGCTGCTCGCCCGCGATCGCGTGCCGCTCGGCACCTGGCTCATGTCGGGCTGCAGCAGCACCGCCGAGGCGATGGGCCATGCGGGCTTCGACTGGCTCGTCGTCGACCTCGAGCACGTGCCGATCGAGTACAGCGGCGCGCTGCACCTGCTACAGGCGATCGCCGGAACGCCGGCGCACCCGGTCGTCCGCGTCGCCTGGAACGACGCCGTGCTCGCCAAGCGCGCGCTCGACGTCGGCGCACAGACGATCATGTTTCCGTTCGTGCAGAACGCCGAGGAAGCGCAGCGCGCGGTCGCGTCGACTCGCTACGCGCCGCACGGCACGCGCGGCTTCGCGGGCATGCACCGCGCCAGCGGCTACGGCACGCGGGCCGGCTACGCGAAGCGCGTCAACGACAGCATCTTCTGCATCGTGCAGATCGAGACGCCGCAGGCGATCGCCAACCTCGAGGCGATCGCCGCGGTCGACGGCGTCGATGCCGTGTTCCTCGGCCCGGGCGACCTGTCGGCGTCGATGGGGCTGACGGGCGAGGTGTCGCACCCCAAGGTCATCGACGCCATCGCCGACGTCGCGGCGCGTTGCCGCAAGCTCGGCAAGCCGTGCGGCATCCTCGCGGCGACTCCCGAGCTGGTCGCCCGCTTCGTGCCGATGGGCTACGCCTACGCGGCGGTCTCGTCCGACATGGGAATGATGATGCGACAGGCGTCCGCCTGGCTCGAGGAAACGAAGCCGGCGCTGGCGAAGCGCTGACCGCGCCCGCGACCGCGCGGAGCCGACCTACGAGGCCTCTTTCGCGACCGCTGTCCGACCGCGCAGCAGCAGCAACAGCGGCCGCAGCAGCATCAGCGCCGTGACGAGGAACAGGCCGAGCGCGATCGGATGCCCGGTGAAGAAACGCGAGAACCGGCCGTCGGAGATGACCAGCCCCTGGCGCAGGCTCAACTCCATCTGCCCGCCGAGCACCAGGCCGATCACCATCGGCGCGATTGGCACGCCGAAGTAGCGGAACGCCGTGCCGAGGATGCCGGCGCCGAACATCGTCATCACGTCGAACATGCTGCTGCGAACGCCGTACGAGCCGACGACGCAGAAGAACAGCACCAGCGTGAAGACGATCGCCTCAGGCGCCTTCAGCGCCAGCGCCATCGCACGGATGGTTGCGAAGGCGATGACCAGCATCAGCACGTTGATGACGATCAGCGACATGAAGCTCGCGTAGACGATGCCCGGGTTCTCGACCATCAGCCGCACGCCCGGCGTGATGCCCTGGATGATCAGCGTCGACAGCATGATCGCGGTGACGGCGTCGCCGGGGATGCCGAGCGCGAGCGTCGGAACGAGGGCGCCGCCGGTCACCGCGTTGTTGGCCGCTTCGGGGGCGATGATGCCGTCGGGCTCGCCGCTGCCGAAGCGGTCACGCCGCGGCGAACTGCGGCGTGCTTCGGCGTAGGAGATGAACGCCGCGGTGGCCGCTCCGGTGCCGGGCAGCACGCCGATGATCGAGCCGATCGTCGACGACTTCAGCAGCACGCCAACGCGCCCCTTCCATTCGGCCAGGCTCGGCAGCCGCATCGACTTGAAAGGCGGGATCGAGCCGGTCGTCGAGCGCGGCTCCGCGAGCCGCACGAACACCTCCGACAGCGCGAACAGGCCGACCACCATCGCCACGAGATCGAAGCCGCCCGACATCGAGAAGTAGCCGAAGGTGTAGCGCAGGTCGCCGCTGATCGGGTCGGCGCCGACGGTGGCGCAGAACAGTCCGATCGCGCCGGCGAGCAGACCCTTGAGCATGCTGCCTTCGGAGATCGTGGCGATGCAGGTCAGCGCCAGGCAGACGAGCGCGAACACCTCGACCGGGCCGAAGTTCAGCGCGAACGCCGCGAGCTGCGGCGCGAGCAGGATCAGCACGACGCACGAGAACAGCCCGCCGAACACCGACGACGCCGTCGCCCAGCCGAGCGCGGCATCGGCTTTGCCGGCCAGCGTCATCGCGTAGCCGTCGAGCACGGTCGCTGCCGACTGCGGTGTGCCGGGCGTGTTGATGAGGATGGCCGAGATCGAGCCACCGTAGATCGAGCCGCAATACACGCTCAGCAGCAGTGCGATCGCCGGCATCTGCCCCATCGTGAACGTGAACGGCAGGCAGATCGTGATGCCGATGATCGAGCCGAGGCCGGGGATGGCGCCGATGACGATGCCGAGCGTCGTGCCGGCGACCATCACCAGCCAGACGGTCGGGTCGGCCATCAGGCCGGCAGCGGTGCCCAGCGCTTCGAACACGCGTCAGACCCTGCCGAACCACGGCGATGTCGGCAATCCCGTCGGCACGACGAAGGTGAACAGCGCCCAGATGAACCCGGGCAGCAGGAGACCGAACAGCAGCAGCGACGTCGGCTTGCGAAAGCCGAACACGCCCAGGCTCAGGACGGCGCACCCGACGCTGGCGAACAGGAAGCCCACCGCCGGGATCGCCAGCAGATAGGCGCCAACGGCGACCACGAACGTGGCGACACGGCCGAAGGCCCATCGTTCGCCAGGTCGCGCGCTGGCGAACCACGATTCGACCACCGCGCCGCCCGACAAGACGATCCAGAAGCCGAGCAGGATGCGTGGGAAAAGCATCGTCGCCTCGGCGTTGCCTGCCGACGACTGGTAACGCGCGTCGAACGAATGCCAGAACAAGAACATGCCGAGGCAGGCCAGCGCGAGGAAGAACGCGAGCGAACGGCTCCTCATCGTCGCCGCCGTCGGTTCTAGTTCTTCTTCAACCCGACCGACTGCGCGACGTTTTTCATCGACTCGTACTGACCCTTGACGAACTTCTCGAAGTCCGCGCCGTACATCGGGTTCAGGGCGATCCCGATCTTCTTCGCCGCGGCGTCGAAGCTCTCCGACGCGATCGCCTTCTGGCACCCCTTGGTGAGCTGCTCGGCGATGTCGGCCGGCACCTTCGACGACACGAACACGCCCGCCCACAGCGAGAACTGCACGTCGTGGCCGAGCTCCTTCATCGTCGGCACGTCGGGCAGCTCGGGCAGGCGCTTGTCCGACAGCGCCGCGATCGGCGTCACGTCGTAGCGCTTGACGATGACCGGCGTGTCGGCGAAGAGGTCGATCGTGCCGTTGGCCATCGAGAGCATGGCCGGGCCGGCGCCCTTGTCGGGCACGTGGCGGCCCTTGATGCCCAACGCGTCGAGCGAAGCGGCGGACGCGAGGTGGTTGATCGTTCCCGGGCCGGTCGAACCGTAGGTGATCGGGTCTTTCTTCTTCAGGTCGGCGACCGACTGCAGCGGGCCCGACTTCTTCGTGACGAGAACCAGGTTCGACTGGTAGACGTTGCAGATCGGCTTCCACGAATCGATGCCGTAGGGCAGGTCGCGCAGGTGGTTCTGAACCGTCACCGGCCCGAGCGGAACGAAGCCGATCGTGTAGCCGTCGGGCTTGGCGGTGACGATCTCGTTGGCGCCCAGCGTGCCGGCCGCGCCGTCGACGTTCTTGACGACGACGTTGCCGTTCAGTGCCGTCGCGAGAGCCGGCGCGAGCGCGCGCGCCACCGAGTCGTTCGTTCCGCCGGCGCTGAACGGCACGATCATGGTGATCGGCCGGTCGGGAAAGGCGTGGCTGGCGCCGACGGCGCCGAGCATGGCGACGGCTACGACGATCAGATTGCGCAGGGGATGTCTCATTCGTTCTCCGATCTCGCCGTCGACGGCGGTGTGCCGTGCGGACCGACACACTCTATCAATCGGTCGCGCTGCTTCATACTGGGCCTTCCACTAGAAGCCACGGGTGGCGCGAACGCGCCGGAGTTGCCGATGAAGATCACGTCGATCGAGACCCTGGAACTCGAATCGCGTCCGAACCAGCTCTGGGTCGAGATCGGAACCGACACGGGGTTGACCGGGCTGGGCGAGACGTTCTGGGGTGCCGAGTCGGTCGCTGCCTACATCCGCCAGGTCGCCGCGCCCTACCTGCTCGGCAAGGACCCGCTGGCCATCGAAGGCCATGCGCGAGCGCTTCGGCCACGGCACGGCTTTCGCAGCAACGGCGCCGAGCTGCGCGGCAACTCGGCGATCGACATCGCGCTGTGGGACCTGACGGGCAAGGCACACGGTGCACCGCTCTACACCTGCCTGGGCGGTGCCTCGCGCGACGACATCGCCGTCTACAACACCTGCGCCGGCTACAACTATCTCAAGCCCGCCGTGCGGCTGGCGCAGTCGAGGTCGGCCGACTGGGGCGCCGCCGCGCAGGCCGAAGGCCCCTACGACGACCTCCAGGCGTTCCTGAACACGCCCGAGAAGCTGGCCGAGAGCCTGATCGAGGAAGGCTACGCGGCGATGAAGATCTGGCCGTTCGACCGCGCCGCCGAGAAGACCGGCGGGCAGAGCATCGACCGCGACGACCTCGAGGCCGGCGTCGACATCGTCAGGCGCATCCGCGCTGCGGTCGGCAACCGCATCGGCATCATGATGGAGTGCCACTCGCTGTGGAACGTGCCGACGGCCAAGCGCATCGCGCAGCGGCTCGAGCCGTTCGACCTCGAATGGCTCGAGGACATGATCCGGCCCGACGACATCGGCGGCCTGGCGGAGCTCGCCGCCTCGACCCGCACGCCGATCTGCGCCAGCGAGGTGATGGGCACGCGGCACAACTACCGCGACCTGCTCGAAGCGCGCGCCGCCTCGATCGTCATGATCGACGCGACCTGGTGCGGCGGGCCGACCGAGGCGCGCAAGATCGCGGCGATGGCCGACACCTACGGGCGCCCCGTCACCCTGCACGACTGCACCGGCCCGGTCTCGTTGGCCTGCGGTGTCCACCTGTCGCTGCACGCGCCGAACGCCATCCTCCAGGAGATGACGCGGGCGTACTACACGGGCTGGTATCCGGAGGTGGTCGACGGCCTGCCAGTCTTCGACAAGGGCCGCATCCGCGCCACCGACGCGCCGGGGCACGGCCTGACGCTCAGCGATGCCGTGCGCGGCGACCCGGGGCTCAGGCGCTGGAGCGCGTCGTAGCGATCGGCACGCGTCACGCGCGGTGGGCGCTGCCGAAGATGAAGTAGCTCGGCGTACGCGCGATCGCAGCACTCCAGCCGAGCGACCCCAACGCGTTCGTGAGTTCCGCCGGCTCGTGAAACCGCTTGACGATGCGAAAGACGGAGCCGTCGTTGAGCCGGCGCTCCTGCATCCCGTCGGGGTCCGGCATGCGATGGTCGCGCGCGGTCGAGGTCGGATCGGGGGCGGAGTCGATGAAAAAGGCATGGCCGCCGGGCCGAAGCGACAGAGCCACCTTCGACCAGAACGTCTCGAACGCGCTGCGCGGCACGTGGCTGAGCCAGAACGAGAAGAACACCGCGTCGTAGGCACCGGTCGGTTCCCAGGCGAACAGATCGTCGACCACGTATGTCGGCCGGGCGAGGCCGGCGGCGTCGAGGCGTGCGCGGTTGACGTCGATCGTTTCGGGTGACGCGTCGAGGCAGGTCAGGCTGCGCGCGGTGCGGGCGAGCCGCTCGGTCCACCAGCCGGTGCCGCAGGCGAGCTCGAGCACGTCGCCCGACAGGTTCGCCGCCACGAGTGCTGCCTCGACCTCGTCGACCTCCGCGCGCCAACGCGCTGTCGCCTCGGCGCCGCGGTCGTAGCGGCCCAGCCGTTGCCACCACTCGTCGTACTCGGCCGCACGCGCCCGGTAGTAGGCGGCCTGCTCGGAGACAACGCTCGCGTCGGTGCTGTTCAGGGCTGGCCTCCTTCCGCCACGTGGCTTCGCATCGTAGTCTTCGCACCATGGCCCGCGAAGAGTCGCCCGTGGTGGACTCCGGATCGCAGCGCATGGCGCAAGCCTTGTCGCTGCGCCTCGCAACGGTGCTGTTCGCCGCGGCCTTCTGGCCAGCGGCTGCGGCTACGGCCGGCAGCGTCGACTGCCGCGCGCCGGTGACGATCACCGACGTCGGCAGCGACGGCCGCATCGGCGCGAAGTGGAACGCCGCGACGCGCACGCTGGCCTACGGCCGCACCGCCAAGGACGGCCACTTCCACACCTTCCTCGCCGACGCCGACGGCAGCAACGAACGGCGCCTCGCATTCGCCGCATGGCGCGACGACCGGCACCAGTTCCCGGCCGCCTGGCATCCGGGTGGCCAGTACCTGGTGATGCTGGTCGAGAAGAACGTGCACGAGCGCTCGTCGGTCCACGCCCTTCCAGGCTACGGCGCCTACACCGACTACTGGCTGGTCGAGCGAGACGGCCAGCGCGCGTGGAAGCTCCACGACCTGCCCGCCGGCTACGACCACGCGATCACCCACGCGGCGTTCTCGCCCGACGGCAGCAAGTTCGTGTGGACCGAGCGGATCAAGGCACCCCGCTGGTTCGACCTGAACCTTTTCGCCGGCACCTACGAGTTCAACGTCGCCGACTTCGTGGCCACGCCCGAGCCGCACCTGGCCAACGTGCGGCACATCGTGCCCGGCGGTGTCGAGCAGGGAGGCGAGATCGAATCGATTGCCGGCGACAACCGCACGATCGCCTTCTACAGCACCTATGTCAGCAAGAACCTGTTCGCCTCGCGCATCTACACGATGGACATCGACAGCGGCGACATCCGCGAGCTCACCACCGACAGCTTCGCGCAGGCGCCGACCTTCACGCCCGACGGCAAAAGCATCGTCTACATGACGGGCGCGCAGGCCGACATCTTTCCGCTCCAGTTGCAGGGCGCCGACTGGTGGATCATGGACGTCGACGGCGGCAACAAGCGGCGCCTGACCTTCATGAACGTGCGCGGCAACGCGCAATCGGCGGGGCGATTCCGCCTCGCCGGGTCGCTCTCGTTCACGAGCGACACGTCGTTCTTCGGCGATGTGCTGACGCAGTCGCTCGGGCTGGTCGGCAAGATCGTGAAGGTCGACTGCGGCCGCGAGTGAGTCAGGCCGTGGCGGTGCGCCCTTCGTACAGGTCGCGGCCCTGGGCGAGGGCGCGCATCTTCGCGTCGGCGATCGAGCGCTTGAGCATCCAGAACCCGCAGTCGGGGTGGACATAGCGCACGCGGCCGGCGCCGAGCAGCGACTCCGCACGCTCGATGGACCGTGCAACAGCATCGGCTGCCTCGACCTCGGTCACCTTGATGTCGACGACGCCGAGGCCGAACCCGATCTCGGGCTTCAAGTCGCGGAACACCGCGAGCTCTTCCGGAGGCCGGTGCGCGCACTCGAGGACGACGTGGTCGGCGTGGAGAGCATTGAGGTAGCGCATCAATTGCTCCCAGGTGCCCTTCTGCACGCTCTGTCCGCCGTAGTTGCCGAAGCAAAGATGAACGGCGGGCGTCGTCTTCACGGCATCGAGCACGCGGTTCATCGCCGACGCGGCCCATTCCCATTCCTCGGGATGGCCGGGCAGGTTCGCCTCGTCGATCTGGATGATGTCGGCGTCGACGTGGCCGACCTGCTCGGCGAGCACGTCGCCAATCGCGTGCGCCAGCTCGGCCGTGTCGCCGTAGTGGCGGTCGAGCAGCGTCTTGGCCAGCATGTGCGGGCCGGTGACCGTGAACTTGAAGGTGTGGGTGGCCAGAGCAGCGGCACGCTGGCAGGCCAGCGGCAGGTCGAGCGTGCCGCTGCCGATCGGCCCGTCGACGACGCCAGGCGGCCGGGTGCGAAAGCGCATCCCCGGCATCGCCCGGTAGGCGACGATCTCGTTGAAGCTCAGGTCGTGTCGCACGCCGTCCATCGGTCGCACGAAGTACTCGATCATCCCGTTGGTCTCGGGATGGTCGAGGTCGAACCGGTAGAGCTCGCCGTCGCAGACCACGTCGACGCCGGCGGCCTCCTGCGTCGCGATGACGACGCGCGTCGCGTCGAGCAGCGCCTGCTCCGACGGCGCCGCGATCAGCCACTCGGGCACGGGGTAGGACCCGACGACGGTGGTGCGGATGCGAGGGGCTGCGGTCACCGGGCCGACCCCGTCACTTCGGCATCTTGATCGAGCGGTCGAGGAACTCGTTGGTGTAGGCGGTCTTCACGTCGAACGGCGTGTCGAGGCCGACGTAGGTCTTGACGAGTTCGTAGTCGGCGGCCATGCGCGTCGGCTCGAGGTAGCCGAGCGCCACGGTCTGCGAGTACTTGTCGCTCATCAGCTGCTCGACGAGCTCCCAGTTTTGCATCTCGTTGTCAAACTTGAGCGCGCCATTGGCGTCGATCAGCGCCTGCACGCAGGGCTTGGGCGTGGCCACGCACGCGGCGAACGCCTTCTGCGTGACCTTGACGAAGGCGGCGATGGTCGGCTTGTTCTTTTTCAGGTAGTCGGCGTTGACGATGATCGTGTTGCCGTAGGGGTTGAGGCCGGCGTCCTTCCAGGCGATGAAGCCCATGTCGCTGCCGAGCTCGCGCTTGAAGATGTGGTGGATGTTGTAGAACGAGGTGGTCGCGTCGATCGATTTCGATTTCAGCGCCGCGAGCTTGGAGTTGGCGTCGATGTTGACCCACGTCACCGATTTCGGGTCGATGCCGTTGGCCTTGGCGAGCGCCGGCCAGATCGTGCGCGCGCCGTCGCCGGCGGGGTTGCCGATCTTCTTGCCGGCGAGGTCCTTGACGCTGTTGATGCCCGAGCCCTTGAGCCAGTACAGCCCCTGCGGCGAGTTGGCGTAGACGTTGTAGACGCCGACCGTGTCCGCCCCCTTGCCGCGCAGCACGAGCGCGTTGGCCATGTCGGCCAGGCCTATCGGGTTGGCGCCGGCGCCGACCTTCTGGACCGCCACCGCCGAGCCCTTGCCCGGCTCGAGGTTCAGATCGATGCCGGCCTCCTTGTACCAGCCCATCTTCTGAGCGTAGTAGTACGGCGCATGGTCACCGCCGGGCACCCAGTTGAGGACGAAGTCGAGCTTCTGCTGGGCGAAGGCGGTCGGCGCCGCAGCCAGCAACGATGCGACGGCGAGAAAGGCGATGCGGCGATGAATGGACATGTCGTCTCCTGCACAAGATCGACGGTCAGTCTAGCAATCGCGCGGCACGCTTGAGCCCGGCATTGACCCCTATCATCCGCGCGGCGACGGCACACCGAGCTGGTTTCACGAGCGCGATGCAAAAGACTCCATACGGCCGCTGGACACAAACCTCGATGGCCGTGGTCTCGCACCTGGCGCTGCTCGCGGTCTGGTACCTGTTCGTGAAGTTCGGGGATGTGCCGAAGTACGTCATGCCGTCGCCCGTCGACACGGCCAAGGCACTGACGGTCGCCAACTACGGCTGGTGGAGCAACTCGCTGGTGACCGCGACCGAGATCTTCGGGGGCTACGCGGCCGCGCTCGCCGTCGGCGTGGCGCTGGCGCTGGCGTTCACCTGGTCGAAGTGGCTCGAGGCGCTGATGATGCCGCTGCTCGTGAGCCTGAACATGATCCCGAAGGTCGCGCTCGGGCCGCTCATCATCGTCTGGTTCAAGTACGGAATCTTGCCGAACGCGATGATCGCGTTTTCGATCTGCCTGTTCCCGATCCTGTTGACCACCGTTCGCGGCCTGCGCGAGGTCGAGCCCGAACTGCTCGATCTCGTGAAAGGGCTGCGGGGCTCGCGCTGGCAGACCTTCACCAAGATCCAGCTCCCCGGCGCGCTTCCATATATCTTCTCCGGCATGAAGGTGGCGGCGATCCTGGCCGTGGCCGGCGCCATCGTCGGCGAGTTCCTCGGCTCCGACCGGGGCCTCGGCTACCTCATGCTGCAGGTGCAGGTGACGCTCGACACCGCGGCGATGTTCATGGCGGTGCTGCTCATCACGCTGATCGGCATGCTGCTCTACGCCTGCGTGCTGATTCTCGAGCGCATCTTCGTGGTGCCCGACGCGCGGCTCGGCTGATGACCGAGAACGAGCCCTTCATCCACCTCGCCGGCGTCGCCAAGACCTACGGCCGCGGCGAGAGCGCCCACCTCGCCATCTCGGATGCGACCTTCGACGTCATGCCAGGCGAGCTGGCGTGCCTGGTGGGGCCGTCGGGCTGCGGCAAGAGCACGCTGCTGAAGATCCTCGCCGGGCTGCACGACGCAGACAGCGGCACGGTGAAGATCGGCTCGGACGCAGACCCGTTCGACCCGGGACGCGACATCGGCATGGTCTTCCAGCAGCCGCTGCTGCTGAAGTGGCGCACCGTCCTCGACAACGTCCTGCTGCCCGCGGAAATCCTCGGCCTGCCGATGGCCGCGAGCCGCGAACGCGCCCGCGACCTGCTCGCGCTGGTCGGCCTCTCGGGCAACGAAAGCAAGCGGCCCTACGAGCTCTCCGGCGGTATGCAGCAGCGCGCGGCGATCGCCCGCGCGCTCGTCCACGACCCGAAGCTGGTGCTGATGGACGAGCCGTTTGGCGCCCTCGACGCGCTGACGCGCGAGAAGATGAACCTCGAGCTGCTGCGCATCTGGCGGCAGTCGGGCAAGACCATCCTGTTCGTCACCCACGGCATCTCCGAAGCGGTGTTCCTCGGCACGCGGGTGGTCGTCTTCACAGCGGGCCCGGCGCGCATGGCCGACGACATCGTCATCGACCTGCCGCGCCCGCGCACGCTCGACATGAAAACGCACGAAAGCTTCGGCGCCTACACGCGGCGCATCTACAAGCTGCTCGGGATGGAGTGAACCGAGACGGTCGCCATCATCCGAACTCCGGGCCGGCCAGCGCGTAGCTGCGCACATCGGGCTCGCGCGGATGCGCCTTGTCGAGCGCCATGCGCAGGAACGAGCGCTGCCGGCGCAAGCCGTGCCGTTCCAGCCACCCGCAGAGTTCACGGCGACCGACCGGAACGTCGACGAAAACGGCGCCGGCGGTGGCCGCGACGGCTGCGGCGAGCAGGGCGACGGCAGCTGGCCCGTTGCTCGCGACCAGCGGGCCGATCTGCACGGCGCGACGGCCGACGCGGCTGACGACGAAGCCGTCGCCGGCGCGGGCGACCCAGGCCCGCGTCCCCGGTCGCTCGAGAAACCGCTTCAGCAAGAAGCGACGATCGCAACCGGCGATTGCCGCGTCGAGGTCGGCGATGCGATCGTGATCGTCCCGATCCGCCGCGCGGACGTGTTCCATCGCCACCTCGTCGTCCGTCGCGTCGACGCCGTCGCCTTGCCAGCGTTCAAATGCAAAGCCTTCGACGAAACCGAGGCTGCGGTAGACGCTCGCCCCGGCCGGCGTCGCATCGAGAAGCGGCAGCGAGGACTGCGCTTGCAGACTCGCCACGCACCCGCGCACCAGCGCGGTCGCCAGGCCGCGGTGGCGCCACGCTTCTGCCACCAGGACCATCGACAGCCAACCGATGCGGCCGCCGTAGGGCAAAGATGCGGCCGTCGCGACCCAACGACCGTCAGCGTCGCGACAACCGATGACACGGCCGTGGGCGATGAAGGTCGCCCAGTCGTCGGCCACCTGGTTCCAGCCCGCGGCGTCCGACAGCGCAAGACCGCCGTCGACGTCGGCCGCCGTCAACAACTCGATCCTCGCAGGGGACACGTCGATCGCCGGGAGCCTCGACAGCAGATCTCGGTTCAAGTCTGGTGGCCAAGGGCGGAATCGAACCACCGACACGCGGATTTTCAGTCCGCTGCTCTACCAACTGAGCTACTTGGCCGTGAGCGCGAGATTATAGAGAGCGGCTACGACGCAGCCGTTCAGCACCTACAGCGCGCCGCGCTTGTTGCGCGACAGGTCGACGCCGAGCTGCTTCAGCTTGCGGTAGAGGTGCGTGCGCTCGAGACCGGTCTTCTCGGCGACGCGCGTCATGCTGCCGTTCTCCTGGGAAAGGTGGAACTCGAAGTAGCTCTTCTCGAACGCGTCTCGCGCCTCGCGCAGCGGCCGGTCGAGGTCGAAGGTCTGCTCGGGCTGAGGCCCGAGCATGACCGGTGCGCTGCTTCCGGGCAGCATGCTGCGCGTCATCGCCGACTCGACCGTGAGCGCGGGCTCGCCAGCACCACCGCCGCCGACGCCGCCGACGCCCGCTTCGCCGCGCGCAGCGGGCTTCGCGAGACCTTGCTCGACGGAGCGCAGCAGCTTCTGCAGGGTGATGGGTTTTTCGAGGAAGGCCATCGCGCCGAAGCGCGTCGCCTCGACGGCCGTGTCGATCGTGCCGTGGCCGCTCATCATGATCACCGGCATCGTCAGCTGCGCCGCCGACCCCCATTCCTTGAGGAGCGTGATGCCGTCGACGTCGGGCATCCAGATGTCGAGCAGCACGAGGTCGGGGCGGATCCGCTCGCGCACCGCGCGCGCCTGCGCGGCGTTCTCGGCCAGCTCCACGGTGTGGCCTTCGTCGGCGAGTATTTCCGACAGCAGCGCGCGGATGCCGAGTTCGTCGTCGACGACAAGTATGGTGGCCATGGATCCTAGGACAGTCGCGCGACCGTGGCGGCGCGCGTCTCGTGAACCGCCTCTTCCGGCGGCGAAGCGAGCCGGGAAAATGATAACGAAACCTGAGCGCCCTTCCCCGAGCCGCCACTTTGGGCCGCGTCGTCGGCTCCGAGGTTGGCGATTCGCACCCGTGCGCCGTGCTCGTCGGCTATCTTCTTGACCACCGCCAGGCCGAGACCCGTGCCCTTGGTCTTGGTCGTCACGTAGGGCTCGAAGACCCGTGACATGACCTTGTCGTCGAAGCCTGGGCCGTTGTCGCGGACGACGAGTCGAACCGCTCTCGGCTGGCCGTCGTCGTGTCGCGCGACTTCGGTCGTGACCGTCACCTTCCCGCCGCCCGGGCCCTCGACGGCGTCGAGCGCGTTCTGCACCAGGTTGTGGATCACCTGACGCAGCTGCGTCGCGTCGCCGACGATGCGCGGCAGCGCCGGATCGAGGCTGGTGGAGAGCGCGCCGCTCTCCTGTGCCGTGCCGTACAGGCCGAGCACGTCGCCGACGAGCGCGTTGAGGTCGAGCGGCACAAGCTGCGACGCCGGCAGCCGCGCGTAGTCGCGGAACTCGTCGACCAGCGACTTCATCGCCTGCACCTGGCTGACGATGGTGCCGACCGAGCGCTCGAGCATGGCGTGATCGCTGCCTTCGACCTTGCTGCCGAGCTTGTGCAGCAATCGCTCGGCGGAGAGCTGGATCGGCGTCAGCGGGTTCTTGATCTCGTGCGCGAGCCGGCGGGCGACCTCGCTCCAGGCCTCGATGCGCTGCGCCGAGACGACCTCGGTGATGTCGTCGAAGACGAGCAGGCGCGCCTGCTGCGGCATCGCCGCCCCACGCACGAGCAGGACCGTGTTGGCGGCTGCCTTCGCGGCTGTCGCGGCGGCGGCGCGGGTGCCACCACCGGTGTGCAGCTCGAACGAGTCCTGCCACTGGTCTCGTTCGCCCGCTTCAGGGCTCACCGCATGCTGCTCGAAGCGCTGCGCCACCGATTCGGCGAAGGCCTCGAGACCGGGTACCTCGCCGAGGCGCCTGCCGCGGTAGGCCGACAGCGGCAGGCGGAGGATGCGCGTCGCGCCGGGGTTGACGCTCTCGATCGCGCCGTGGCGGTCGAAGACGATCACGCCCGCCGTCAGGTTGTCGAGGATGGTCTGCAGATTGGCGCGCGCGCCCTCGACCTGGGCGACGCTCTTGTGCACGAGCTCGCGGGCGTCGGAGAGCTGTTCGGTCATCTGCGCGAACGATCGGGTCAGTCCGCCCAGTTCGTCGCGCGACGCGAACACCGCCTTGGAGCGAAAGTCGCCCCGGGTCACGGCGTCGACGCCCTCGGCCAGCAAGAGCAGTGGCTGGGCGAGCTGGTTGCTGAGCGCGACCGAGAGAAGCAGCGCCGCGAACACCGCCAGGACGAGGGCGAGGGTCAGCGTGCCGATGTACATCTTGCGCAGGCCCGAACGGGCGAGCGCGCGCTGCTGGTATTCACGATAGGCGCTGGTCACGGCCAGCGCATTGCCGACCAGCGCCGGTGCGATCCGTTGCGTGACGACGAGAAAGCGCTCCTGCTCGCCGAGCGCGAAGTTGCTGCTCGGGATGAGCGCCACGACGCGCAGACGCGCTGGCGTGCCGGCGGCGGCGGCGTCCTCGTCGAGGCCCTCCGTGACGCTGGCCACGCGCTGCGTGCGCGCCTGCCGCAGCAGTTGTGGCGCCGGTCGGTCCGGCAGCAGGCCGGCGACGCTCGCGCGGGTGCTCGCGAGCAGCTGGCCGCTCGAGCCGACGACGGCGATCTCCTGTGCCGAGAGCTGCTCGCGCAACCGTTCCAGGGCGAGCGGTTCGGTGGTGGTGCCGCTGTCGCCGAGCCGCTCGGCGGCCAGCCGCGCCTTGGCGTTGAGATCGGCGACCATGCTGTCGATCGTGCCGCGGCCGAGCGCCAGGCCGGCGTCGAGAGCGCCTTCGACCCTGACGTCGAACCAGCTCTCGATCGAGCGCGACACGAACTGGTAGCTCACCATGTAGATCAGCAGGCCGGGCACGACGCCGACGAGCGCGAAGATCGCCGCCAGCTTGAGCAGCAGTCGACTGCCGAAGCGGCCGCGCGAGACCCGCCAGAGCAGCCGTGCGCCGGTGACCACGATCACCGCCATGAGCACGCTGGCGAGGCCGACATTGACCCAGAACAGCCAGACGTAGTGGCGCTCGTAGAGCGACGGGCTGCTGGTCGTGATCGACAGCAGGAACGCGAGCACGAGGCCGGCGCCGAGCACCGCCACTGTCGACGCGATCAGGGCCCAGCGACTGGCGCGTGTCATGTGGCCTTTGGCGTGCTCGGGCGAGCGTCAGTCGAGGCGCTGCGTGCGGCGGACGACGATCTGCCAGTCGCTGTCGCCGCCGATGCCGATCTGCATCGGCCGTGGCAGCTGCGAGGTGTCGAGCCGGTACTGGAACTCGACGTAGTGGTGGCCCTCGTCGATCTGACCCGTCTCTGCGATCTTCCAGCGCGAGGCGCGACTCAGCGAGGCGAGCGCCTCGCCGCGCGAGGCGTAGTTCTGGCTCAGGCCGCCGACCGAGGTCACGCGGTAGTTGGCCGTCAGCGGCTGGTAGACGACGCGATAGGTGCGGATCGCGTGGGCGACGCGCCGGTCGCGCCACCACCAGCGGTCCTGGAAGACCTCGACGTCGGCGACGAAGAACAGTGGCACCGACTTGGCGAGCGCATCCTCGACCGGCCGGCCGAGATCGAGATCAACGGCGTAGCTGAGCTGCAGGCCGTCCTCGTCGCGCACCAGGTCGAAGGCCGACAGTCGGGGTTCCACCGCGGCGCGCGCCGTGCCGCTCGCCAGCGCGACGCCCGCCACCGGAAGGACGCGCAGCACCGCTGTCGCCAGCGCGGCACCGGCGACGCCGAGGACGCTGCGACGATCGGGCAGCGGTGCGGGCCGGGTCATGGGGAGGCTGGGTCTCGGTGTGCCTTCGGTGGGTTCAGGCGCCCTGCCGCGCGAGCAGCGCCAGGAAGAAGCCGTCGCCCGAGGCCGGAGCATCGATGGCCGCGGCGGTGGACCGCGACGCCCGATTGTCGGGCAGGGGCAGCAGGTGTCCGGGCGATCGCGGGCTCGTGGCGATCGCAGCGTCGGTGCGGCGTTGCAAAAACGCGTCGATCCTGGTCTCGCCCTCCTCGCGAAACACGGAACACGTCGCGTAGAGCAGTCGCCCGCCAGGGCCGAGCAGCGGCCAGAGGGCGTCGAGCAGGCGGGATTGCGTGTCGGCGAGCGCCGCGACGTCGCCGGGCCGTCGCAGCCAGCGCACGTCGGGGTGCCGGCGCACGATGCCCGACGCCGTGCACGGCGCGTCGAGCAGGATCGCGTCGAACGGCTCGCCGTCCCACCACGCCGCCGGGTCGAGCGCGTCGGCGACGAGGGTGCGTGCCGCGAGGCCGAGCCGCGCCAGCGTCTCGTCGACCCGCGCCAGCCGCGCCGGGTCGCGGTCGATGGCGATGAGGTCGAGCTCGGCGAGCTCGAGCAGGTGCGCCGTCTTGCCACCGGGGGCGGCGCAGGCATCGAGGACGCGCGCACCGGTTCGCAGGCCGGCGGCGAGGAGCGGCGCGGCGAGCTGCGCCGACGCATCCTGCACCGACGCGTCGCCAGCGGCGAAGCCCGGCAGCAACGCCACCGGAACGGGTCGCTCGAGCAGCACCGAGGTGCCCGGTCCGGCGCTGGCGGCCAGGCCCGCTTCGGCGAGGCGCTCGACATAGCGTGCCGCGGTTGTCCGGCGCGCGTTCACGCGCAGCGTCATCGGTGCGCGATCGTTGTCGGCGTCGGCGATCGCCTCCCAGTCGTCGGGCCAGTCGGCGCGCAGCCGATCCAGCCACCACACGGGATGGTTCCAGCGGCCGAGCGGCTCGGCGAGCGCCGCCGCGACGCGAGCGTCCTGCTCGCGAAGAAACCGGCGCAGCACAGCGTTGACGAAGCCGGCGCTTCTCGGCACGCGCCTGCGTGCGGCCTCGACGGCCTGGTCGACCAGCACGTGCGCGCCATAGGCCAGGGGCGATGGCCCCGCTGCCGTTGCCGCATTCGGCCATAGCAACGCCAGGGCCACCAGCAGCAACGACTCCGCAGCCGGCGGAGGCGCACGCGTCGCCAGCCCGCGCAGCACCACCTCGGCCGAGCCGAGCCAGCGCAGGCCGTGAAACGCAAGCGCCTGGGCCCCCGGGCGCAACTCGCCCGGCACCCGGCCGAGGGCGTCGTCGAGCGACCGGCCCACCCGCACCGCAGCGACAGCGGAGGCGGCCTGATCGAGCAGTGCGTGCAGCGGCGGATTCGTCATGCGATGCGGTACCCTTCCTCCATGCCCGGCGACAAGCCAACCCCGATCTTCCGCGAAGCCGCCGACCTGGCGAGGCTGCCGGCATCCGACCGGATCCGCTACCGCCTCGTCGGCGCCGACTGCCGCTACCACGCCAACGACAACATCGCCGACCACATCGAGCCCGGCGAGCTCGACGAGCTACGCGCCGAGGTCGAGGAAAAGATGCAGGCCGTGCTGAGATCGCTGGTGATCGACACCGAGAGCGACCACAACACCGCCGAGACGGCACGCCGGGTGGCGAAGATGTTCATCGGCGAGGTGTTCAAGGGCCGCTACGAGCCGATCCCGACCGTGACCGAGTTCCCGAACGTGTCGCGGCTGAACGAGCTGATGATCGTCGGGCCGGTGAAGGTGCGCAGCGCCTGCTCGCACCACCTCTGCCCGATTCTCGGCAGGGTCTGGATCGGCCTCCTGCCCAACGAGCACTCGAACCTGATCGGGCTGTCGAAATACGCCCGGATCTGCGACTGGATCATGAGCCGGCCGCAGATCCAGGAGGAAGCGGTGACGATGCTCGCCAACGAGCTGCAGGACCGCGTCAAGCCGGACGGCTTGGCTATCGTCATGGAGGCCGATCATTTCTGCATGCACTGGCGCGGCGTCAAGGACGACGAGGCGATGATGACCAACAGCGTCATGCGCGGCGCCTTCCTCAAGGACGCCAACCTGCGGCGCGAGTTCCTGTCGCTCCTGTCGAAGAAGGGCTGAGGCATGCTCGTCCGTCTGCTCTACGTCAGCCGTGTCGCGACTTCGGTCGATGCCGATGCGCTCGCCGCCATCCTGCGGCACTCCCGGTCGAACAACGCGACCCGCGGCATCACTGGCGTGCTCTGCCACTGCGCCAAGGCGGCGTTGTTCGTGCAGATGCTCGAAGGCGGCCGGACTGCCGTCAACGCTCTCTACAACGCGATCTCGCGCGACGAGCGCCATCACGACGTGACGCTGCTCGACTACGACGAGGTCGCCGAGCGGCGGTTCGCGAGCTGGCAGATGGGCCAGGTGAACCTCGATCGCCTCAACCCCGGCGTCGTTCTCAAGTACTCCGAAGGGCCGACGCTCGACCCGTACCGCTTGAGCGGCGCGGCAACGCGGGCGATGTTCGAGGAACTCGTCGCGACGGCGTCGATCGGCTCGCCGGGCTGACGCCCTTCAGCAGGCGACGCGTCCGACCGGCCGCCTGGAATCGAGCGAAGCGGCGGTCTTCGGCGAAGCCGACTGGCCCGTGAAGCCGCTGCCCGGCAAGGCAACGGCTTCACCGTTGGGGTTGCCGGCCGGCCCCGGGGCGCAACCCGCCGCCACCGCCGACGCGGCCGATGCGCTCTCGAGCGGCCTCTTGGACTTCCTCGCCGCAGCGCGGGCCCCGGCCGAACGCAGGCGGAGATCGCCGCGGTCGGCCGACACCGACGGCGGAACCGGCGTTCCGAGCGGCAGGGTGTCGCTCGTCCCCGGGGTGCCGCTGTCGGTCCCGGCGGGTATGCGCGCCTGCGCTGCGGGCGCCGGCGGCAACTTGCGTGTCGGCGGCGGCTGCTGCGCCAGGGCGTTGGCGACGCAGAGCGACAGGGCGGCCGCCGCCGTCAGCACGGCCCGGGCCACGGGACGCCGACGATTCGAGCACGGGGATGGATGCGGGGCCATGGCGGTCTCCTGGCGAACGGTGAGGCAACGCGAAGTGTCGCGACGTCGTGCCAGCTCAGGGCGTCGGACGGAGCCGCTTCGCGCCCACGGCCGGCGCCGCGCCGCGGTCCTCAGGCCGCCTTCCTGGCCTGTGCCTTCTTCGCGGGCGTCTTCGCTGCGCGTGGCGGGCGCGGCTCGAACTCGAAGGCGACCTTGCCTTCCTTCGCGTCCCAGGCGAGCCGCGCCTTGAACTTGCGACGGGTCTTGTTGGAGACGAAGCCTTCCAGCAGATCGGTACGACCGGTCGCCAGCAGCTTGCTCATCTGCTCGCGCGCCACCGGCTGCTGCAGGATCACCTTGCCGCTCTTGAAGTCGCACGACGGGCCCGGCCCCACGGAGTGTTCGCAGACGTAGTTGGCACCGTGCTCGAAGACGTTGCCCTTCGTCTTCGGACAGGCGCCCAGGCTCTCCTGATCGGAGAAGTCGACCGCCTCGCCAGACTCGGCCTCGCGCCGGGCGTCTTCGCCGAAGTCGAACTCGAGCTTCCAGTTGTTCGCCTCCTCGTCGCGCGCGAGCTTGAGCTCGGCCGTGAACGGCCAGCCGGCCTTCGAGCGGAAGCCCTCGAGCGGGCCGATGCGACCGTCGCGCAGGAAGGCTTCGACCTCGGCCAGTTCGAACGCCCGGCCGCCCGGGATCTTGGAGATCGAAAAGCCGCACGGGTCGCGCTTCTTCGGGCCCTCGACCGACGGGTCGCCTTCCGGCTCGGCGATGCCGATGCAGGCATACCGTCGGTAGTTCTCCTTGACGATGCCGCCGCAGTTCGGACACGGCGCGGTCAGGGTCGCGTAGTCACCGGGAATCGTGTCGCGGTCGTACTCCTTGGCCTTCTTGACGATGCGCTCGGTCATCTCGGCGATGCGGCGCATGAAGGTCTCGCGGTCGAGAAGACCCTTCTCCATCTCGGCGAGTTCGTGTTCCCATTGACCGGTGAGCGCGGGCTTGGTGAGGTCTTCCACGCCGAGCCCGCGCAGCAGCGTCATCAGCTGGAACGCCTTCGCGCCCGGCACCAGTTCACGGCCTTCGCGGTGGATGTACTTCTCGTAGATGAGGCCCTCGATGGTGGCGGCCCGGGTCGCTGGCGTGCCGAGCCCCTTCTCCTGCATCGCCTCGCGGAACTCGTCGTCGTCGATCAGCTTGCCGGCGCCTTCCATTGCCGACAGCAGCGTCGCTTCCGTGTAGCGCGCGGGTGGCTTCGTGCGCAACGCCTTGACGTCGACGCTCTCGGTGCGCGCCATCTCGCCGGCGTCGATGGCGACGAGGTTGGCGTCGTCCTCCTGCGCGTCGCGCCCGTACACGGCGAGCCAGCCCGCCTTCGTCATCACCTTGCCGTTGGTCTGGAAGGGATACGAGACGCCGCCGGTCTCCACGGTCGAGAGGCGTGTCGTGATCTGGAACTCGGCGCTCGGGAAGAAGACGGCGAGGAAGCGCTTGGCGACCATGTCGTAGAGCTTGGCCTCGATCTCCGACAGGCTCTTGGGCGCCTGCAACGTCGGGATGATCGCGAAGTGGTCCGACACCTTCGCGTTGTCGAAGATGCGCTTGCTCGGCTTGATGTAGCCTTCCTTCGCCGCCGTCCGTGCGTGCGTGGAGAGCGGTTGCAGCGGGCCGGGCAGGCTTTCCTTGGCGAGCATGTCGACGGTCTGCTTCGCGACGGCGACGTAGTCCTCCGGCAAGGCTCGGCTGTCGGTCCGCGGGTACGTGAGGACCTTGTGCTTCTCGTAGAGCGCCTGCGCGATCGAGAGCGTGGTGCGGGCCGAGAAGCCGAAGCGCGAGTTCGCCTCGCGCTGCAGGCTGGTGAGGTCGTAGAGGGCCGGCGGCGCCTGCGTGCTCGGCTTCTGCTCCTCGGTCACCTTCGCCGGCTGGCCTCGAACGGCCGCGGCGATGGCCGTCGCCTCGGCCTCGGCCCACACGCGGTCGGAGCGGCGCTCGGTGTCGTCGTTCTTCTTCCACGCCGTGTCGAACCACTTGCCCTCGTACTCGCCGGCGCCGACCGCGAAGCTCGCGCGGACCTCCCAGTAGTCGCGCGCGACGTGCTTCCTGATCTGCTCCTCGCGCTCGACCATGATCGACAGCGTGGGCGTCTGCACGCGGCCGACGGTCGTGAGGAAGAAGCCGCCGTCGCGCGAGTTGAAGGCCGTCATCGCCCGCGTGCCGTTGATGCCGACCAGCCAGTCGGCCTCGGATCGGCTTCGCGCGGC
>JBBSPY010000018.1:0-23631 GCA_038258415.1 Burkholderiales bacterium
ACGCGAGCAGCACGGCGGCGCCGAAGGTTGCCACGAGGAAGGAGTTGCGCACCGCCGCGTCGCGCTCGGCGAGCGCAGCGCCGCGCATCGCCTCGGCATGTTCGCGCAGAGACGCCGCGACACGACGCACGTCGTCCATCAGGTTCTTGCCCTTCGACGTGCGGACGATGGTGGTCGCCCCGTCGACGTCTCCGGCGGCGCGGCGCACGATGGTCTGGTCCATCTCGTCGAACTTGTCGGCGAGCAGCTGCGCCATCCGGTCGACGCTGCGCAGCCGGCCCGGGTCGCGCGCCAGCAGCTCGCGCAGACGACGCAGCTCGAGCGGCATCGCGACCTGGGCCAGCCGGTAGGGCTCGAGATAGGCTTCCTCGCCGGTCAGCAGGTAGCCGCGCTGACCGGTCTCTGCGTCGACGGCCGCCGTCAGCACGGCGTCGAGCCTGCGGACCATCTCGGTGCCGGTCGTCAACCGCGCCACCGCCTGCTCGCGGCTGGCGAGCGCCGCGTACGACAGCCACGCGCTCAGCACGACCACGGCGGTCGCGACGGCGACACCGAACAGCGCCGACGGCGGCAGCCAGGCGTGGTTGCGCCGCAGGGTCGGCAGACCTTCGCTGCGGCCCGGAGGAGGCGCGGTGCCTGCGAGCATGGCGGGATCGTAGCCGGGGCTGCCGGTGGATCGGCTCACCGTTGGCTCAGTCGAGCACGACCCACGCCGGTGCGTGGTCGCTCGGCTTCTCGCGGCCGCGAACGGCACGGTCGACACCCGCCTCGCGCAGGCGCGACCCGGCGGCGGCGTTGAGCAGCAGATGGTCGATTCGCAGACCCGCGTCGCGCGCGTAGCGGTCGCGGAAGTAGTCCCAGAACGTGTACATCCGCGCGTCGGGGTGCAGCGTGTGAATCGCCTCGATCCAGCCCTGGTCGAGGAGGTGCCGCCACGCTTCGCGCGTTGCCGGCTGCAGCAGCGCGTCGTTCTTCCAGGAGGCGGCCGAATAGATGTCGGCGACGCCGTCGGTTGCGACGACGTTGTAGTCGCCGACGAGCAGCACCGGGCGCGGGTCGGCGTAAAGCGTTGCGGCGTGCTTGGCGAGCCGGGCGAACCAGGCGAGCTTGTAGTCGAACTTGGGGCCGGGCTGCGGGTTGCCGTTGGGAAGGTAGATCGAGGCGACGACGAGGGGGCCGGGCGCGCCGGCGACCTCGACTTCGGCTTCGAGGTAGCGGCTGTGCATGTCGTCGGCATCGCCGGGCAGGCCGCGCCGACGCTCGACCGGTTGCCCGCCGCGCAGCAGGACCGCCACGCCGTTGAAGCCTTTCTGCCCATGCCAGATCGCACCGTAGCCGGCACCCTCGATGGCTTCGCGCGGAAAGGTTTCGTCGGAGGTCTTCAATTCCTGCAGGCACGCGACGTCCGGCGATGTTTCGGCGAGCCATTCGAGCAGGCGCGGCAATCGGCTGTGGATCCCGTTGACGTTGTACGTGGCGAGCTTCATGCGGCGGCAAGGGTGGTTGCGGCGTAGGCCGGGTCCGACGCGCCGAGGGCCGCGCGTCGGCCGCGATGATGGGGCCTCTCCCGCGCAAGCGCGCCCGGTGCGGGCCGACACTCGCCGGATCGTCTGAATCCTGAAGAAGAAAGCAACCTCATGAACCGACTCGTACCCCGCCTCGCCATCGCCCTTCTCACGTCAGCGACCTGCCTCGTCGCCGGCGCGCAGACCACCGCCGGCAGCAACTCCGACGAAGCCCGCCGCGACCAGAATCGCGACGAGGCCCTGTCCGCGTGGCGCGCCCGCCACCCCACACTCGCGCGCACCGACATGCGCGAGCGGCCGGCGCAACGCCATCGCCCGCGAACGGCGCGCGAACGCACCCATCGTGTGGCGGAGAGCGTGCGCGGTGCCGGCCATCGCGTGGCCGAGAAGGCCCGCGACATCACCGACAAGACGAACGAGAAGTTCGACAAGCCGAAGCGCAATCCCTGAGCAGGCAGAACGATCCGCGCCGCGGCTCAGGCTGCGGGCGCGTCGATCCGATCCAGCGCGGCTGAAATGGCGGTCGGCCCGCCCGGTCGCACCAGCCGGTCGAGTTCCCGACCGTCGCGAAGGAAGACCAGCGTGGGCCAGAGCTTGACGCCGAAGCTGCGCCCCAGTCTGCGGCCGCTCCCGTCCTCGACCTTGATGTGACGGACGCCGACGCGATCACGCAACACCTCGGCGATCATGGGTTGCGCGGCGCGGCAATGGCCGCACCAGGGCGTGCCGAACTCGAGCAGGGTCGCGCCGGGGAGGCGGTCGACCTCCTCGCGCGTCGTCTCTCGGGCGAGGTCGTTCACGATCCCGCCTCGTAGCAGTCGTTCGGCGCGGCGCAATTGCGCACGAAGACGAGCCGGCCGTTGCGCATCTCGAACACGAGGTTGATCGAATGCGAGTGCGGGTGCGGCGTCTCGCTGTCGCCCGGGACCGGCACCTGGGACGAGAACACCCAGCGACCGGGCGCGTCGAGCGTCACGCCCGCCGACAGCGTCGTCTCGGTGATCGGTCGGCCGGTCGCGCCGTCGGCGATGCCGACCATCACCTGAGCGACGGTAGCGCGGCCGTCCCACGAAACCGTGCCGTTGTAGCGCAGCGACCGATCCCGCCAGGCCAGCGGGGTCGTGAGTTGCGCGACACCGCCACTCGGACTCGGCGCCGGAGCCGGTCGCGGCTGCGGATCGTCCTCCGGCACGAGGGATGCGAGGACGACCAGGACGCCGACGATCGCCGCGGCGACCATCCACAGCTTGCGTTTCCCGCTGCCGGAACCCGCAGCCGGCACTGGTGCAGGGGGGGGTGGAATCGGAGCCGGGGCAGGTGGCGGGACCGGAGGCGCGGGCGGCGTCGGCTGGCCGCCGAGGATCGGCGCGTGCAGGGCGATCGCGTCGCAGAAAAACGCGAACTCGGGCGCTGCCGGATCGCCGCTCCAGCGCGACAGGTCGGCGGCCTGCAGGCGGCGGAACTCGAACGGAATCTTGACGCCCTGTTCGATCGTCGCCGGCACGAGGTTGCGCCGGTTCATCGCCTCGGCCGCCTCGTTCTTCACCCACATCGAGTCTCCCGACGTGGCCGACCACAGCACGACCACGCAGCGCGCGCCTTCGAGGGCCTCGACGATGACCTCGTCGTAGGCGCGCCCCGGCGGGATCTGGACGTCCCACCAGACCGTCCAGCCGCGTTGCTCGAGCCCGGCGGCGACACGCCGCGCGACCTCGCGATCGGCGCTCGAATAGCTGAGGAAGATGTCGCGCATGAGCCTCCTGGCGGTCCGCGGCACGAAACGGCGCGCGCGGAGCCGTCACGAGCTTAACCGGCGGGCCACCGGTCGCCGCTCGGCCGACCGACGCATCGCCACACTACGATCCCCCCATGACACCGGGGACGATCGGCCGCCTGGCGCGCCGCGCCGCAGCCGCCCTCGGCGTGGCGGTCGCCCTCGTCGTCGTCACGCACCCTTTGTGGCTCGCGCCCGTCGTCTCGCGCTGGCTGTCGTCGACGTCGGGCCGCGATGTCCGCTTCGGTTCGATCCGGCTCGGACTGCGTGGCGACCTGCGCCCCGTCGTGCGGTTCGTGGGAGTTCGCATCGCCAACACGGCCTGGGCCGATCCAGGCTGGCCTTTCGCCGACGTCGGCGAGGCGGTGATGACGCTCTCGTGGCGCAGCCTCTTCGAGCGCCTGCGCATCGTCGACAGTCTTGTCCTTCGCGATGCCCGGATCGACCTCGAGCGGCAGGCCGACGGCCTGCGCAACTGGCGGCTGAGCGACCCCGAGGATCGTGGTCCCGGGCGCTACCGCGTGCGCTCGCTGCAGGCCGAGCGCAGCACGATCCGGTTCTCCCACCGTGGCGTCGACCTCGTGCTGGAGGCGACCTCGCAGCCGTCGACCGGCGATCCGCGCAACCGCCAGGGCGACGCGCTGCCGCTGCAGCTCGGGTTCCGTGGCGAATGGCGCGGCCAGCCCTTCACCGCCGAGGTGGCGAGTGCATCGACGCTCACCTTCGTCCAGACCGGCCGCAGCTTCGCGTTGCGCGGCACGCTGCTCGCGGGCGACCTGCAGCTCGACCTCGACGGCCGCGCCGGGGACCTGTTCCGCCACCCGCTGTTCGACGCCGACGTGGCGCGCGCGGGCGCCACGCTCGCGCCGGTTCGTGCCGTCTACGGCGCGGGCGACGTGCCGCGGGGCGTCGGCAAGCGGTCGTGGAAGGTCGCGGCGCACGCCGTCGCCGACGCGTCCGGAGGCCGGCTCGACGCGCTGCGCGTCGCCCTCGGCGAAAGCGACGCGGCGGGGCACCCGGCGTGGCAGCTCGGCGACCACGACCGGCTCCGCGCCGAGCTCGCTGCCGACCTGCTCGACGTGGCCGATGTCGAGTGGCTCGCGGCGTCGTTCGCCGGCGCCGGCGCGGTCCGTGAGGCGAGGGTGGCGCCGCGCCCCGAAGTCGCTGCATCGGCATCCGCATCCGGAGCGCGGGAGGCGACGCTCGTTGTCGACGCGAAGCGCCTGCGATGGGCGCGGTTGCCGCAGCTCGGGCGCGCCCACGTCGAAGCCACGGTCGGAACCGGCGCACCTTCGAAGGTGACGTTCGAGGTCGGCGTCGCGCGGGGCGTCGCTCGCGGCGGCATCGTCGTCAACCGCGATGCCGATCCGCAGACGGCCGAAGTCGAGCTGTCGGCGCACGGCGTGCGCCTCGAGTCGCTGCTGCCGACGCAGGCGGAGAAGAAGCGCATCACCGGCGTGATCGACGCGCGGGCCCGGCTCGCGTCGACCCGCGGCGACGGCGGCTGGCTGGCGGGCCTCGCGGGCAGCGTCGACGCGACCCTGACCGACGGTTCGATCGGCTCGCTGCTCGACGCCGAGCTCGGCCTGCAGGCATTCCGCATGCTGCGTGCCTGGATCGGCGGTGCCAGTGTCTTGCCGCTTCGCTGCGCCAGGGTCGGCGTCGACCTGCGCGACGGCCGGGGGCACCTGCGCGGACTCGTCGTCGACACCGCGGAGACGGTGACGCGCGGCAGCGGCTCCATCGACCTCCGTGCGAAGACATTCGACCTCACCCTGACGGCCGACGCGAAAGACGGCGGCGTGCTCGCGCTCGATCGCTCGATCCACCTGCATGGCCCGTTCGGCAAACCCGAGCGCGAACTCGTTCCGCGCAAGGAACAGGCGAAGGCGAACTGCGCCGGCTGAGGCGCGGCGATCGAAGCGCCGCTGCGGTCAGGCCGCCGGCGTTCGCCGCATCAGCGTGCTCTTGCCGAACAGGCTTTCGATCAGGTCGACGGCGATCTCGGCGGTGCGGTTCCTCACGTCGAGCGCGGGGTTGAGCTCCATCACGTCGAGCGAGGCCAGCGCCCCGGTGTCGGCGATCATCTCCATGCAGAGTTGCGCCTCGCGGTAGGTCGGGCCGCCGTGCACCGTGGTGCCGACGCCGGGGGCGATGTCGGCGTCGAGGAAGTCGACGTCGAAGCTCACGTGCAGGTGGGTGTTGGCGTCGATCGTCGCCAGCGCGAGTTCCATCGTGTGGCGCATG
This sequence comes from Burkholderiales bacterium, assembly GCA_038258415.1. Classification (GTDB taxonomy): domain Bacteria; phylum Pseudomonadota; class Gammaproteobacteria; order Burkholderiales; family Burkholderiaceae_C; genus Schlegelella_A. Next base: position 5,548 of record JBBSPY010000018.1, read on the forward strand.
CCCATCTCGTCGATGTAGCGCATGTCATAGACCTCGAGACCGGCCTCGTGCACGAACCGCTTCTCGCCCGCGTCGACGCTCCGGATGCCGATCTGCCGCACCTGCTTCGGGCTGATTGCCGGTGTCTTGCCGCCGATCCCGGTGAGCTCGGCGGGGCCGTGGCCGCACAGCACCGCGACCGGCATGCCGTGGATGTTGCCGCTCGGCGTGAGGATGCTGGTGTTGAAGTCGGCGTGGGCGTCGAGCCAGAGCACGCGGAGCTTGCGGCCCACCTCGCGACAGTGCCGGGCCACGGCGCTGATCGAACCGATGCCAAGGCAATGGTCGCCACCGAGCAGGATGGGCATGCGGCCGCCTGCGAGCTCGGCGTAGACCGCGTCGTGCACGGTGCGGTTCCACTCGGCCACCGCGTCGAGGTGGCGATAACCGTCGGCCGGCGGCCGCCACGGGTTCGGCGGCCCCGAGAGGTTGCCGCGGTCCTCGACCTCGAGGCCCTGACGCTCGAGCACGCGGCCGATGTCGGCCACGCGCAGCGCCTCCGGTCCCATGCTCGAGCCGCGCGTTCCGGCGCCGATGTCGGTGGGCGCCCCGATGAGGGTGACGCGCGGGTTCGTCACAGGTAGTCGTACTCGGCGGCGAGGATCGCCCACGCTTCTTCCGCGGTCTCGACGATGTGGAACAGCTGAACGTCCTCAGGCGAGATCATGCCGGTCTCGACGAGCCAGTCGAAGTCGATGAGGCGCGACCAGAAGTCGCGGCCGAACAGCACGATCGGCCGCGCCCGCGACTTGCCGGTCTGCACCAGCGTGAGCACCTCGAACAGCTCGTCGAGCGTGCCGAAGCCGCCGGGAAAGCACACGAGCGCGATCGCGCGCATCAGGAAGTGCATCTTCCTCAGCGCGAAGTAGTGGAACTGGAAGCACAGCTCCGGCGTGATGTAGGAGTTCGGCACCTGTTCGTGCGCCAGCACGATGTTCAGGCCGATGCTCTTGCCGCCCGACTCGAAGGCGCCGCGGTTGCCGGCCTCCATGATCCCGGGCCCGCCGCCGGTGACGACGTAGATCGGCCGCGCCATCGATGCAGACTGCGTCGTCACCATCGCCGAGAAACGGCGCGCTTCCTCGTAATAGCGCGACATGCGCACGGCGGTTTCGGCGCGGGCCAGCGCCTGCGCGTCGCCTCTCGCCTTCGTCGCCTCGAGCCGCGCCGAGGCCACGTCGGGTGCGAGGACGCGCGCGCTTCCGAAGATGACGATGGTCCGCTCGACGCCCGCCTCGTCCTGCACGAGCTGCGGCTTGAGCAGTTCGAGCTGCATCCGCACCGGCCGCAGCTCCTCGCGGAGCATGAACTCGGTGTCGATGTAGGCGAGCCGATAGGCGCTCTCGGGGCCGGCGTAGCGCGCCGCGTTCGCGTCGGCGCGCGCCGCTTCCTTCTCGGCATCCTGGCCGGCGCTCGGGAACGGGTCGGCCGGTGCCCGCTCGTTGATTTTTCTCTTCATCGGTCGAGCTTACGGCAAGGGCACTCCGCCCGTCGTCGCCGGGCGCGACAACACGTTCACGTAGTCGTGCCGCGACGTGTCGACGATCGACACCCGGTACTCGACCGGCTGGTCGTTGAAGCTGAGAGCGGTGCGCCGCACCTCGATCACCGGCGCTGCGTGGGCGATGCCGAGGGCGCGTGCGCTCGCCCGGTCGGCCGAGACGGCGCGGGCGCGCTCGAAGGCACGCAGGACGGTGATGCCGAACTCGGACTGGTAGAGCTGGTAGAGCGTGCCGGCGCGGTCGCGCAGGCGCTTCTCCGAGAGGCCGCGAAACAGCGTCGCCGGGACGACGATGCGGTCGTGGATCATGCGCCGGCCCTGCAGGAGAAGCGCGTTCTCCACCGCCACCACCGGGTCACCGGGGCGCAGCCGCAGCGCGTCGGCGGCGGCATCGTCGGCGCGCGCCCTCGCGAACGAGAGCAACTCGACCTGCGGCACCTCGCGCAGGCCGTCGGCGCGCTCGACGTGGAAGAACTGGAACATCAGCCGGCCGGCGTCGTGCATGGCGACGTACGTGCCACGCCCTTGCCGGCGTACCACGATGTGCTCGGCGACCAGCTCGTCGACCGCCTTGCGCAGCGTGCCGATCGAGACGCCGAGCTCGGCGCCGAGCGCCGCCTCGCTCGGCAGGGCGCTGCCGGGGACGAAGCGGCCGATCTCGATGCCGCGCAGCAGGCTGCGCTTGGCGGCCCGGTAGAGCGGCATGCCGGCGGCACCGAGGTCGGGCAGCGAACGGACGCGCGAGGGAGCCATCCTGGCGAGGATAGCGACCTGACGCGACTCATCCAGGTCATCCAGATGACATGCTTGACGGGCACGACGAGGTGCCTACGATGCCCCCACTTCCGGACAGGAGCAGAGATGATCCATTTCGTATTGCACGACGCGCAAGACACGGTGGCCGTGGTCGTCGTCGAGGGCGTCACCTCCGGCACGGCGATGACCGGCTGGATCATGGACGAGGACAAGACGATCCAGGTCGAGTCCCGCCAGGACATCCCGATCGGACACAAGGTGGCGCTCACCGACATGAAGACCGGCGACACCGTCGTCAAGTACGGCATCGACATGGGCAAGGTGGTCGCGCCGATCAGGAAGGGCGAGCATGCCCACGTGCACAACATCAAGACCAAGAGGTGGTGAGATGAGCGTCGCAACGAAGATCGTGTCGAATGACACCACGTTTCTCGGCTACCGGCGCGAGAACGGGCGTGTCGGCATCCGAAACCACGTCATCATCCTGCCGCTCGACGACCTGTCGAACTCGGCCGCCGAGGCCGTCGCGCACAACATCAAGGGCGCGCTGGCGATTCCGCACCCGTACGGCCGGCTGCAGTTCGGCGCCGACCTCGACCTGCACTTCCGCACCCTGATCGGCGCCGGCTGCAACCCGAATGTCGCGGCTGTCGTCGTCATCGGCATCGAGGAAAGCTGGACGAAGAAGGTGGTCGACGGCATAGCCGCCACCGGCAAGCCGGTCACCGGCTTCGGCATCGAGGGCCACGGCGACCACGAGACGATCATGAAGGCGTCGAAGGTGGCGCGCGAGTACGTCCAGTGGGCGAGCGAGAAGCAGCGCGAGGCGTGCCCGATCTCCGAGCTCTGGATCTCGACCAAGTGCGGCGAGAGCGACACCACCTCGGGCTGCGGGTCGAACCCGACCGTCGGCAACGCCTTCGACAAGCTGCATGCGCTCGGCACCACGCTGTGCTTCGGCGAGACGACGGAGCTCACCGGCGGCGAGCAGATCGTCGCCGAGCGCTGCGCCAACGACGAGGTGCGCAAGCGCTTCATGTTCATGTTCGACCGCTACCAGGCCGTGATCGAGCGGCACAAGACGAGCGACCTTTCCGACTCCCAGCCGACCAAGGGCAACATCGCCGGCGGCCTGACGACCATCGAGGAGAAGGCGCTCGGCAACATCCAGAAGATCGGCAAGACCTGCACCGTCGACGGCGTGCTCGACAAGGCCGAGATGCCGACCCATCCGGGCCTGTGGTTCATGGACTCGTCGAGCGCTGCCGCCGAGATGTTGACGCTGTGCGCGGCGTCGGGCTACGCGGTGCATTTCTTCCCGACCGGGCAGGGCAACGTCATCGGCAACCCGATCCTGCCGGTGATCAAGATCTGCGCCAATCCGCGCACCGTGCGGCTGATGAGCGAGCACGTCGACGTCGACACGTCGGGCCTGCTGCAGCGCGAGATCAACCTCGACGAGGCCGGTGATCAGCTCCTTGAATGCATGCTTCGCACCGCGAACGGCCGGTTGACGGCGGCCGAGGCGCTCGGCCATCGCGAGTTCGTGCTGACGCGGCTGTACGAATCCGCTTGACCGCGCCATGGCCCGCGTCGTCGTCTCCGAGTTCATGGACGAGCGCGCCGTCGCCCGCCTCGCCGAGGCGCACGACGTGCTGTACGACGCCGCGCTTGTCGACGACGCACCGCGCCTGCTCCGGGAGGCTGCCGGAGCTGATGCGCTCGTCGTCCGCAACCGCACGCAGGTGCGGGGCGGGTTGCTGGCGGCGCTGCAACGCTGTCGCGTCGTCGGCCGGCTCGGCGTCGGCCTCGACAACATCGACGTCGACGGCTGTGCCGCACGCGGCATCGAGGTGATCCCGGCGACCGGCGCGAACGCGCGGTCGGTGGCCGAGTACGTGATCGCGACGGCGATGCTGCTGCTGCGCGGCACCTATGCGTCGAGCGACGCGGTCGCCGGCGGCACGTGGCCGCGTGGCTCGCTGTCGAACGGCCGCGAGCTGGGCGCGAAGACGCTGGGCGTCGTCGGCTTCGGCTCGATCGGGCAGCTGACGGCCGCGCTCGCTCTCGGGCTCGGCATGCGGGTCGTCGCCCACGACGCGCAACGCGCCGCCGACGACCCGCTGTATGCGCAGTCCGGCGTCACGTCGCTCGCGCTGGACGAGTTGCTGGCCGACGCGCACGTCGTCAGCCTGCACGTGCCGCTCGACGCCTCGACGCGCCACCTGATCGACACCCGTCGCATCGCCGCGATGAAGCCCGGCGCGGTGCTTGTCAACACGGCGCGCGGTGGCATCGTCGACGAGGCGGCGGTGGCCGCTGCGCTGCGCAGCGGGCATCTCGGCGGCGCCGCGCTCGACGTCTTCGAGCACGAGCCGCTCGGCGCCGGCAACCCGTTCGAGGCCTGCCCCAACCTCATCCTCACGCCGCACATCGCCGGCGTCTCAGCCGAATCGAACGAGCGGGTGTCGTTCCTGATCGCCGACCGCGTGTTGGCCGCGCTCCACGCGCCTCGCACGCCCGTCGCATGACGAAGCTGACGCTGGCCGAGGCGCGTCGACGCGTCGACGCGTCCCTGCAGGCAGCCGGCGCGAGCGCCGAGACGGCTCGCGTCACCGCGCGCGCACTGGTGCTCGCCGAGGCGCAGGGGCTCGGATCGCACGGGCTGTCGCGCGTGGCGCAGTACGCCACGCACCTGCGCAACGGCCGCGCCGACGGCCGGGCCGTCGCAACCGTGGCCCGCGAAAAGGGCGCCGTGGCCCTCGTCGACGCTGCGAGCGGTCTGGCGTTCCCGGCCTGCGAGCTCGCCGTCTCCGAGGCGATCGAGCGGGCACGCACGCACGGCGTTGCCTTCGTCGGCGTCGTTCACAGCCACCACGCCGGCGTCATCGTCGACCACCTGCGCTCGGTGGCAGAGGCCGGGATGGTCGGCCTCGGCTTCGCCAACTCGCCTGCGGCGATGCCGGCGGCGGGGGGCCGTCACCCGATCTTCGGCACCAACCCGGTGGCGGCGATCTTTCCGCGGCGCGGCGGCATGCCCCTGATGGTCGACCTCAGCCTGAGCGAGGTCGCGCGTGGCAAGGTCATGGTCGCGGCGAAGGAAGGCCGGCCGATTCCGCCGGGGTGGGCGCTCGACGCAGCCGGCGCACCGACGACCGACGCGAAGGCGGCGCTGTCGGGCTTGATGCTGGCGATCGGCGCGTCGACGGGCACCAAGGGCGCCATGCTGGCGCTGGTCGTCGAACTGCTCGTCACGGCGCTGATCGGCGCCAACTTCGGCTTCGAGGCATCGAGCTTCTTCGTCGACGAAGGCAACCAGCCGGGTCTCGGCCAGGCGTTTCTTGTCATCGACCCTGGCGCGCTCGCCGGGCGGGAAGCCTTCCTCGATCGCATCGAGGTCCTGGTCCGCGAAATGCTCGTCGACGACGGTGTTCGCCTCCCGGGTCTGCGCCGCGAAGCCTTGCGCGAGACGGCGGAGCGCGACGGCATCGTCGTCGGCGACGCGATTCTCGCCACGCTCGCGCCCTAGCCGGCTCGCGCGCCGTCCACCCGCGAACCGCACTCCGTTCGCCGGGGCGTTTCGCTCGCGGCGACCCACCGATGGCTGTATCCCCACCGCGCCAGATACGCGTCGGCAACCGTGCTTGCGGCAGTCGGCATCCGTGCACGCGAGGTGGAAGGCGCGTCGGCAGGATGGCGCACGAGGCTCGCATGCCGTTCGGCATGCCACTGGCGACGACGTGTCGCGGCGATTCCCGCTACGCAGGCGCAGCCCGCGCAGTTGATCATCGAGATGCTGGTGAAGAAGGCGTCGTCCAGGACGAGGCCGTAAAGAATCGCGGCGACGTGGGCCACGAGCCAGGAGCCCCAGGTGAGCAACGACAGCGACCTGGCGCCGTCCCGAGAGCGCCACACGGCGAAGATCTGCGGCAAGTACGTGAATCCGCGAAGCGAGTTGGCAACCAGATAGAACCAGGCGATCGACGAGTCGACCAGGAATCCGGGATTCGGCAAGGCATGCATGGTGATGAGGTCCGCTCGTTGCGATCGCGCAAGCGTTCGCCTGCACACCCCATGACGGCAACGGAGAGCGAAACCGGACAGCGCTCCGGGTCGTCCCGGGCCCGGCTTCAGTCCGGACGATCAGCGCAGACGCTGCACCCCGCGTCGCGGGCGACGCCGATCTCGGTCCATTCCATGCTCCGCGCGTCGAGCATGAGCAGCCGTCCGCGCAGCGGCCGACCGACTCCGGTGACGAGCTTGAGCGCTTCGGCCGCCTGCACGCTTCCGACGATGCCGACGAGCGGCGCGAACACGCCCATCGTGCTGCACGCGACGTCGACGACCGGCGCATCGGGCGGAAAGGCGCAGGCGTAGCAGGGCGCCGCTGCATCGCGGGTGTCCCAGACCGCAACCTGCGCATCGAAGCCGATCGCGGCGCCGGCCACGAGCGGTTTGCGATGCCGCACACATTCGGCATTGACGGCCTGGCGAGTCGCGAAGTTGTCGGAGCAGTCGACCACCACATCGGCATCCGCCACGGCCCGCGACAGCGCGGCGCCTTCGAGGCGCGACTCGATCGCGACGACCTTGACCTCCGGGTTCAGGCGGCGCACCGACAGGGCAGCGGAAGCGGCCTTGGGCTGGCCGATGCGGCCCGTGTCGTGTGCGATCTGCCGCTGCAGGTTGGTGAGGTCGACCGTATCGCCGTCGGCGATCGTGATCCGGCCGAGCCCGGCCGAACCCAGGAAAAGTGCCACCGGCGAACCCAGCCCGCCGGCGCCGACGACAAGCGCGCTCGCCGCTCGGATCCGCGCCTGGCCTTCGATGCCGAGGTCGTCGAGGAGGATGTGCCGCGAGTAGCGCAGCAGATCCTCGTCGCTCAGTTCGTCGTTGATTCCGGCTTGCGCTCGACGGCGGTCTTGCTGGCGACGACCGTCCTGCCCTTGAAGCGGTTCAGCGCCTGCTGGAGCTGGAAGTCCTCGGCGCTGCCGAACTCGGGCGGCGGCTTGGGTGCGCCGTTGCGCGAGGCGAGCTCGGCTTCGTAGCGCTTGCGTGCGTCGTCGCGCGCCTTCTCGCGCGCTTCGTCCTTGACCTCGGCGCCCTGTCCGCTCTGCAGGTGCTTCTCGAGGTCGGCCTCGCGGGTTCGCAGTGCCGCGAACAGGTTGCCCTCGGCGGTCTCGTCGAGCAACACGTCGGGGACGATGCCCTTGGCCTGGATCGAGGCGCCGCTCGGCGTGTAGTAGCGCGCGGTGGTGATCTTCAAGGCCGTCTCGGGAGAGAGCTGGCGCACCGTCTGGACCGAGCCCTTGCCGAAGGTCTGCGCGCCCATGATCGTCGCGCGGTGGTAGTCCTGAAGGGCGCCGGCGACGATCTCGCTCGCCGATGCCGAGCCCTCGTTGACGAGAACGATCAGCGGCACCTTCTTCACGGCGTCGGGGATGCGACGGAGCGGGTCGCTGCCGCCGCGGCGCAGGTAGTACTCGGGCGATGCCTTGAAGGTCGCCTTCGAATCGGGGATCTGTCCGTTGGTCGTGACGACGACGGCGTCGTTCGGCAGGAACGCCGCCGAGATGGCCACCGCGCCCTCGAGCAGGCCGCCCGGGTCGTTGCGCAGGTCGAGGACGATGCCCTTGAGGTTCGGGTCCTGCTTGTAGAGGTCTTCGAGCTTCTTCGCGAAGTCGTCGGTGGTGCGGTCCTGGAACTGCGAGACGCGGAGCCAGGCGTAGCCCGGCTCGATCATCTTGGCGCGAACGCTCTGCAGGCGGATCTCCTCGCGGACGATGCTGACGGGGAAGGTGCGCCCCTCCGACTTGCGGAACACCGTGAGCACGACCTTCGTGTTCGGCTCGCCGCGCATCTTCTTCACCGCCTGGTCGACGGTCAGGCCCTTGACCAGCGTGTCGTCGATCTTGGTGATGAGGTCGCCGCTCTTCATGCCGGCCCGGAAGGCGGGGGAACCTTCGATCGGCGTGACGACCTTCACGAGGCCCTCTTCCATTCCCATCTCGATGCCGATGCCGACGAAGCGGCCGGTCGTCTGCTCGCGGAATTCGCGAAAGGTCTTCTTGTCGAAATACTGCGAATGCGGGTCGAGGCCGGCGACCATACCGGTAATCGCGTCGTTGATCAGCTTCTTCTCGTCGACGGGCTCGACGTAGTCGCTCTTGACCATGCCGAAGACGGCGGCGAGCTGCTGCATCTCCTCGATCGGCAGCTGCGCGGCCGAGCCGCGCGCCGTGGCTTCGAGCTGCAGCGTGGTGAGCGCTCCGGCCACCGCGCCGACCGCAAGCCAGCCTGCGACCTTGAGTTTCACGCCCATGAAGCGACCCCTTTCCGCCTTGCGGTACACGATGCTGAAAACAGTATAGGACTCGACACCGGTTCAGCGCCCGGCACAGCGCGAGAAGTTGGGTGGTTTGGCCGGGTTTTGCACGCTGTCATCGCCGAGCCAGCTCGGTGGCTCGCGGCGCCACCTCGCCGGCCTCGAAGATCGGCTGCGAGCAGGCGCCGTTGCTGCACAGGAATGCCGCAGCGCGCGTCAGCTGCGGGTAGCGCACGTCGGGATTGGGCATCGCCCCCTCGCGCCGGTCCCACCACTCGATGCGTCGGTAGACCGCCGGCACCGCGAGCGCGGCGCGAAAGAGCGCCCGCGCCGAGGGATCGTCTTTGGCGCCGACGACGGTGATGTGGGCGGGGTCGCTCTCCAGCTCGTCGGCGGCGACCAGGATGCCCGCCTCGCTGCGCCGGCGCAGGGCCACGGCGTCGGTGACGAGAAAGCGCATCGCGTGCTCGGCCATCGCCTTCCACTTCGCGTTCCCGGTGTGGCGGGCGAGCGCGTTGCCGAAACGCGCGGCGGCGATGTTCTCGTCGATCACCGCCTCGGGCTTCAGCACGGCGGCGGCCGGCGCCGTGGCCGACATGTAGCCGGGCTGTGCCGGGCTTCGGAAGGCGCGGTCTGCGAAGGCGGCGGCGCGCTCGGCGCGGGCCAGCCAGTCGCGCCCGGCGCCGGCCTGGTAGAGCGCGAGCTGCGCCCGCCCCATCGACAGCGTGTCCTCCAGCCATGGGCCACCGTTGTCGCGCTCGCCGTGGCGAAAGCCACCGCTCGGCAGCGCTCGATGGGCGACGATCCAGCGCGCGGCGCGCGCCGCCTCGTCGAGAAAGCGCTGCTCTCCCGTGGCTTCGTGCAGCGCCACCAGCGACTGGATCATCCAGCCGTTCTCGCGGGCGTAGACGTGGGTGTCGACCGCCGGCAGCCCCTGCGCGCGGCGGCCGGCATCGCCCTTGGCGAAGTAGTCCTCGCTGTGCCGGCCCTTGACGAGGTCGGCGTCCTGGCTGACGTAGAACGCGCCCTCGGGTGATGTCAGGAACGCCAGGACGTAGCGGTGGATGTCCTCGGCGGCCTTGCGGTAGCGCGGCTCGCTGAACAAAGACCAGGCGAGCGCGTAGGCGCGCATCGCGTCGGCCTGGATCTGCATGATCTTCTCGTAGTGCGGGTGGCGCCAGTCGCCGTCGGTCGAGTACTGGTACATGCCGCCCCAGACCGGGTCGATCAGCGCCAGGGCGGCGTCGAGGTCCAGGCGCAGCATCGCCTCGGCCTTCGCGTCCCGGGCGCCGCTGGTGGCGCGCAGCAGCGCGTACTCGAGCGTGTCGCGGTCGAGGAACTTCTGCATCTGGTCGAACCCGCCGGCTTTCTGGTCGTGCGAGTCGACATGGCGGCGTTCGAGCTCGGCGCGCAGCTTCGGCGCGAGCACGGCGCTGCCCGCCCATCGGTCGATCGGCTCCGATCCCGGGTAGTGGACCGGGCTCGGGTCGCGCACCACCGCCTCGAGCATCGAGACCATGATCTCGGGGCGCAGGTAGCCGCGCCGCTTGACGATCTCGGTGCCGTCGGCGGCATAGACCACCGTCGCCGGCCAGCCGAAGTTCTCGTAGCGGCGGGCCAGTTCGGGGTGGGCGTCGCTGTCGACCTTCACGGTGACGTAGTGCTTGCGCAGCAGCGCCAGCACCGACGGGTCGGTGTAGGTCTTCTCGTCCATCACGTGGCACCAGTGGCACCACACGGCCTCGAGGTCGAGCAACACGAACTTGCCGTCGCGCTTCGCGTCGGCGAACACCTGGTCGGACCAGGGCCGCCAGGCCGGCGCGGCGTGGCGGCCATCGGACGCAAGCGCAGTCACGGACGCGAGTGCGGCCAGCACGAGCAGCACGAGCGACGTCCATCGTCGAGCCATAGGCGTGGGCGTTCGCATCGTCGTTCTCCTGCCTAGACGGCGGGCGTCGTGAGTGCCTTGCGCACCGCCGCGAGCGGCGCGCTGTCTTCGAAGGCGACGTTGCCGGCGTCGAGACCCACGCCGAGCCGCCGCCAGAGCGCGTCGAGGTCGACCGGATGCGGCTCGTCCCTCATCTGCGCGTGCAGCTCCTGCAGCACCGGCACGCCGACCGCTGCATCGCCGATCTTCAGGAGCGGCTCGAGGGTCGAGTCGGTTTCCATGTTGCCGTGCGCGAGGATCGCGCGCAGCGCCTGCTGCAGGCCGCGGCGGTTGCCCGTCCGCTCGCGGATGCCGACGTCGGCGAGCAGCGCGAAGAGGGCCCCGCCCCAGTAGGTGCGACCCCAGGTCGACGTGTGCTCGAGACCGCGGTCACCGGCCTGCGGCAGGCCGTTGGGCAAGCCGCGCAGCATGCTCGACCAGACGCTCGCCGCGTCGAGCTTGCCGGCCTGTGCCCGGGCGAGCGGCTCGACGTAGGTCGCGAGTCCTTCCTCGATCCAGTGCTGCCGATCGGGCATCGAGGGCAGCGCCAGGTGGCACATCTCGTGCACCAGCTTCCAGTCGCGAACGAGCTCGCGCTCGCTCACCTGTTCGCCGAGGCCCAGCCGGATGGCGGCGCCGCGCCAGCCGAACGCGTTGCCCGAGCCGACGCCGCGGCCCGGTGTGGTCACGATCAGGAGCCGCGTGTCACGGGCGGGGAAGCGGCCGTAGTAGGTGGCGACGGCTCGCGCCGACTCGCGCACCCAGTCGACGATCTGATGCTGCCCGAGCTCGGGTGCGCCGGGAGGCGCGAAGGCGACGCGAATCACGGCGCCGTCGGCGTCGGCAGCGATGGGTTCGGCGGTCAGCCGGTCGAACGCGGCGTAGGGCATGCGGCGCCGGGCAAACGTCGCGGCGTCGTCGGCGGCTCTGGCGCCGCGGTCCCCGCCGCCGATCAGGCCGAACGCCAGGGCAGCGAGCGCGCGTCGCGTCGGCATCACGCGTCGTCCGCGTGTGCGGCGACGATCTGCTCGGCGACCCAGCCCTTGAGCAACGACGCCGCGCGCAACGGCGCTTCGGCCTCGCCGGTCCAGCGGCACAGCCCGGCGCAGACGCCGGCGAACGTGGCGCCGCGCTGCACGGCGCCGAGCGCCCAGGCTTCGTCAGTTTCGAGGCGGCGCAGCTGCGACACGAAGTCGTGCCGCCAGACCAGCCAAGGCTGCGCTTCGGAGAGCCGCCGTGCCTTGGGCGGCGTCGACGCGGGCTCGGCCGCCGTCCACGCTTTCCACAGCCGCGGCGTGTTCCATCGCAGGTCCAGCCGGCGCGCGGAAGGGTGCAGGGCGAATCTGAGTCCGGGCCAGGCGTCGGCGGGGACGGCGGCGAGGTCCTCGAAGCGCAGCGGCGGCGTGTCGGCCGCATCGAAGGCGAGGCCGATCGCGTATTCGAGCGCCGCCAGCTCGGCCAGCGACGGACGACGCGCCCAGGCCGGGTCACGAGCGAGGAAGCGGGAGAGGGCGTGCCCGTACCAGCGCAGGTTCGGCTGGCGGGACGGGTGCGCGGCGATGTAGCCGCGGGCGAGCCGGTCGAAGCCGCGCTCGCCGAGCCACGCCGCCAGCGCCGGAAACTCGCTGCGCATCGCCGCGAGCAGGCGCAGCCGGTAGCCGTCGGCGTAGATGGCCAGGCGCGTGTCGGCGCCGAGCGTCGACGTCGTCGCGATGCGCTGCGACATGCGTGGCCCCGGCGCGAATACGTGGCGCTGGAATTCGCGTTGCAGTCGTTGCAGCGAGCGCATCGAAAGAGGCCCGGCGTCGAGCCGCTGCTCAGGCCGCGACCGGCAGCGCCAGCGCGTCGGCGGCGATCCGCCGGGCGTGGTCGAGCTCGCCGACCAGCTCGGCGAGCGGCGGGATGTTGTCGTCGCGCTCGATCATCGTCGCCACCGGGCCGAAGCGGCGCAGCGCCGCGGCGTAGAGCTGCCAGACGGGCTCGACCACCGGCGCGTCATGGGTGTCGATGATGTGCGTGCCGCAGTGGTCGTGGCCGGCGAGGTGGAACTGCTGCACCCGGTCGACCGGGATGCGGTCGAGGTAGGTCAGCGGATCGAAGCCGTGGTTGAACGCGCTGACGTAGATGTTGTTGATGTCGAGCAGGATCAGGCAGTCTGCTTCCTCGGCAATGGCGGCGAGGAAATCCCACTCGTCGAGTGCCGATTCGCGGTAGGTGACGTAGCTCGACACGTTCTCGAGCAGGATCCGCCGGCCGAGCATGTCCTGCACCTGGCGCACCTTGGCGGCAACGTGGCGCACCGCCTCGTCGGTGTAGGGCAGCGGCATCAGGTCGTGCAGGTTGCGCTTGTCGACACCCGTCCAGCACAGATGATCGGAGATCCACTCGGGCTCGATCCGGTCGGCGAGTGCCTTGAGCTGCTTCACGTGATCGCGGTTGACCGCATCGGCGCTGCCGATCGACATCGACACGCCGTGCAGCACGACCGGGTAGCGCTCGCGGATGCGGCTCAGCCAGTGCAGCGGCCTGCCGCCCGGCAGCATGTAGTTCTCGGAAAGCGCTTCGAACCAGTCGATGCGCGGCGCTCCGGAGACGATGTCCTGGTAGTGGGCGCTGCGCAGCCCCAGGCCGAACCCCAGCGATCGGGGCTCGGGCCGACGGGGCCGCGCAGCCGCTGTCTTCACGACAACGTTCAGCCCTTCTTCATCTCGGTCTTCGCCTTGGTGCACGCCTCGGCCGACATTTCCTTGAAGCCCTGGCCCTTGCACGAGTTGAGGCCCTTGCAGTCGCTCTTGCCGCTCTTGCAGTCGCTCATGCCCTTGCAGGAGTTGACGCCTTCGCAATGGGTCTTGGCGCCATCGGCGGCATAGGCGGTGCTGACGAGCGTGGTGTTCATCGCGAAGAGGCCCGCGGCGGCGGTGGCCAGGGCCATGCCCTTGAGCGTTTTGGAAGTCATCGGTTATCTCCTTCTGGGACGTTGGATGGAAAGCGGGCGCGAACGCCCAGCGGACTCGTCGACGGACGGCACGAACCCGACGCACCACCGCCTGGCCCCTGATACGCATGTCGCCGACCAATGGATGAAGGCGGTTCGGCATGCGAATCGAGGACCCGGCTTGGTCGTCGCAAGGCGATCGCGGATTACAGCGCTCCCGGCCCGGCCGGGGGCGGTCCGCGAAGCGGCGATGATCGCGAACCATGAGCCACGCTGTCTTCATCGACGCCAACCCCACGCTGGCGGCGATCGCCCGGCGCCTGCACGCGGCCGGCGCCGCCGACGTGACCCTGTCGTTCGGCGAGCCGGGCATCGCGCCCGAGCGGCTGCCCGACCTCCTGGGCGACGCGCCGATCGCCGTCGTCGACCACACGGCGCTGCCGGTCGAGGTGGCGCGTCTTTGTCGCGGCCTGCGCCATGTCGTCTTCCTCGGCACCGGCGCGCGCAGCTACATGGATCCGGAGGCGCTGGCGGCGATCGACGTCTCTGTCCACCTCATCAAGGGCTACGGCGACACGGCGGTTGCCGAATGCGCGATCGGCCTGCTGTTCGACGCCGCGCGCGACACGGCGGCGATGGACCGGGCGATGCGCGTCGGCGTGTGGCAGCGCAGCGATGGCGTGCAGCTCGGCGGCAAGACGCTCGGCCTCGTCGGCTTCGGCGGCATCGCCGCGGAGGTGGCGAGGCTGGCGCGCGGCATCGGCATGCGCGTCGTCGCCTGGAACCGGACGCCCAAGGTGCACGACGGCGTCGAGTTCGTGCCGATGGAGCGCCTGCTTGCCGAAAGCGATGCCGTCTCCCTGCACCTGCTGCTGACCGACGAGACGCGCGGCTTCCTCTCGCGCGAGCGCATCGCCGCGATGAAGCCGGGCGCACTGCTTGTCAACACCGCGCGTGGCGCGCTGGTCGACGAGGCGGCGATGGTCGACGCGCTCCGCGATGGCCGGATGCGCCATGCAGGGCTCGACGTCTACGACGTCGAGCCGCTGCCTTCGGGCCACGTGCTGACGACGCTGCCCAACGTCACGCTCTCGGCGCATTCGGCGTTTCGCACGCCGGAGGCGAACGAACGGTTGGTCGAAGCGGCGTTCGGGCACCTGCGCCGGCTGGCCGCGGCGCCGAGTTGACGCCCTGGACCGGCCTCCTGTTCCGGCGCCGCACCGTGTGGCTGCCGACGGCGAGGTTCGCGCTGCTGATCGTCGCGGCGCTGGTGGTCGCGGCGTTGCTGATCGGACGCCATCTCGGCGACTGGCTCGCCGTCACCGCCCGCGCGGCAGGCCCGGCCGGCGGCGGCGCCCGCACGCTCATCGTCGAGGGCTGGATGGACGAGCACGCGCTCGACGCCGCCCTGGCCGTCTACCGGCTCGGTCGCTACGACCGCGTCCTCGTCTCGGGTGGTCCGATCGAGGACCTCGCCTGGAACCCGCGCTGGAAGACGTATCCCGAGCGGGCGGCCGACTTCCTCGGCGGCCGCAGCGGGGCGCCGCCGGTGCTGGTCGCGGTGCCGGCGCCGGCGTCCGCGCAGGACCGGACTTTCCTTTCGGCGGTCGTCGTGCGCGACTGGATGACGGCGAACGCCGTGCCGCTCGACACCGTCGACGTGGTGTCGTCGGGCGTCCACGCCCGCCGGTCGCGGCAGGTGTTCCGGATGGCGTTCGGTGCGCAGACCGAAGTCGGCGTCGTCGCCGTGCGAGGCCGCGACGAAGACCCCGCCCACTGGTGGCGCACCAGCCGCGACGCGAAGGCGGCGATGGGCGAGTTGCTCTCGATCGCATGGACCGCGTGCTGCTTCCATCCGGCGACGCGCGGCAGTCACGAGGAGCGCTGGGCGGTGCCGGCCAAGCCGTGAACCCGAATCTTGTTCAGGGAATCACAAGCGTCCCGGTCAGGCTCGCCACGCCGCGCAGCAGGCTGTAGGGCGCCAGCATCGAGGTCTTCGGATTCTCCGGCAGCGTCTTGCCGAGGATCGACACGTCGATTTCACCGAACGGGCCGATGGCATGGATGCGGTGCCGATTGCCTGCGGCCTGCGGGTCGGCGCTCAGCTGCACGCGGGTCTGGTCGAACCCGAGGCCGGCGAGCGCGACGGCCGCCGCAACATTCGCGTTCTGCGGAAACTGCGATGCCGCCTCTCGCGCCGTGCCGATGTAGAAGACCGACGCCTCTTTCAGGCCGTCGAGATCGACCATGGATTCTGCTGGCGTGCCTTTCCAGGCGCGCGGTGCCTTGCTCGACGAGTAGGTCACCGAGTCCAGGCCGGCGAGCCTCGCCGCTCCCAGTACGTCGAGCCCACCGAGCGCACCCGACGGGACGCGGATCTTCGCGCCCGAATCCGCGGCGGCGCGACGGAGTGCGGCTTCCAGGGATCGGTCGGCGAGGGCTCCGACCGAGGCCACCAGCAGGTCCACCCCGGCCAGAAGCACAGCAGGGCCGCTCGCCCTCAGCGCCGCATGCCCGGCACACTCGATCACCAGATCGAGATCCTTCAGGTGCAGGTCGGCACGTTCGACGACCGCCGTGGACTCAGGCACGTGCGCGCGAACCTGATCGTGTCGTGCCGGCTGTTCGAAGACAACCGCGACCCTCACGGTCGGCTCGTGTTCGGCGAGCAGCCTGAACAGCGTGCGGCCGATCGCCCCGAAGCCGATGATCCCGATGTTCAAGTTTGACTGACTTTCCAGGTCCACAGGAGCCCGAAGGCATTGAACGGCCATCGAGCCGAGACATTGTCGAGGTGCGAGACATCAACGATGCCTCAGCGAAGTGAAAAAGGGAATTCGAGACGCCTCCCTCATTGAACATGTCGGTCAGCCTGCTGTTCGCCACCATGCCCCTGCCGCCCCGAGCCAGCGAGGAACCGAGCTATAACGTGGTTCTAAGGCGCGACGTGCACGCCTTCGCCAGTGCCGGCATGTCGTCGCGGAGGTGCTGGTCATAGGCTGGGCCGCAGGACTCCCCTCAAGATTAGGCCAGGACGTCGCAATGAAGGCTGTGTTTCGAAGATCCTGCCAATCGGCGGCCGCTGCAACCGCCCTGGCCTTTCTGATGTGCGGCTGCGCCTCGAATGCGCAGGCCCCTGGCGCCGACGCGGCGGCCGAGTCCGGCCGCGCCGCATTGGCGTGCACGCTTCCCACCAACTGCGTGAACTCGCTCGACGGCGCCGGCCTCGGCCCGTTGCGCTATGAGGGAACACCGGCGCAGGGCCTCGCCCTGCTGCAGGCCACGCTGGCCCAGTTTCCCGACGCTCGGATCGTCGCAAGCGACGGTCTGTCGCTCGAGGCCGTTTTCACGACGTCACTGGGGTTCAGGGATCTGGTCGATTTCAGGATCGATGCACGGGCGCGGCGAATCGATTACCGCTCGCGCTCATCGTTCGGGCTGTTCGACTTCGGCAAGAACCGGTCGCGCATGTCGGCGTTCTCGACCCGATTCGAACAGGTCCGCAATCTGCTGACCGGCCAGAACCCGGCCTCGACAGACGACGGCCGCAGGCCGCCGTCCGGCTCTCAAGGATTCACCCGCGCCAGGCCGTAGCCGCTGTCGGGGCCTTCGCGCGCCAGGCCGCCGAGCACGATCTTGCCGTTGGGCTGCACGGCGACGCTTTCGGCAATGTCCGCGAAGCCGCCGAAGTCGATCACCAGCTTGCCGCCCGAGGCAAAGGCGGAGTCGATGTTGCCGTCCGTCAGGTAGCGGACGAGCTGGAAGTTCTGGTTCACGCCGGCGCTGCCGCCTTCGCCGGCGACCAGGATGCGTCCATCGGCCTGCACCACCACGGCGTGGGCGAGGTCGCCGAAAGCGCTGACGGTCGTCGTCACCACCCCGGCGGTGCCGAACGAGGCGTCGACGCTGCCGTCGGCAGCGAGGCGCATCAGCGCGAACTGGCCCAAGGGACCCTGGCCCGAGCGCCCGGCGAGCAGGAGCTTGCCGTCGCTTTGCCGCGCCAGCCCGTAGCCCACCGCCGGATTGTCGATGCGCACCTTGCCGCCGATGCCGAAGGACGTGTCGAGCACGCCGCTGGCGGTGACGCGGACAACGCCGGCGCTCTGGTCCGCCGACGAATTGCCCAGCAGATGGCCGCTGGCGACGATGGCGCCATCGGGCTGCACCAGCACGTTGCGAGCGGAGTCGGTGCCGGCGACGCTGATGGTGACGAGGCCATCCGCGCCGAAGCTCGCGTCGAGCGTGCCGTTGGCGAAGTAGCGCGCGATCTGGAAGTCGCCGTAGTCGGGGCCGATGATGTTGAAGTTGCCGTCGCCGGCAACGACGATCCTGCCGTCGACCTGGATCGCGACGGCATAGGCGATGCCGACGACGGCGGGGTCGTAGACGAGGCCGCCACTGCCGAAGCTCGGGTCGAGGCTGCCGTTGGCGTCGTAGCGGGCGAGCGCGAATGCCGGGTCGCCGCCAGTCGGCCGTGCCTCGCCTGCGACCACGATCTTGCCGTCGGGCTGAATCGCCACCGCACGGGCCCTGTCGAGGTAGGAGTTGACGAAGCCGGTCGTCACCATGCCGTTGATGCCGAAGCCGGTGTCGAGGCTGCC
>JBBSPY010000019.1:0-23278 GCA_038258415.1 Burkholderiales bacterium
ATGGCGGTCATGGCCGTGGCCAACGTGAGTGCCCCGAGCCACGCGGTGTCGAGAGGCCGCCTCACGACACCACCACCTTTCTGAACATGCCTGCTTCCATGTGATAGAGCAGGTGGCAGTGATAGGCCCAGTTGCCGAGGGCATCCGCGTTCACCAGGTAAGTCACTCGTTGCGCTGGTTGAACCATGATCGTGTGCTTCCTGACCTGGAAGTCGCCACCCGGGCTCTCCATCTCGCTCCACATGCCGTGCAGGTGGATCGGGTGCGGCATCATCGTGTCGTTGACGAGCACGATGCGCAGGCGCTCGCCGTGGCGGAAATGAAGCGGCTTCGAGTCGCTGAACTTCTGGCCGTCGAACGACCACATGTAGCGCTCCATGTTGCCGGTCAGGTGCAGTTCGATCTCCCGGCCGGGACCCCGCTTGTCGAGCGGCCCGCCGATCGTGTGCAGGTCGGCGTAGGTCAGCACCTTGCGGCCGTTGTCGCGCAGGCCGATGCCGGGGTCGTCGATGTTGGTTCGCGGCATATCGACACGCATGTCGACGCCGGGGCCGTATTCGGTCCGGGCGTGGTGGGCCTTCGACGTCGACTTCATGGTCGTGTCATCGACCATGCCGGGCACGGCCCCGTGCCCCATCGCCGAGTGGTCCGTTTTGGACGTTGGCTTGTCACCGGCGACGGGCATCTTCGTGTCGCCGTGTCCCATCGCAGCGTGGTCCGGCATCCCGCCGTGGTCCATGCCGGCCATGTCGCCGCCCATCGCCATCGACCCCATCATGTCGACCATCGACAGCCATTGGGGTTCATCCGGCGCGGGCACGTCGGCCTGCATGCCCGGACGCGGCGCCAGCGTGGCCCGCGCGTAGCCCTGGCGGTCGATCGACTGGGCGAAGATCGTGTAGGCGCGGTCGTCGGTCGGCTCGACGATCACGTCGTAGATCTCGGCCACGGCGATGCGGAACTCGTCGACGGTCACCGGCTCGACGTCCTGACCGTCGGCGGCGACGACCGTCATCTTCAGCCCCGGGATGCGCAGGTCGAAGATGCTTTGCGCCGAGCCGTTGATGACGCGCAGCCGCACCTTCTCGCCGCGCTTGAAGAGGCCGGTCCAGTTGGCGTCGGGCGACGCGCCGTTGACGAGG
This sequence comes from Burkholderiales bacterium, assembly GCA_038258415.1. Classification (GTDB taxonomy): domain Bacteria; phylum Pseudomonadota; class Gammaproteobacteria; order Burkholderiales; family Burkholderiaceae_C; genus Schlegelella_A. The sequence continues at coordinate 1,143 of JBBSPY010000019.1, forward strand.
TAGGTGTAGTGGTGCCCGGTCACGTCCGAGAGGTCGGTCGGGCTCATGCGCATCCGGTTCCACATCTTTCGCTTCGCCAGCGCCTGCTGCAGGCCCATGCGCGACGCGTCCTTCGCGAAGTCGACCGCGGTCGGCTCGTTGAAGTTGTAGAAGTCGCTCATCTTCTTCAGGTTGGCCATGACGACCTCGGGGTCGTCGTCGGACCAGTCGGACAGCATTAGCACGTAGTCGCGGTCGGCGCGGTGGCGCTCGCCGCCCCGCGGCGTGACGACGATGGGGCCGTAGAGCCCCGTCTGCTCCTGGAAGCGCGAGTGGCTGTGGTACCAGTAGGTGCCGCTTTGCTTGACGTCGAAGCGGTAGGTGAAGGTCTCGTCTGGCTGGATGCCATTGAAGGTGAGGCCGGGAACGCCGTCCATCTGGAATGGCAGCAGGATGCCGTGCCAGTGGATCGAGCTGGTGGAGCGCAGGCGGTTCGTGACGCGCAACGTCACCGTCTCGCCTTCGCGCCAATGCAGCACCGGCGCCGGCACCGAGCCGTTGACGGCGGTCGCGGTGCTCCGGCGCCCCGTGATGTTGATCGGCATCTCGCCGATGGTCAGATCGAAATCCGTGCCCGACAGGACGCCGGCGTTGTCGATCGGGCCGGCCGCGGACGCGGACAGGGCAGAGAGGCCGAGGCCGACGAGCGCACCGGTGGCAGCGGCGCCGGTGACGAAGCGACGGCGCGAGGGCATCGCGACACGGTCGCGACGATGTGGGTTCAACGACATGGGTAGAGCTCCGTGGGTCTGGTTGCGAGGGCGTGCGTCGATGCGCGCACCTTCGGCGATTCGTGTCCGCGAGACGCCGCTCGGGCGACGCGCAGGTACGGTGGACGGCGCGTCGCGCGCCGGCAGGGTCAGACGATCGGAGGACGGATCAGACGCCGCAGGGTCGGCGACGCGTAGCGCTCGGGCGGCGCCTTGGCCACCGTCGCGTGCTCCACCTGCCGCCCCTCGGCCGGGGCGATGGGGATCGTGGCGACGGCGCCGTGGCTGCAGGCGCAGTCGCACCCCGCCTTGCAGCAATCGGGCTTCGTCGCGGCGGGCCCGGCACGATGTTCGTGCGGCTCACTGGAGGTCGCGTGGTCGGCGTTCGCCTCGTGGCACGGCGGCGATGCGGCGACGCGGGCCTGATGGCTCGCAAGGAAGCCGTGCGTCGCCGCGGCGGCCTGTGCAACGCCGTTGACCAGCAGGCCGAGGCACAGCAGGGTACGCAGCAGGAACGCGCCGAACGACATCACTCGACTGTAGCTGGAGCGACCCGGGCGCCGGTCGATAGGGCCATTGGCCGCGATGCGTTGCAGGCCCTCGACCGCCTCGCCTGAGTCAACGCCGGCTCCAAACTGTCGCGGATGCCCCGTGCCATGCATGTCGTCATTGCGGCGGCTGCAGTTTCACGAACAGCGCGAACCAGATCGACCAGCCGCCAAGAGCGAGAAACAGCAGGCCCGTCCAGAACGGAATTCGTCTGGAAAGACCCGCAACCCAATCGAGGAGGCGTCGTGCCGGCTCGAAGAAGACCGCCAGGAGCAGCGGCAACGACAACGCGAAGCCGAACAGCGCAAGGCCGATGAACCCGGTGGCGAGCGTGGCACCGGTCGCTCCGCTCGCTGCGGCAGCTGCCAGCAAGGCGAAGATCAGCGGAGCGGCGCAGGCCGGGATGTTCAGCCCGAAGATCATGCCGAGCGCAACAGCGCCGCGCGCGTCGGCAAGGCGCCGCAGACCAGGCCCCAGGGACGTCATGAGCGTTCCGGAGCGGCCGGCCAGGTACACCAACCCGAGCAGCGCATAAGCAGTTCCGAGTACGAACCAGGCGACCCGCTGGAAGCCGAGGAACGCCGACCCGGCGAGCACCGCCAGTATGCCGAGCAGGCCGATAAAGACGGCCCGTGTCAACGTGAAAACGCCGACTTGGACCAGCTTCTGGGCCGGCGCCTGGCCTTCGACGGTCTTGATGAACAAGAGGGTCGACGCAATTGAGCAGGGCTCGACGAAGCCGAAAAGCCCGAACCCCAACGGCAACAGCACGAGCGTCGTCAGGCCGTGTTCCATGTCAATTCGGCCCCGTCACGCGGTACCCGGGCGGCCCCATCTTCCGCATCAGCCGTCGGCTCGCTGCGCGAAGCGCGTCGTCGACGCATCAGCAGATAGGCGGCCGGGATCACGAACATCGACAGCAGCGGCGCTGTGATCATGCCGCCGACCATCGGTGCGGCGATGCGCTGCATGACCTCCGATCCGGTGCCCGTTCCCCACATGATCGGAAACAGCCCCGCCAGGATGACCGCCACGGTCATGGCTTTCGGCCGTACCCGCAGGACCGCGCCTTCGCGGATGGCATCGAGCAGATCCTCCTCGCCCGTCTTGCCGAGGGCCACGCGCTCGTTCCAGGCGTTCTTGAGGTACAGCAGCATGATCACGCCGAACTCGGCCGAGACGCCCGCCAGGGCGATGAAGCCGACTGCGCCCGCGACCGAGAGGTTGTAGTCGAGCAGCCACAGCAGCCAGATGCCGCCGATCAGCGCGAAGGGCAGCGTCGCCATGATGAGCGCGGCCTCGGCGAAACTGCCGAAGGTGAGGTAGAGCAGCACGAAGATGATGAGCAGGGTGAACGGCACGACGATCTTCAGCTTGGCGATGGCGCGCTCGAGGAACTCGAACTGGCCCGACCAGGCAACCGAGTAGCCCGGCGGCAGCGCCACCTTGGCGGCGACGACGCCCTGCATCTCGTGCACGGCCGAGGCCAGGTCGCGGCCGCGGATGTCGACATACACCCAGCCCGAAAGGCGCGCGTTCTCGCTGCGCAGCATCGGCGGGCCGTCGGTGATGCGGATGTCGGCCACGTCGGAGAGCACCAGGCGCTGGCCGCGCTCGGTGACGATCGGCAGGCTCTTCACCTTGGACAGCGAGTCGCGCAGCTCCCGCGGGTAGCGCACGTTGATCGGAAAGCGCTGCAGGCCCTCGACCGTCTCGCCGACGTTCTCGCCGCCGACCACCGACGAGATCACCGACTGCACGTCGGCGATGTTGAGACCGAAGCGGGCTGCCGCCTCGCGATTGATGTCGACGTCGATGTAGCGCCCGCCGGTCAGCCGCTCCGCCAGCGCGCTCGTCACTCCCGGCACGTCTTTGAGCGCCCGCTCGATCTCGCCGGTCAGCCGGTCGATCGTCTGCAGGTCGGCGCCGGCGACCTTGACGCCGACGGGGCTCTTGATGCCCGTCGCCAGCATGTCGATGCGGTTCCTGATCGGCGGCACCCAGATGTTCGCCAGGCCCGGCACGCGAACGATCCGGTCGAGCTCCTCGATCAGCTTGTCCTGGGTCATGCCGGACCGCCATTCGTCCTTGGGCTTGAACTGGATCGTCGTCTCGAACATCTCGAGCGGCGCCGGGTCGGTGGCAGTCTCGGCGCGCCCGGCCTTGCCGAATACGCTCGCCACCTCGGGTACGGTCTTGATGAGGCGGTCGGTCTGCTGCAGGAGGGCCGCCGCCTTGCCCACCGAAAGGCCGGGCAGCGCCGAGGGCATGTACAGCAGGTCGCCTTCGTCGAGCCGCGGCATGAACTCGCCGCCGATGTGCCGCAGCGGCCACAGGCTCACGAGGAAAAGCAGGGCGGCCAGGGCAATCGTCGTCTTCGGTGCGCGCAGCACGACGTCGAGCATCGGTCGGTACGCGGCGATCAGGAAGCGGTTGAGCGGATTGGCCGTCTCGTCCGGAATTCGGCCGCGGATGAGGTAGCCCATCAGCACCGGAATCAATGTCACGGAGAGGCCCGCCGCTGCCGCCATGGCATACGTCTTGGTGAAGGCGAGGGGCGCGAAGAGCCGCCCCTCCTGGGCCTCGAGCGTGAACACCGGGATGAACGACAGCGTGATGACGAGCAGCGAGAAGAAGAGGGCGGGGCCGACCTCGGCCGCCGAGTCGCCGATCACGCGCCAGCGCTCGGCACCGGCGAGGGATTGACCGGCATGCTCGTGCCCCCATCGCTCGAGGTGCTTGTGCGCGTTCTCGATCATCACGACGGCTGCGTCGACCATCGCGCCGATGGCGATGGCGATGCCGCCGAGCGACATGATGTTGGCGTTGACGCCCTGCAGGTGCATGACGACGAACGCCGCCAGGATGCCGAGCGGCAGGGAGACGATGGCGACGAAGGCCGAGCGCAGGTGGAACAGGAAGACGAAGCAGACGACGGCGACGACGAGAAATTCCTCCGCCAGCTTGTGCGTCAGGTTCTCGACCGCCCGCTCGATGAGGCCCGACCGGTCGTAGACGGGGACGATCTCGACCCCTTTTGGCAAGCTGCCGCGCAACGTCTCGATCTTCGCCTTGACGGCGGCGATGGTTTCGAGCGCGTTCTTGCCGGAGCGCATGACGACGACACCGCCCACCGCTTCGCCGACGCCGTCGAGCTCGCCGATGCCGCGCCGCATCTCGGGACCGGTCTGGATCCGTGCCACGTCGCCGAGCAGCACCGAGACGCCGGCGGCGGTGGTCATCAGCGGGATCTTGCGGAAGTCGTCGAGCGTCTGCAGGTAGCCCGAGGCGCGCACCATGTACTCGGCCTCGCCGAGCTCGAGCACGGAGCCGCCGCTTTCCTGGTTGGCGCGCTGGATCGCGCTGACGATCTTGCCGTGCGGGATGGCGTAGGCGGCCAGCTTGTCGGGGTCGAGCACGACCTGGTACTGGCGGACCATGCCGCCCACCGAAGCGACCTCGGCGACGTTGGGAACGGTCTTCAGCTCGTAGCGCAGGAACCAGTCCTGCAGCGCACGCAGCTGCGAGGCGTCCTGCGTGTTGCCGCGGTCGACGAGCGCGTACTGGAAGATCCAGCCGACGCCGGTGGCGTCGGGGCCGAGCGTCGCCTTCGCGCCCGGCGGCAGGCGCGACTGCACCTGGTTCAGGTACTCGAGCACGCGCGAACGGGCCCAGTAGAGATCGGTGCCGTCCTCGAACAGCACGTAGACGAAAGAGTCGCCGAAGAAGGAATAGCCGCGCACCGTCTTCGCACCCGGCACCGACAGCATCGTCGTCGTCATCGGGTAGGTGATCTGGTTCTCGACGATGCGTGGCGCCTGCCCCGGATAGCTGGTGCGGATGATGACCTGCACGTCGGAAAGGTCGGGCAAGGCGTCGAGCGGGGTCTTCATGACCGACCAGACACCCCAGGCGCTGATGATCAGCGTGGCGAGGAGAACAAGGAAGCGGTTGACGATCGACCAGCGGATCAGCCGGGCGATCATCGCGTGGCTCCGGACGGGGCCGCTGCGCTGGCGGGCACTCCGTCGGGCGCATTGAGTCGCGCCTCGACGCCGCGCAGGCTGGCCTCCGAGTCGATCAGGAACTGCGATGAGACGACGATGCGCTGGCCGGCTTCGAGGCCGCTGCGGATCTCCGTCTGTCCATTGCTCTCGATCCCCGACTGCACGTCGACCGGTTGGAAGCGACCGTTTTCCTCGGCAAGCAGCACGACCGTGCGCTTGCCGGTCTGGATGACGGCATCGCTCGGCACCAGCAGCACCTTGCCGAGGCGGGTGTCCATGAAGTCCATGGTCACGAACATGCCCGGCACGAGGCGACCGCCCGGGTTGGCGAGCTGCATGCGGGCCTTCAGCGTCCGCGTTCCCGTGTTGACTTCCGGCAGCAGCGCCTGCACCGTGCCCTCGAAGGTGACACCGGGGACCGCCGGGCTGCGGGCGCGCACCTTCGCGCCGCGCCGCAGCTGCGCCGCCTGGCTTTCGGGCACTTCGGCGTTCGCCCAGACGGTGCCCAGGCCGTTGATGCGAAAGAGCGTCGCCCCGGCGGCGACCGTCATCCCGTCGTGCGCCATGCTCTCGACGACGACACCGTCGAGCGGCGAGCGGATCGAGATGCGTGGCTGGGTTCGACCCGTCGATTCCACGGTCCGGATCTGCTCGTCGTTCATGCCGACCTGGCGCATGCGCTGGCGTGCGCCGTCGACGAGCGATGCCAGGTCGGTGCCCTGCATGCGCCGCACCGACAGGAATTCCTCCTGCGCCGCGATCCACTCGGGCACGTAGAGGTCGACGAGCGGCTGCCCCTTCTTCACGGCGTCGAGCGTCGCGCGCACGTGCAGGCGCTCGATGAAGCCGGCGGCGCGTGCCTGGATCACGGCCTGGTCGCGCTCGTTGAAGGCGATGCTGCCGACCGCGGAGACCTGCGGCGAGAGCGTGCCTTCGACGACCAGGGCGGTCCGAACGCCGAGGTTCTGCTGGATGCGCGGGCTCACACGGACGTTGTTCTCGTCGCCGTCGGCGCCGCCATAGACCGGCACCAGCATCATGTCCATGAACGGCGACTTGGCGGGCTTGTCGAACTTGTTGCCCGGCACCATCGGGTCGTGGTAGTAGAGGATCTTTCGGCCCGTGGCCGGATCGACTTCACCGGCCTTGAGGCCCGTCGCGATGTGCCGGCGCGTTGCGGCCTCACCTTCGGCGATGCCCTGGGGCACCCGTCCCGTCGCCGCAGCGGACGCCGGCGGCATCCCGGCCGCTGTTGCCCGGGTGGCGGGGCGGTCTCGGTCGAGCCCCAGCTGATACGCGCCCCAGGCGATGCCTGCGATCACGACCGCGCCGAGCGCGCCTGCTGCCCATCCGTACGATCGTTTCACGGACGTGCCCCTGGTTGCCGCTCGAGAGGAAGGAGGAAGTTGATCTGCGCCCACAGCCGCGCCTCTTCCTTGGCCAGCCGAAGCCGCTCGAGACGGGTTGCCACTTCTGCCTCGCGCGCCTGCAGCACCGAAACGAGAGCGCCGGCACCGCCGCGGTACGCGGCGAGCGCCGCACGCGTGCGCTCGATGGCCAGGGGGACCAGCGTGTCGTCGTATCGGCGAACACGCTCGCCGGTGCTGTGCCGCTTTTGCAGGAAGGTCGATGCCTCGAGCACAACACGTCGCGTCGCCTCCTCGCGTTCATCGCGCAGCTGGTCGACGACCGCCAGCTTCGCGCGGAGTTCGCGGTCTTGCAGCTTTCCTTGATTCCATTGGAGCGGGATCGAAAAGGTCAACGAGACCATGTTCGAATACGCGGGCTCACGCTGGCCGTACATGAACTGGACGCTGACGTCCGCGCTCTTCTCCGACCGCGCCACCTCAGCCTCTGCCGCCGCGACGGCTTCCCGCTTGCGCATCAGCTCGATCTGCGGGTGAGTTGCGAGCTCGCTCTCGAGCGCGTTCTCGTGCAGCCGCTCATCGGCCATCGGAGGCGGCGGACCGAGCTCTTCGACGGAAGCGGAGCCGACCCACCGTGCCAACTGCGATCGGGCCGTGGCAACTTGCTGGCGGCTGTCGACAAGCCGGTCTTCGAGCTGTTCGACGGCCGACCGCACGGCGAACACATCGGCTTGCGGACCGCGGCCGCCTCGATAGCCGGCATCCGTCGCCTCCACCTGAAGGCGGGCCTCGTCGCGCTGCGCCAGCAGAACATCGGTCATGCGCTGGAGGTAGTGCAGCTCGAGCCAGCTCGTTGCCGTCTCGCGTTGCAACTCGTTGAGAGCGAGCGCGCGGCCGGCGTCGGCCAGCTCGGCTTCGCGCTCGAACCGTGCGGTGCGCGCATCGAGCTTGCTGCCGCGCGTGAGCTGTTGCATCACGCCGATCGAGCGCATCGTCATGAAGTCGCGCGACAGGCTGAATCGGTCCGACGACGTCACGGGCAGGTTGATGATGCCGGCTGTCAAGACGGGGTCGGGCCGCTGCCCGGCAGCAATGGCCATCTGTCGCGCCGCAGTGGCCGAAGCCTCCTTGGCCGGCAAGGCGCGCGAACGCGCCTCGGCGAGCCTGAGGGCGTCGTCGAACGACAAAGGCTCGGCGAACGCCACCGTCCCGATGAAGAGAGGCAGCGCCGCGAGTTGGTGAAGAACGCGATTCATCGTCTTGCCTCGCGCGCTTCGTGCGTGGCACCTCTTCCTGGTGCGTCCGGATCTCGGGCCATCGTCGTCATCCTTTGGGTTCGAGGTCTTCGCGACCCCGCATGTCGATCCGCGGAGCTACGGCTTCGGGTCGAGCATTCGCGCGCTCGCCGCATCGAAGGCTTCGGCGGGCTGCGCACCGACGAGGACTTCCAGCTTGCCGGTCCGGTTGTTGCGGATCAGTGTCGTCGGCGTTCCCGTGATGCCGGCTGCTGCGCCGTCGGCCATGTCCTCCGTCACCCTGGAATCGCTTTGCGGGTTGCGCAGGCATGCAGCGAAGGCGGCCGGGTCGAGCTTCAACTGCGCCGCGATGCGCTGCTCGGATGTAGCGTCGGCAAGCCCTTGACCGTTCGAGCGCGTCGCGGCGAACACCGCGTCCGCGTACTTCCAGAAGACCTCGTTGCCACCCAGCTTCGCCGCGCACTCGCTGGCCACAGCTTCGCGGCGCGCTGCCGGATCATGGAAGGCGAGCGGGAACTGGCGAAAGACCCAGTTGACGCGCTTGCCGTGGCGCTCGAGCACGGCCGACGGCGTGTCGTGGAAACGCTTGCAGAAGGGACACTCGAAGTCCGAATACTCGACGAGCGAGACTTCGGCCATGGCGTTGCCGCGGATGTGGTCGCGCCCGGGCGCGACCTTGCGCGCCAGCTTGGCCTGTTCCTGAAGCTGCGCGCGGCGTTGCGCCTGCGAGGTGCGGCGCGTCTCTTCCTGCCGCTGAATGACGCGCGTCATGGCCCGCTCCACCGCCCGGTCGAGGCTGCCGTCGCTTTCGAGCTTGCGCACGAGGGCGTCGACCAGTGCGGCGTCGGGCGGGACGGTGGTGGCTGCCTCGGCGGCGCTCGCAGAGCCCAGCGTGCCGACGACAAGCATCACCGCGAAAAGAAGTCTCGCGACAGGAAGGAGGGAAGTCGTAGGCATCATGGTTGAGCTCGCTCAGCCTGTGGCTTCCACTCGATCGATGTCCGCGCTCGCACCAGGGCGGGCTGGCTCGGGTGCCGCCGACTCGCGGCTTTCGCCCTGTTTCGACCGTGAGCCGTTCATCATGAGCATCATCACGATCATCGACACCGGGCAGATCAATGCGATCAGCACCGGCGCGCTCGCCACGATGAACGCGCGAGCCTCGGGCACGGCGAAATAGGCGATGACGGCGACAAGACCCATCACGCCGGCCGTCCGCAACATTGTTTTCATATCGCATCGCATGGCTTCATTCCTTTCCATAGCAGATCAGAAATAGCGCTGGCATTCGAGGCCAGCACGAACAAGGGATATCAAAAGGTCGCGAAGACCTTCGGCGGCGTGCTTGCGTCGAGCACGTACACGTTCAACGGCTTCGACTTCGCCCCGGGCATCCCCGGCGCACCCGTCGGCATTCCCGGCACGGACAAGCCCTTGACGGGGCGGCCTTCGTCGATGAGCTGATGCACGTACTTCGCCGGCACGAGCCCCTCGATGACGTACTTGCCGACGATTGCCGTGTGGCAGCCTTCGAGCCTTTCCGGCACGCCGTACTTCTGGTTGATGGATGCCATATCGGTCGAGTTGACGATCTCGACCGCGAAGCCGTTTTCCTCCATGTGTTTTGCATAGAGGTCACAGCAGTAGCAGTTGGGGTTCTTGTACAGCTTGACGGGTATGCCGGCGGCCAGCGCAGGAACCTGTGCGGCGGCGAGGGCCAGGGCGGTGAGCGCGATGTTCAGGTTCTTCATGGCATCTTCCTTCGGTGGTTGAGTGATGGTTCCTCTTGGGATGCGCTCAGCGCCTCTGGCGGAAGCGGCGCGTGCTCGCTCTCTTCGATCTGAAACTTCCTTTGCTCGGAAGTCCACATCGTCTTCAGATACGCGATCACGTCGCGCACCTCGCCCGGCGAAAGCATCCGCTCGAAGGCGGGCATGGTCATTCGCGAGGTCTTGTTGTAGGGGTCGCGCCAGCCGTTCCTGACGATGCGGTACAGCATGGCGTCGGCGTGCTTCCAGGTGTGGCCTGTGCTGTCGTGCGGCGGAGCGGGCATCTCGCCCGAGGCGTCGGGTCGCTCCCAGTCGGGCATTCCTTCGCCCTTGGCGCCATGGCAGGACGCGCATTGCGACGCGTACACGCGACTGCCTGCGGCAATCTGCTTTTCTCCGCCGGACACCTCGGAGCCCGACGCGGCGGACGCGAACGCCGCGAGGCCGAGCCCTGCGCTGATCGTCCAGCTACGCATCGAGTCGCTTCCAAGGTGCACTGACAGCGTCGCGAACGTACAGGCCGCCGTCCTGACTCGCGGCGTAGATCGCACCGCGGGGCGTGACGGTCAAAGCGGCGATGGCCGGGCCCGGCGCGTCGATTTCGGACCATGTCTCGCCTCCATCGCGGCTGACGAGGAGCCCTGTGTTCGCCGCGGCGTAGATCTCGCTCGGCCGATGCGGGTCATAGGCGAGCGCGCGAATCGCGCGGCCGAGCTCGCCGGCATCGCGCCAACTGCAAAAGCAATCCATGGCTCGCCGAACGCCTTGCGCGCCGCCGACGAAGAACCAACCGCTCTGCATGCTGCCCGGCATGTTCGAATGAATGAAGGCCGTGATGCCGCCGCGCGGGCCTGCATCCATCAGGCGCCAGTGGCGGCCTGCGTCTTCGCTGCGGTAAATGCCATGCGCCTTCATGTAGACGTATACGGTTCCAGGGCGATCCGCGTGCGTGGTCAGGGCGGCGACGTCGGTGCCGGGCAGGCCGTCATTGCGCTCTACCCAGGTCTGCCCGCCGTCGTCGCTGCGCAGCACGCCGGCTCCGTTTCCGGCGACATAAAGCGCAGGCAGGGAAGCACCATCGGCAGCCGCGGCTGCGATCGAAGTCAGGGTCGGTTCGCTTCGAGGCTTCGGCAGCTCGACGCGGGACCAGACGCGCCCACCGTCGCTGCTTCTGTAGACCGCTTGCCGGGTCGCCTTGAAGAGGACATGGCGGGCCGGATCGAAGGCCAGCCCGACAATGGCTGCTGATGTCACAGGCTGCGCCGACGAGACCTCGGACGGCGTGGCGGATAGCTGCTCGCCGGCAAGCGAGGTGGTGCTCGCAAGACCTGCAAGGCAGATCGCGACAAGCGCTCTACCAAACGACTGGCCATTCATTTTCACGTCGGTGGGGCAGGCGGTGAGGCAGGCGTCGCCAGAGCGCGGTCCAGGGACGTCAGGAACTTGTCGGCCGATTCGTAGCCGATGACGCGATAGCCGGTTTCTCTGCCCTGAGCATCGAAGAAGATGATTCCCGGCGGCCCGAACAGCGAGAAGCGGCGCAGCAGGGCCTGGTCGTCGGCGTTGTTGGCCGTCACGTCGGCACGCAGCACGAGCGCGTCTTTCAGGCGCGCTTGAACGCGCGCATCGCTGAACGTGAAGCGGTCCATCTCCTTGCACGAGACGCACCATTCGGCCCAGAAGTCGAGCATCACCGGCCGGCCACGCGCCGATTCGATCCGGGCGTCGAGCGCGGCCACGCTCTTGACAGGTTCGAAGCGCAGTTCGCTCGATGCCTGGACGGTATCGCCGCGAAGGCCGGCGAGCGGTCGCAGCAGATCGTGGCTGCCCGAGAGTGCGCCGACCAGAAGCGCCACACCGGCGATTAGCGCCATCACGCCCACGCCCTTGAACAGACGCCGCACGCCGACGGCGTCGCCCGGCAGCGGATCGATGGCGTGGACGAACATTGCCGAGACGACCAGGAGCGTCGCCCACAGCAGTTGCTGCGCGACGATCGGGATCACCGGCGACACCAGATAGATCGCCAGGCCGAGCATGGTCACGCCGAAGAAGCGCTTAATCGATTTCGTCCAGCGCCCGGCGCGGCGCAACAGCGTTCCGGTGCTGGCGCCGACCACCAGCAGCGGCACGCCCATGCCGACGGCCATCGAGAACAGGGCCGCGCCGCCGAGCACCGCGTCGCGGGTCTGGCTGATGTAGAGCAGGGCGCCGGCCAAGGGCGCGGCGACGCACGGGCCGACGATCACGGCCGAGACGACGCCCATCAGGAAGACGCCGATCGCCTGGCCACCGGGTATGCGGCGACTGACGCCGGTCAGGCTCGTCTGCAACGACGCTGGAAGCTGCAGCTCGTAGAACCCGAACATCGACAGTGCCAGCAGCACGAAGACGGCGGCGAACGATCCGAGCACCCACGGGCTCTGCAGCGCCGCCGACAACATCGAGCCGGCCAGGCCCGCGGCGACGCCGGCGGCGGCATAGGCGATGGCCATGCCCAGCACGTAAGCCGCCGAGAGCCCGACGACGCGACGCTTCGAGGCATCCCGCGCCTGGCCGGCGATGATCCCCGAGAGGATCGGAATCATCGGCAGCATGCATGGCGTGAAGGCGAGCAGGATGCCGAAGCCGAAGAAGGCCGCGAGCACGGCCCAGGAGCCGCCTTCGGTGAAGAGTTCGCGGATGCGGCTGTCTTCCGACGCGCCGCCCGCCACAGACGTGGAGCCAGCCCCGGCGGACGTGACGCCGAACGTGCCGGGGTCGAGGGCGACGGTGAGCGTCTTGTCGATCGGCGGATAGCAAACCGCGAGCGGCTCGTTGCAGCCCTGGTAGGTGGCGTGCAGCCGGATGGATGTGGCGGGAGCGCCGGACTGCACCAAGCGGATGACGGTATCGACCGGATGGTGATAGACCTCGGTCTTGCCGAAGGTTGCGTCGTCCTTCATGTCGCCGCGGGGAAGGGACACGCTTGCGACCGACACGCCTGCCGGCTCTTCGACGCGAAACTGGATGCGGTCGCGGTAGAGGTAGTAGCCGTCGGCAGGAGTCAAGGTCGCAACGAGCGTGTCTGCGGCCTGTGCCCGAACGCTGATCTTGTAGGCCTCGTCCGGCGGGAGCAGTTCGGTCGACGGCGCGGGTCCGGCGAGCCATCGGCCGATCGTGTCGAGCGGGCCGTTCGAAGCCGCAGCAGGGGTCGATCGGGCGGCCGGCTGCGAGCTGAGCGGGAGGGAGCTCTGCGTCTGAGCCGAAGCCGCGCCGACCAGCGCCGCGAGGGCGATGCCGACCGCGAGCCGCAGGGGCACCGACGCGATCAAGTCTTCTCCTCCAGAAGCGTTTGCACATCGGCCGCCATGACATCGACACCGGTGCCCGCCGTCATCAGCAAACGCAGCCGCCCCGCCGCATCGAAGACGTAAACCGCGCCCATGTGGTCGACGGTGTAATGGCCGTCCGGATCGGCCTTGTTGGCGCTGAAGTACACCTTGAACTCCTTGGCCAGTGCGGCCGTGGCTGCGGCGTCGCCCTGCAGGCCGAGAAAGCTCGGGTCGAATGCCGCCACGTATTTCGCCAGCACCTTCGGCGTGTCGCGCTCGGGATCGATGGTCACGAAAAGGCCCTGGACCCGGCTTGCATCGGCGCCCAGCTTCGTGCGGACCTGCGCCATCTGCGCCAGGGTCGTCGGGCACATGTCGGGGCAGTGCGTGTAGCCGAAGAAGAGCATCACCACCTTGCCCTTGAAGTCGGCCAGGCTGCGCGCCTGGCCGTGTTGGTCAACGAGATGCAAGTCGCCGCCCCAGCCGATGCCGGTGATGTCGGTGGACTTGAATGGCGACGTCTGCGGTGCGGCGACTTCGCGGTCGCCGCAGGCGGCGAGCGCCAGCACCAGGGCGACGGTCAGGAAGATTCGTGCTCTCATATCGAGTCCTCCTCTATGCGACGACGCGATAGTTGCGCATCAGCCCGGAGTCTTCGTGCTCCAGCATGTGGCAGTGGTAGAGAAAGAGGCCCGCGTAGTCGGCGAAGCGAACGAGGATGCGCACTCGCTCTCCGGGCATCACGAGCACCGTGTCTTTGAAGCCCTCGTCGACGAGGCCGGCCTTGACGTCGTCGTAGGCCCTGGCCGAGCCGCCGGTCGTCGTTCGCCCGAGCACACGGAACTGCAGCCCGTGCACGTGCATCGAGTGCGGCATCGCCATCATCCCGCCCGTGCCGTCGTTGCGGAACTCCCAGACCTCCTCGCTGCCGAGTTTCACAGTCTCGAGCGGGCTCGCGGCGAGCATCTCGAAGCTCTTGCCATTGATGCCCCAGGCCATCATGCGCATCGTCAGATCGAACACCTTCGGGCGATCGAAATTGACGGCGCGTCGCGGGCGTACTGGCGGTACGTTCGAGAGGCGCCGCGGCAGCGGCGCCCCCGTAGAGCCCTCGTTGCCGACGCGAAAGCGCAGCACCGGAAACGGCGCCCCGTCGGGCAGGCGCGAACTGCCCGTCATCATCCCGCCCATGGCCGTGCCGCTTGCGAAGGCCAGGCTGCGCAGCACCGGCTCGGCGCCCGCCCGCCAGCGCGCGAAGTCGACCCACACGTCGAGGCGCTCGGCCGGGGCGAGCATCACGTAGTCGCGCTGCAGGGGCTCGGCGAGCAGGCCGCCGTCGTTGCCGATCACGGTCAGCGGCTTGCCGTCGCTCCAGGCCAGCTTGTAGATGCGCGAGTTGGATGCGTTGAGCAGCCGCAGCCGGTGGGCGCGCCGCGCGACGGGAAGGCTCGGTTCGAGTCGGCCGTTGACGAGGATGTCGTCGCCGAACATGCCCATCATGCCGGCCATCATCCCGCCCATGCCGCGACCCATCATGCCGCCGCCGCGCATCATGCCGCCGCTACCCATCATTCCGCCACGTGGCTTCGCGGCCGTCTCCACACCTTCGTTCAGGTAGACGAGCTGGTTATCGCTGTCGAGGCTGCGGTCCTGGATGACGAGCGGGATGTCCTGCGCGCCTGTGGGCAGGTCGAGCGCGGCCTCCTCGTCGTCGCTCACGAGGAACAGCCCGGCGAGCCCGAAATAGACCTGCTTGCCCGTCCGGCCGTGCGGGTGGGGATGAAACCAGTAAGTGCCGGCGCGGTTGAGAACGGTGAACTCGTAGACGTAGCGCTCGCCCGGCCCGATGGCGAAGCGAGGGTGTCCGTCCATGTCGTCGGGTACGTGCAGGCCGTGCCAATGCGTGATGGTCGATTCCGGCAAGCCGTTGATCAACTCGATGCGCACGCGCTGGCCTCGGCGCACACGGATGATCGGGCCGAGGTCGCCACCGGCCGACGCTTCGAGAGCGTTGGGATTCCCGTGCAGCAGCTTGCCGTGATAGCGCCAGACGCGGGTGGGCTCGCCGCTGCGCAGCGCCACGCGATCGGGCGCAGCGCGCAGCTCGACGTGCAGATCGAGGGCGACGTCGTCGCGCGTCGTCGCCGCTGTTGCCGGAAGGCCGAACACGGCATTCGCCGTCGCCGCAGCGGCGCCGAGACAAGCGATGCGACGCGGCTGATTCACGCAGTCGAAACCAGGTTTGCTCATGACTTCTTCCCGGTGCGCAGGTAGCCGCGAATCGTTTGCACGACCTTCGGGTCGTCCCAGCTCGCGGGCCCGACCTTGCGGGCCACTTCGCGACCCTCGCGGTCGATCAGCAGCGTGAGCGGAATCCCCGCCGCGCCGAGCGTGCCGACCTCGTGAAGCGAGTCGATGTAGGGATGCAGGTGCTTGATTCCGATCTGCTTGAAGAACGTGCGCACGACGGGCAGGCCTTCCGCGTCGATCGACACCGTCAGCACCTCGAAGTCGGGCCCGCCGAGGCTCGCCTGGAGCTGGTCAAGGGTGGGCATCTCTTCGCGGCACGGCGGGCACCAGGTGGCCCACACGTTGAGCAGCACGACCCGGCCGCGGAAGTCGGCGAGACGCTTCGGCACACCGTTCTCGTCGCTGAACCGCAGCGCCCCGGCGTCGCGAGGAACCGGATGCGGCGCAAAGGACGCGAGATCGGGGCTTGTCTTGGCAGCGTTGGCTCGATAGACCCCCCATCCGGCCGTCAGCGCTGCGAGGCCTGCAGCGGCGGCGATCGCAGCCCGGCGCGAAACGCGCGGCGCATGCAGCGGCGCGGCGGGCACGCTTGCCTCGACGGCAGATGCCGGCGTCTCGGAACTGAACGGCTCGTCGCTCATGGACACTGCTTCTTGATGAACGTGGCGATCTCTTCAAGGTGCGAGAACACGACCGCGGCACGATCGCCGCGCATGCCGTTGCCGACGATGACCGGGTGGCCGGCAACCGGCCCGCTGACGCTGCCATCGGTCTTGAAGCGCAGGTTGAATTCCCAGAACGTCCGGGTCTTGCCGTCGCCGGTCGCGACCCGATAGGCGTCGCCGCAGTGCCCGATCGCGGTCACGCGCGACGGGGGAGGCGCTTGCTTCAGGTCCGACAGGCCGACGTCCGGCGGCGCCATGCGACCGGCGGAGACGGCTTGCAGGTATGCGATGAGATCTCGGGCCCGCGCATCGGCGATGCCGGCGAAGCCCATGCCGTTGCCGGGAACGAGCGCGGCGGGGTCCTTGAGCCAGGCGTCGAGATGTTGCTCGTCCCATCTCAGGCCAGAGGTCTTCAGCGCCGCCGAGTAACGACCGAACCCGTCGGCCGTGCCTGCCTTGCGGCCGACAACGTTCCACAGGCTGGGTCCGGTCAGGTTGCGGCCCGGCGACAGCGAGTGGCACGCGAGGCACGCACGGGCGACCTGCGCACCCCGAGCCGGGTCGCCCGCTGCTTGGGCGGTCGCACCAACAACGAGCAATGCCAGCAACACCGCAATACGGCCCTGACAGGAACGCAGATCCATGGAATCGCCCTACTTGCGCAGCACACGCGGTGCGCTGCCGAGCTTGCCTGTACTTGGATGGGGACGACATGTGTCGCCATCGTTCCAGGCCCGTTACCGCACCCACCGCAAAGGTGAAGCGCAGCGCCTGACTAGCTCATCCCGCGCGACGACGCCGAACGCCGAGCGCGCAGTTGATCAGGCGGTGGTGCGAGGAGGGCGCTCGGGGGCGCCGGTCAAGAATCCGACGCGTGCGTCGAGAGGCGTCGCGGCAGGTAGCTCGTCTGCAGGAAGTTGCATGACGACAAGGACCGCCGGCATCGAGGCTGAGACGATGCCGCAGCCAGCGGATACGGTGCAGTGGCCCGCTGAATGATCGGACGGCTCTGTTCCTTGCGCAGGACTGCCGCAATCATGTGTGACCGCGCTTGCGCTGGTCTGGGCATCTTGCCGGGCAGATCCCGCAGCACCACCATCAAGGGCTGGCGATGTGCCAGTCGAATGCGAAAGCGGCGTCTGCATGGACATGCAGTGAGGCATTCCGCCGCTCGCGAACGCCTGGAGCGGCAGCGCGACGAGGAGCAGGCCAAAGAGCGCCCTGTGCATGCCGTTGAACATCATTGCAGTATAGGACTTGCCCTGAAGCCCGCGAGCGACCGAACGTTCGCTGTCGGGGATTTTTCCTCGCATATCGGCGGTGGTCGTGATGAGGCGGGAGCTTCTTACCGTCGCCGCGCGGGCAGAAACGTGGCCGCGTCGGTGTGGTCGAGCCACGCCCCTGATAGGAGCGCGAAGCCGACGACCAGAACGGAAGCGCACGCCACCGCGGCGCCGGCGCTTCGACCGAGCAGCTCGACGCTGCCACTCTCGGTTTCGACATACATCGGAGCCAGTACGCGCAGATAGTAGAAAAGCGAGATCACGGTGTTGGCAAGAGCAGCAAGCGCGAGCGCCGTGTAGCCCGCGTCGATCGTGACGACGAAAAGCATCAGCTTGCCGACGAATCCGGCCAGCGGCGGTATGCCGGTGAGCGACGAGCAGGAGCGCGAGCAGGCTGCTCACGTCAGCAGGCTCGACAACGAACTGCTGCCACTACTTCGAGCGCAGGTACTTGATAAGGGCGAACACCGCGAGGATGAGCACCGCGACACCGAGAAGCCAGCCGATCGCCATCCCGCCCATCATCCAGCCCATGCCGGATCCGTTCATCATGCCGTTCATTCTGAAATCTCCTTGACCCACGCTGACGAAGACCGACTCGTCCACCTGCCCGTCCGCCTGATAGCAGTGGAGAACCCGCTACTGGCGTTGCTGGCCGAGGGCACGGCAGCACACACCACATCCTCTCACCATCCACGCCGCTCGGCAGATGCTTCAGCTTGTGAAGAGGGCGGCGCGATTCAAGCGCTCCGCCTCGCAGTTCTCCGCATCTGCGCCGGCCTAGGCCGTGGCCCGGGCCTCGTAGCCCATCCCGGCAAGCGTCGATTCGATCTTTGCTGCCGTCACCCGATCGGGATCCGCCTCGACCGTGGCGGATCCGGGCTGGAGGGTCACTTCGACCTTGCTCACGCCGTCCATGTTGCTGAGGGCCCGCTGCACGCTGCTCGTGCAGCCACCGCAGGACATGCCTTTGACGTCGAACTTGTAGGTTTGCATTTTCCGATCCTTGACTGATTGATGAGCGATCGCCTTGGCCGACCGATGACGAAGTTTCAGGGTTGCCATGGGGGCAAGGTCAAGCGCCCCGATTTGACCCTCCCGCCGGCACGACTCGAACCGACCCTTGACTTTGCCCTTATGGGAAGGTTCAGACTCGCCATAGTTTCGCTTCCTGGCCCATTCTCATGAGCACCGCCGCGCTGACGCACCCATCGCTCGACACCGTCGACTTGCAGATCGAAGGCATGACCTGCGCGTCGTGTTCGTCGCGCGTCGAGAAGGCTCTGGCGAAGGTTCCAGGCGTCGTCTCGGCCGAAGTCAACCTGGCCACCGAGCGCGCAGAGGTGCAATTCGAGTCACCGGCCACGACCAAGGCGCTGATCGCGGCGGTGCAAGCCGCAGGGTACTCGGCGAGCAAGCCGTCATCGTCGGCGTCTTCGGCGGCCGCAGGCGCCACCTGGTGGCCGATCGCCGTCGCGGTGGCGCTGTCGCTTCCTCTGGCCCTGCCGATGTTCGGCCTGCTGTTCGGCCGCCACTGGATGCTGGACGGATGGTTGCAGCTCGCATTGGCGACTCCTGTGCAGTTCTGGCTCGGTGCGCGCTTCTATCGAGCGGGCTGGAGCGCATTGCGAGCGGGTGCGGGCAACATGGACCTGCTGGTCGCCCTCGGCACCTCCGCCGCGTACGGCCTGAGCCTCTATGAGCTGCTCGCGCACGGCGGCGAAGCCATCGGCCACCTGTATTTCGAGGCCTCTGCCATCGTCATCACACTGGTGCTGCTCGGCAAGTGGCTCGAAGCCCGGGCAAAGCGGCAGACAACCGAGGCGATCCGCGCCCTCAACGCCTTGCGCCCCGAGACCGCGCGCTTGCGCCGGGACGGTGCCGACGTCGAGGTGCCGATCGGCGACGTTCGCGTCGGCGATGTCGTCGTCGTCAAGCCGGGCGAGCGCATGCCGGTCGACGGGCTCGTGCAGGAAGGCGCCAGCCACCTCGACGAGTCGTTGATCACGGGCGAGAGCCTGCCGGTCGCGCGCGAGGCGGGCGGCCGCGTCACCGGAGGCTCGGTGAACGGCGAGGGCTTGCTGCTGGTGCAGACCACCGCCGTCGGGGCCGAGTCGACGCTGGCGCGGATCGTCCGGATGGTCGAATCGGCGCAAGCCAAGAAGGCGCCGATCCAGCGCCTCGTCGACCGGGTCAGCGCCGTCTTCGTGCCGGTCGTCATCGGCATCGCTGCGCTGACGCTGCTGGCCTGGGGCCTCGGCACCGGGCAGTGGGAACACGCCATCCTGAACGCCGTGGCGGTCGTGGTCATTGCCTGCCCGTGCGCGTTGGGCCTGGCCACGCCGACGGCGATCATGGCCGGCACCGGCGTGGCTGCCCGGCACGGCATTCTCATCAAGGATGCCGAGGCGCTCGAGATCGCCCACGCGATCCGGGTCGTGGCGTTCGACAAGACCGGAACCATCACCGAGGGCAAGCCGTCGCTGGTCGAGGCGTTGCCCTCGGACAGCACGCGCACCTCCTTGCTCGCCTTTGCGGCGGCAATACAGGCCGGCAGCGAGCATCCCCTGGCGCGAGCCGTGCTGGAGACCGCTCAGGCGGAGGGCATCGAGGTTCCGCGCGCGTCCGCTGTGCGAGCGCTGCCGGGCCGCGGCATGGCAGGCGAAGTCGATGGACGCCAGCTGCGTCTCGGCAGCTCGCGCCTGATGGAAGAGCTCGGTGTCGACTGCTCTGCCCTCCGTTCGCAGGCGGACCGTCTGGCCGCCGAAGGCCGGACCGTTTCCTGGCTCGCCGATGTCACCGACACACCGCATCTGCTCGGCCTGCTTGCCTTCGGCGACGCCGTCAAGGCAAGTGCGGTCGCTGCCGTCGCACGACTGCGTTCCATCGATGTGCAGTCCGTTCTCGTGACGGGCGACAACCGTGGCAGCGCAACCGCTGTCGCTGCCGCCGTCGGAATCGATCGGGTCGAGGCCGAGGTCCTTCCCCAGGACAAGGCGGCGATCATCGACACGCTGAAGCAGGGCGGGCAGACCGTGGCGATGGTCGGCGACGGCATCAACGACGCACCGGCACTTGCTGCGGCAGACGTCGGCATTGCCATGTCCACCGGAACGGAGGTGGCCATGCACGCGGCTGGCATCACGCTGATGCGGGGCGACCCGGCTCTCGTTGCCGACGCGATTGACATCTCGCGCCGTACCTATCGCAAGATTCGCCAGAACCTGTTCTGGGCGTTTGCCTACAACGTCGTCGGCATTCCACTGGCGGCTCTCGGCCTGCTGAGCCCGGTCATCGCGGGTGCGGCGATGGCGCTCAGCAGCGTCAGTGTCGTGTCGAACGCCCTGATGCTTCGACGCTGGAAAGGTCAATCGCGATGAGCATTTCGATGAACATCGGGCAGGCAGCCAGCCAGGCCGGCGTGTCGGCCAAGATGGTCCGCCACTACGAATCGCTCGGCCTCCTGCCGAAGATCGCTCGCACCGATTCCGGCTACCGACAGTACGAAGAGCGCGATGTGCACACGTTGCGCTTCATTCGCCGTGGCCGCGACCTGGGCTTCAGCATGGCCGAGATCGCCGATCTCCTCAAGCTCTGGCAGAACCGGCGCCGTGCCAGCGCCGACGTCAAGCGGATCGCGCTCGCCCACGTGGCCGATCTGGATCGGCGGATGGTGGAAATGGCGGCGATGAAAAAGACACTGACGAATTTGGCCGATTGTTGCAGGGGTGACGAGAGGCCCGATTGCCCGATCCTCGACGAGCTCGGCAGCCAGACCCGCGTAGTGTGAGCGTCGCGGCAACGTGATGCCGAGCGCGAAAGCGACCAGCTAAACGTCGGGGTGCGTCCGGCTTTCAGCGCTTGTTCCGCCGAGGAGCAGATCCAGTTGCTGCACCAGTTGACCAAGATCGGCTCCCTTGTTCACGAACAGGTCGTAGTCGGTGAACTGCTCACGCACGATGCTCATGTCGACTCCCGTCAGGATGACAATCGGAACGTGGGAAGTTGCCGAGTCGCTCCTCAGCTTTCGAGCGACGTCGAGCCCATCGGTCTCGCCCATGGTGACGTCGAGCAGCACGGCATCGAAGGGCCCCTCAGCGACCTTGTCGAGTGCGTCCTCCACCGTGACCGCCGTGACCACCTCATAGCTTTCCTCTTCCAGCGTGTACTGCAGCGCCTCGACGATCTCCTTTTCGTCATCGACGACAAGAATTCGCCTCGGGGCCGCTTCAGTCATGACATGGCACTCGCTGTGAGGGTCCGTTGCCAAACGAATGACCTGCCGGCGTGTTCTCACGCCAAAAGAGTCCGGTGAAGGGATCGCGGTTGGGAGCGCCGTGCTGGTTCAGATCGTTGTTCATCTCTGTTCTCCGATACGCGCTCGCGCAGCGAGCCGGCTGCTCGCAATATAGAAACGGTTCCTCGTCGCGGCCGAACCTCTTGACCCCGAGGCGATGTCGGAGAACATGCCTTTCTATGCATGGCGGCATACATATCTTTCGCAACGCGCTGCCGCTGATGTAGGCTTTGCTGAATGTTGGTCTCGCGAGATGTTTCGGCCAATCGTCTCTTGTTGCGACTGCCCGTAGCAGAGCGTCGCCGGGTCGAAGCTCGCGCCGAGAGCGTCGATCTGCTGGTCGGCTCGGTCTTGTCCCAGGCGGGTCACCGAATGAGTCATGTGTACTTCCCGCATCGGGGCGTCATCTCGCTCACGGCGGAGGCTGAACGCGGATCGCTGGTCCATGTCGGATTGGTTGGCGAGGAAGGGATGCTCGGCCTGCCGGTAGCGGTGGGCGCCATGAGTTCGCCGTTGCATGCCGTGGTGCTTGGCCAGGGGCACGCGGCGCAAGTCGATGCCACTGCGTTCTGGGCGCTGCTGAAGCATTGCCCGGCACTGGAGCGCGCCCTTTTCATCTATTCGCACGGA